>JAFAKN010000710.1 GCA_019235415.1 Alphaproteobacteria bacterium
CCGCGTGGGAAATGGTCGCACAGGCGAGCGAAGATCGTGGCCGCCGCCTTGTTGGAGAGCTGCTGGTAGACGATCGCCTCGGCGAGCGACGCAAAGACGCTGCGCGCCGACTTGAGCTCCATGGCGAACGGTCCGGCCGCATCGATGACCAGCCTCAGGCCCGGATCGGCTTCGCGCAAATGCGCCACGGCTTCGCCAGGTTCGAAGCCGAAGCCCTCCGTCTTCCCGAGCCTCGGGCGAGGGACCTTTGCGCTAGCGGGAAAGCTCCCTCGCTGCGCTCGGGACGACATCTACTTCAAAGACTCGAACAGGGGGCCGGCGCCGAGCGCGGCAGCGCCCTCGATCTCGAGGATGCGCCGCTTGGTCGCGACGCCGCCGGTAGCCGAGAAGCCGCCCATCTTGCCATCGGCGCCCAGGACGCGATGGCACGGGACGATGACGGCAATGGGATTGCGGCCGAGCGCCTGGCCGACCTCACGCGACTCGTGCGGTACGCCGAGACGCTTGGCGATCTCGCCATAGGTCATGGTGTGCCCGGGCGGAATGGCGCGCGCCACCTCGTAGACCCGCCGATGGAATCCGGGCGATGTCGCGAGATCCAGGGGAACGTCGCTGAGGTCGACCTTGTCCCCGTGCAGCAGCCGCAACACCTTGTCGATGGTTGCGGTCACCCAGGCCGGGGGCGAGGCCTGCACGGCAGCCGGCCAGCGGCGCCGCAGCCGCGCCGCCGTCTTTTCCGCGGTGCGCTCGGGCAGCGTGAAGGCGACGATCGCCTGTTCGGTCCATGCAATACCGCACGGACCGATCGGCGCGTCGAACACGGCAAAGCAGGGGGCGGTGTCGGCCGTCATGCGCTTCACCCTGTACCTAACCGGTCAACCGGTCAAGTGATGCATGGAGCGCGGACCTCCTCGGTCGGGGGTAACCCCGGTCGCGCGACCTCCCGGAGCTCTGTCATCCCGAGCGCAGCGAGGGATCCTTCGGCAGCGGGAAGGATCCCTCGGCCTAACGGCCTCGGGATGACATTCGAGTGGACTCGCGGCTGCGGGTAAGACGTCAGGCTGCGCGGCGGAGGCGGGCCAGCTCGCCCTCGACCAGCGTGCGGTAGGGGCCACGCTTCAGCAGCAGCTCGTCGGGCGAGCCGTCCTCCACCAGCCGGCCCTGGTCGAGCACGACGATGCGGTCGAAGCTGCGCAAGGTCGACAGCCGATGGGCGATGGCGACGACGGTGCGGCCCTGCATCAGCCGGTCGAGCGCCTCGCGGATCAGCTCCTCCGATTCGCTGTCGAGTGAGGACGTCGCCTCATCGAGCAGCACGATCGGCGAATCCTTCAGGAGCCCGCGGGCGATGGCCAGCCGCTGGCGCTGGCCGCCCGAGAGCCGCGTGCCGCGCTCGCCGACGATCGTGTCGAAGCCCTGCGGCAAGGTGTCGATGAAATCGCAGCGGGCCGCTTCGGCTGCCAGCCTGACCTCTTTGTCGGTCGCCTCCGGGCGCCCGTAGCGGATGTTCTCCAGGATGGAACGGTGCAGCAAAGAGATGTCCTGCGGCACGAAGGAGATCGCCGCCCGCAGGCTTTCCTGCGTCACATGCGCGATATCCTGGCCGTCGATCAGGATGTGGCCGGCGTCGAGATCGTGGAAGCGCTGCAGCAGCGCCAGCAGCGTCGACTTGCCGCTGCCCGAGGGGCCGACCAGGCCGGTGCGGCATCCCGCCCCGATCAGCAGGCTGAACTCGTCGAACACCCGCGTTCCGCCGGGGTAGGCGAAGGAGACGTTTTCGAACACGATGCTCTGCCCGCGCGGCACCAGCGGCACCGCCTTGGGATGCTCGCGCAGCTCGTGCGGCTGCAGCAGGACATCGATCGCTTCCGCCAGCCGCGCCATGTGCTGCGTGGCGTCGACCAGTGCGACGGCGAGATCGCGCGTCGCGTGAAGCACCGTGAAGCCCAAGGTGCAAACCAGCACCACATCGCCCGCGGTCGCTTGGCCGTTCTGCCAAAGCACAATCGCCCACGACAAGACGCTCACCGTCAGCACGACGGTGATGGTGGCATGCAGCAGCCGCAGCTTTTCGAGGTACTGCAGGCTCAGCCGCCGGGCGCCCATCTCGCGGCTGATGGTGCTCGCGATGCGTGCATGCTCGCGGCCGACGGCCCCGAAGCTGCGCACCAGCGGCATGTTGCCGATGACGTCGGCCAACTCGCCTTCGACGCGTGCGGCATGATCGGCAAAGCCCTGATGCAGCGGGGTTCCGTGCGCAGCCAGGCGGAACAGCATCAACATGACGAGCGCCGCCGCCACCGTCACCGCCGCCGCCACCGGCACGCTCACCGCCACGAGAAAGGCGATGGCGCACGCGGTCGCGACACAGGGCGGCAGGATGTTCCAGGTGAACAGGTTCTCCAGGGCGAAGGCCGCGTTGGAGGTCGCCGTGATGCGGCCCGTCAGCGTTCCGGACAGGCGCTGCACGAAGTAGCTCGGCGCATGGCCCATGACATGGCGGAACAGCTCGCTGCGCAGGTCGCCCGTGACGCCGACAAAGGCATAGCTCGCGATCCACCCGGCGACGCGCCACAGCAGATTGTCGCCGGCGGCCAAGAGAGCAAGCAGGGCGAACGCCAGCCACAGCGTCGTGTTGCCGGGCCCGAGCGCCAGCGCGTCGACCAGAAACTTGATGGCGTACTGCGCACTGACCGAGCAGCCCGCCGCGCCAACCACCGCAAGCAAAATCAGGACGTGCGAGGTCGGCCGCTGCCGCACATAATGCAGCAGGAAACCGACAGGCCGCCTTGCGTAGCTACTGACGCGATCCATCCCAGCTCATTGCAACTCACCTACGCGCAGTCCGTTACAGACAAAACGACATAGCTGAGTTGAACTCTATATTGGTCACCCCCGTCGGCGGGGCAAGGAGGTAGACCACGATGCGCATCGCGCAAATCGCACCTTTGACTGAGGCAATTCCCCCCCAACTTTATGGGGGAACTGAACGCGTCGTCTCTTGGGTAACCGAGGAACTGGTGGCGCTGGGACATGATGTCACCCTGTTCGCGTCCGGCGATTCGCGCACGGCGGCCCAACTCGATGCGATCTGGCCTCGCGCGCTGCGCTTGGACGACGCGGTCCGCGACCCGATGGCACTGCACATCTCCATGCTGGAAGCCGTCCGCCGGCGGGCCGACGAGTTCGACGTCCTGCATTTTCACCTCGATTACTTGCCGTTCTCGCTGTTTGCGCGGCAGCCGACGCCCTTCGTGACGACCATGCACGGCCGCCTCGACCTGCCGGAGCACCAGACCGTTTTCAATTTGTTCGGCTCGGTCCCCGTGATCAGCATCTCCGACGCCCAGCGGCGGCCGGTACCGCAGGCCCGCTGGCTGCGCACCATCTACCACGGCCTGCCTGCAGACCTGCTGAGACCGATGCCGACGACACCCGGATACCTTGCCGTGCTCGGTCGCATCTCGCCGGAAAAGGCCATCGACCGGGCGATCAACATCGCCCAGCTGTGCAAGCTGCCGCTCAAGATCGCCGCCAAGGTGGATCGTGCCGACCGCGATTATTTCGAGCATGAGATCCGTCCTATGCTCGGCATGCCCGGCGTGGATTTCATCGGCGAGATCGGCGATCGCGACAAGTCGGCGTTCCTGAGCGGGGCGATGGCACTGCTGCTGCCGATCGACTGGCCCGAGCCGTTCGGCTTGGTGATGATCGAGGCCATGGCTTGCGGCACTCCGGTGATCGCCTATCCCGCAGGCTCCGTCCGCGAAGTGGTGGAGGACGGCGTGACCGGCTTCGTCGTCGAGAGCGAGAAAGAGGCCGCGCACGCGATCGTCAACCGGCTGGGCTCGCTCTCCCGGCAAGGCATTCGGGCGCGCTTCGAGGAACGGTTCACGGCGCGCCGCATGGCAAACGACTATCTGGACGTCTACCGCCAATTGATCGCCGACCCCAAGCGCGGCCGAACAGCCGGTACGGTAGCGGACACGGTCAATTCATCCGGTCGGGACCGTCGTCATCAAAATGGAACCAATCCAAGTCTATATATTGGGGATTGAATCCGTGCAGGGTGGATGGGATTGGTCAAGCCGGCGTTTCGCCCGCGTGAAAAGAGCGAGAGCCATGTCCGCTTGAAGAAGGCCGTGCGGCGCAGTCGCGCCTTCTCCCGGGAAGGGCTCCTGGAGCGGTTGTTCGAGCGGCTCTTCCAGGGACTGGTCTACACCCAGATATGGGAAGATCCCGAGATCGACCTCGAGGCCCTCGAGGTCGATCCATCGAGCCACGTCGTGGCCATCGCCTCGGGCGGCTGCAACGTCCTGTCCTATCTCACGGCCGACCCGGCGCATATCACCGCCGTCGATCTCAGCCGCGCCCACGTCGCGCTCAATCGTCTGAAATTGGTCGCCGCCAGTCGCCTGCCGTCGTGGGACATGTTTTACCGCTTCTTCGGCGCGGCTGACGACGAGGCCAATATCGAGGCCTACGAACGGTTGATCGCGCCGCATCTCGACGCGCATAGCCGGTCGTATTGGGAGGGCCGGACGGTTCAGGACCTGGGCCGGCGGCGCATCTCAATCTTCGCCCGTAACGCCTATCGCCATGGCGTGCTGGGCCGGTTCATCGGCATCGCCCACACGACGGCGCGGGTCTACGGCGTCAACCTGAGCGAGATCCTGAGTGCCAGGTCGTTGGAAGAGCAGCGCCTGTTCTTCGAGAGCATGCTGGCGCCGCTGTTCGACAAGCCGGCCGTACGCTGGGCCACCGGCACCCGACTGACGCTCTACGGCCTGGGAATCCCGCCGGCGCAGTACGAGGCTTTGGCCGGCGGCAGCACGATGGGCGACGTCCTGCGCGAGCGGGTGGAACGCCTGGCCTGCGGCTTCAGCCTCAACGACAACTACTTCGCCTGGCAGGCCTTCGGCCGTCGCTACAGCGACGAGGACGATGGTCCGCTGCCGCCCTATCTCAGGCGCGAGCAGTTCGATGCCGTCCGCGCCCGCGTCGATCGCGTCGAGGTGCTCAACCGCTCGGTCACGGAATACCTCGCGGCCTGCCCCGACGCGTCGCGCGATCGCTACGTCCTGCTCGACGCTCAGGACTGGATGACCGACCAGCAGCTCAACGCCCTGTGGCGGGAAATCACTCGGACGGCACGTCCGGGTGCGCGCGTCATCTTCCGAACGGCCGCGATACCCTCGCTGCTGCCGGGGCGGGTCGACTCCGCCATCCTCGATCGCTGGACGTACGAAGAAGAGGCATCGCACTCCTTCACCGGGCGCGACCGTTCGGCGATCTACGGCGGCTTCCACCTCTACGTCCTGAAGGCCAACGCGTGAAGGAAGCCGCGGCGTCGGTCCTGATGGACCGAATGTACCGCCACCAGCGGCACGTCTACGATTTCACGCGCAAATACTACCTGTTTGGCCGCGATCGGCTGATCGAGGGGCTGGCGCCGCCGCGCGGCGCACGCGTGCTGGAGGTCGGCTGCGGCACGGCGCGCAATCTCGTCCTGGCAGCGCGCGCCTGGCCTGCCGCGCAGTTCTACGGCATCGATATTTCGAGCGAGATGCTGATGACGGCCCGCCACAGGGTGCAGCGCACTGGCCTGTCACAGCGCATCGAGCTGTCGCTGGGTGATGCGACCCGGTTCGACCCGGCGCTGCTGTTCGGCGTGCCGTCGTTCTCGCGCATCGTGTTCTCCTACAGCCTGTCCATGATCCCCGAATGGCGGGCCGCCGTCAGGCAGGCGGTGCTGTGGCTGGCGCCGGACGGCGAGCTGCACATCGTCGATTTCGGTGGCCAGGAGCGGCTGGGACCGCTGCTGCGCTCCGGGCTGCGACGCTGGCTGCGGCAGTTCCACGTGACGCCGCGCGACGCGCTGGAAAGCGAGCTCAGGCACCTCGAGGGTGAGGGCGGCCGGCTCTCCCGCCTCGAACGGCCGTACGGCGGCTATGCGCAGTACGCCGTGTTTGGTCGCGCCGCCACGCATGGCGCCCCTGACGGCGAGGCATTGGCAATGTCCTGAGGCGATGCTACTCGGCACGATCGAGTGCCGGGAGGACCCCAGGATGACCGAAGCCTTTATCTGCGACGCGATCCGCACACCGGTCGGACGCTACAACGGCGGGCTGGCGGCGGTGCGTGTCGACGACCTCGCTGCCCATCCGATCAAGGCGCTGATCGAGCGCAATGCCGACGTCGACTGGGGCGCCGTCGACGACGTGATCTACGGCTGCGTCAATCAGGCCGGCGAGGACAATCGCAACGTGGCGCGCATGGCCGGCCTGCTGGCCGGCCTGCCGGTCGAGGTGGCCGGCGCCACGATCAACCGGCTGTGCGGCTCGGGCCTGGAGGCCGCGGGGCACGCGGCGCGCGCTGTCAAGCTCGGCGAGGCCGACATGATCATCGCCGGCGGCGTCGAGGGCATGACCCGCTCGCCCTATGTCATGGGCAAGCCGGAAGGTCCGTTCGACCGCTCGATGAAGCTCGAGGACACGGTGCTGGGCTGGCGGTTCATCAATCCGCGCATGAAGGCCGCCTACGGCGTCGACACGATGGGCCAGACAGCGGAGAACGTGGCCGGCGAGCACCAGATCAGCCGCACCGACCAGGACGCCTTCGCCTATCGCAGCCAGCGCCGCTGCAAGGCCGCCCAGGAGCGCGGCTTCTTCGCCAAGGAGATCGTCAAGGTCTGCGTCAAGAAGGGCAAGACCGAGACCGTCGTCGACAAGGACGAGCATCCGCGGCCCGACACCACGATGGAGATCCTGGCCAAGCTGCCCGCGGCGTTCCGCGAGGGCGGCTCGGTGACCGCCGGCAACGCCTCGGGCATCAACGACGGCGCGTGCGCCATGATCGTCGCCTCGGAGAGCGCGGCCAAGGCCAACGGCCTCACGCCGCGCGCGCGCATTCTGGCGACGGTGTCGGCCGGCGTGCCGCCGCGCGTCATGGGCATCGGTCCGGCGCCGGCGACGCAGAAGCTGCTCGCCAAGCTCGGCATGACGATACGCGACTTCGACACCATCGAGCTCAACGAGGCCTTCGCCGCCCAGGCGCTGGCCGTGCTGCGCCAGCTCGGCCTCGCCGACGATGCCGACAACGTCAATCCCAACGGCGGCGCCATCGCGCTCGGCCATCCGCTGGGCGCCTCGGGCGGCCGGCTGATCATCACTGCGCTCAACCAGCTCGAGGTGACCGGCGGCAAACGCGCCCTCTGCACCATGTGCATCGGCGTCGGCCAAGGCATCGCGCTGGCCCTGGAGCGGGTCTGATCCTCCTCCCCAACGAAGTTGGGGAGGTGTCCGCGAAGCGGACGGAGGGGTTATGCTCTCATTGGAGCGCGGACCTCCTGGTCCGCATCTGAGGATGAGCGGACCAGGAGGTCAGCGCTCCAATGATGATGCTACGCGGTCAAATTCAGCTTCACGCCGGCCAGGCGCATCTCGTTCAACATGCGCTTCTTGCTGCCCTCGAGGTCGATCGCGGCCGTCGCCTCCTGCACGATGCCGACGTCGAACCCGGCCTGCCGCGCGTCGATCGCGGTCCATGCCACGCAGTAGTCGAGCGCCAGCCCGCACAGCACCACGCGCGTGAAGCCCCGCGCCTTCAGGTAGCCGTCGAGGCCGGTGCGGGTCATGCGGTCGTTCTCGCGGAACGCCGAGTAGGAATCGATTCCAGGATGGAAGCCCTTGCGGACCACGACCTCGGCCTTGTCGGTCGCCAGCCCGGGATGGAACGCAGCCCCCGGCGTTCCCTGCACGCAGTGGTCGGGCCACAGGGTCTGCGGCCCGTACGGGAACTGGACCGTGCTGAACGGCACGCCGCCCGACCAGGCGCTGGCGAACGACGCGTGACCCGGCGGATGCCAATCCTGCGTCAGGACCACGTGGTCGTGCTTGGCGATTAGGCGATTGACCACGGGTACGACGGCTGCCGCGCCGGCGACCGCGAGCGCGCCGCCTTCGCAGAAGTCATTCTGGACGTCGATGACGATCAACGCCTCATTGGGCATCTTGCTTGCCTCCATCGCAAACCGCGGGGATGTCGCCCAGTGCCTGCTCGCGCTCGAAGGACGCCACCCACGAGTCGAGCGCGCCCGCCGCGATGGCATCGCGCAAGCCGCGCATCAGGTCCTGATAGTATTGTAGATTGTGCCACGTCAGCAGCATCGCCGCGAGGATCTCCTCGGTGCGCACGAGATGATGCAGGTAGGCCCTGCTGTGATGGCGGCAGGCAGGGCAGGGGCATTGCTCGTCGATCGGCCGCGGATCGTCGCGATGCCGCGCATTGCGCAGGTTGAGCTCGCCGCGCCGCGTGAAGGCCTGGGCGGTGCGGCCGCCGCGTGTCGGCAGCACGCAGTCGAACATGTCGATGCCGCGGCGGACCGCGCCCACGATGTCGGCCGGCCGGCCGACGCCCATCAGATAGCGCGGCCGATCGGCCGGCAGCAGCGGCAGCGTGACGTCGAGCGTATCGAACATCGCCTTCTGGCCTTCGCCCACGGCGAGGCCGCCGACGGCATAGCCGTCGAAGCCGATCGCGGTGAGCGCGCTCACGCTCTCGGCCCGCAGCTTGGGATAGGTGCTGCCCTGGACAATGCCGAACAGCCCATAGCCCGGCCGTTCGACGAAGGCCCGCTTGCCCCGTTCGGCCCAATTCATGGAGAGCCGCATGGACGCCGCTGCAGCCTCCTCTTCGACAGGCCAGCTGGTGCACTCGTCGAACGACATGGTGATGTCGGCGTCGAGCAGCCGTTGGATGTCGATGGAGCGCTCGGGCGTGAGGCGGTGCTGCGTTCCGTCGATCGGCGAGCGGAAGGTCACGCCGTCGGCGTCGAGCTTGCGCAGCTCCCTGAGCGACATCACCTGGAAGCCGCCCGAATCGGTGAGGATCGGACCGGGCCAGTTCATGAATTTGTGCAAGCCGCCAAGTGCCGCGACGCGTTCCGCGCCGGGCCGCAGCATGAGATGGAAAGTGTTGCCGAGCACGATCTCGGCGCCCGTCCCGGCGACCGATTGCGGCAGCATCGCCTTCACCGTCCCGCCGGTCGCCAGCGGCATGAAGGCGGGGGTTTCGGCGGTGCCGTGCGCCGTCGTGAGGCGCCCGCGGCGCGCCGCACCGTCGCGTGCCAACAGCTCGAAGGAAAGGCTCATCGGCGCAACAAACAACAATCGCCGTAGGAATAGAAGCGGTAGCGTTGGCGCACGGCGTGCCGGTAGGCCTCCTGCATGCGCTCGAGGCCGGCGAAGGCCGCCACCAGCATGAACAGGGTCGAGCGCGGCAGGTGAAAGTTAGTCAGCAGCAGATCGACGACCCGGAAGCCGAAGCCCGGGACGATGAAGATGTCAGTCTCGCCGTTCCAGCCGACGACCGGCCCGTCGTGCTGCCGCGCCACCGTCTCCAGCAGCCGGAGCGCCGTGGTCCCGACCGAGACGATGCGGCCGCCGTCCGCCCGCGCCTGCTCGATCGCCGCCGCCGTTGCCTCGGGGACCTCGCCCCACTCGGCGTGCATGACATGCCGCTCGGTATCTTCGCTGCGCACCGGTTGGAAGGTCCCGGCGCCGACATGCAAGGTCA
>JAFAKN010000066.1 GCA_019235415.1 Alphaproteobacteria bacterium
GAGGCCACGAGCTTCACGCCGCGCGAATGGGTCTACCCGGGGCAGGTCTGCAACGGCGTGCGGATCACGCTGACCGACCGCAACCGCCTGGACACCCCATTGCTCGGGCTCGAGTTGATGGCGGCACTCTGGAACTTGCACCCAGACCGCTTCCAGATCGACCGCACGCTGGGCCTCCTGGGCTCACGGGCTTCGCTCGAAGCGGTCAAGGCCGGCGGCGATCCCAAGGAAATCGCGCGCTCGTGGCAACCCGGTCTCGACGACTTCGCGGCGCGCCGCAGCAGCCATTTGCTTTACTGATCGGAGCGCGACCCGCTGTCATCCCGAGGCCGAAGGCCGAGGGACCTTTCCTGTTGCCTCAAAGGTCCCTCGCTACGCTCGGGATGACAAGCCGGCCGGGAGTTGGGTCTGGCGTTCGCGGTTCATCTCCAGCCGCGAGTCGGCGACGCGTTTGATCGCTTCGCGCGCTTCCGGATTGTCGGCCATGAACTTCTCGAAGTCGGCCTTGCGCAGCACGAGGAGCCGGCAATAGGTGAGCGCCACCACGTCGGCTTGGCGCGGCTGGCCGGTGAGCAGGGCAAGCTCGCCGAAGAACTCGCCGCTGCCCAACCGAATGCGCTGGCCCGGCCGCCGCACCTCGACCGCGCCGGAGGCGATGAAGAAGCAGTCGCTCGAAGACTCGCCGGTGCGGATGATCATCTCCTCGGGCACCGTGAAGCGCGGCCGCAGCAGGCGGGCGACTCGGTCCAGATGCTGCTCGTCGAGCCCGGCCAGCAGGTCGAGGCGCTCGACCAGGCGGCGCGTGTTTAGACCGAGATCGAAGCGAGGGCGCAGCTCGCGAATATGCTGGCTGGCCGCGCTGCGCAGCAGGTCGTCCAAGAGCTCGCGCGGGATCAGGCCTTCGTCGTACAGCGCCTGGTAGCGGCTGATCTCCTGGCGCAGGGCGGACTGGCGCAGGAACCTTTCCTCGAGCGCGGCCACGTAGTCAGGGTACTGCCGGCGCACCACGTCCAGGGCGTCGCGCACGCGCTCATGGCGACGGTCCAGGATCTCCTTCGTGAGGCGGGCTATGCGCTTGCCGGCGATCGCGCTGAAGTGCTGCTCGTTGAACAGCAGCAACCGGTCGACCAGCAGGCGGCTCAACAGCAGGAGCTCGACCCGATCCGCCAGGCGCGCCACCAGGAAGTACGGCGTGCCGAAATGACGGTAGACCCAATAGGCGAGGTGGAAGCTGGGCTGCAGGCGCAGGGTGGCGCGCGCTGCCCGCCGATAGCCGAAGCGGCCGTCGCCGCGTGCACCCTCGACCAGCGTGTCGGCATTGTGCAGCAGCACCTGCACGGTGCCCGGCGAGGCGATGCGATCGGCGCGCGCATTGAGCGCCAGCACGCGCTCCTGGTTGGCGAGCGCCACGAGTGCGACCGCCAGCCGGTCGCGCTCGCTCAGCCGCTCGGCGGCGTCCCGCGCATCGGCGGCGGCGATCCACTTGCGATAGGGCTTGATCACCTGCTCGACCGCGGCCTCGCCGACGCCATGATCGCCGGCGAGGGTGCGCACCATGTCGGTCACTTCGCTATAGGCGAGCGCGAGCACGCGATCGCGCAGCACCTGGTTGCGCGGCGACAGGCGGTTGAGGCCGAGCAGGGAGATCATCGCCCGCAGCGTCGTGCCGTTCACGAACAGCGTGAAGAGCACGAAGCCGGTGGCAAGCGTCGCCACGAAGCGCTGGTTCGCTGCGCCGAGGGCTGCGTGCTCCGTCGCCGCCAACGCCAGCACGAGGGTCAGCGCACCGCGCAGGCCGCCCCAGGTCATGACGATCTTGTAGGCGCCGTCGATCGGCTGGGTGAGCTTGAACTGTTCCAGCGGCGGCAGCAGCACGAACAACACCAGCAGGCGGGCGCCGAACGCCGCCGCGATCAGCACGCCAAGCAGCAGCAGATCCTGCAAGCCGAGGTCCCCCAGGAGCTTGGGCACCAGGATCGAGGCCAGCACGAAGATGAGGGAGCGCGCCCAGAAGGCGAGCTGGTCCCATAGATCGCTCAGGAATGACCAGTTGTAGGGTGTGATGCGCGAACGGCCGAGCGCATTGAGCGTGAGGCCGGCCGCCAGGACGGCAACCACCCCGGAGACGTGCAGCGACCCTTCGGCAGCGAGGAAAACGGCATAGGCGAGGGCCACGCTGAGTGTCACCTCGGCCAATCGGTCGTCGCGCATCCAGGGCACCGCCACCAGGACGATGCGTGCCGCGACGACACCGAACACGCCGCCGCCCAGGAACGAGACGAAGAAGTCGACGACACCGCCCATCACGTCGGGTTCGCGGCCTGCGATGATCATGCCGAGCAGCACCGTGAACATGACGATGGCCGCCGCGTCGTTCAGCAACGCCTCGCCCTCGACCAGGCGCAGCAGGCGGCTGGGGGCGCCGACGTCGCGGAAGATCGCGATCACGGCGGCCGGGTCGGTGGTCGCCACGACCGCACCCAGCATCAAGCAAACCACCAGCGCGCGGCCGGAGACCGGCCACAAGGCCAGCCCGATCGCCGCCGTGGTCACGACGGTGGCGATGACCGCCAGCAGCAGGATCGGCGCTGCGTCGCGGATCATGGCCCGCACGTCCGTTTCGAGGCCGGCCTGGAAGACCAGGAGCGGCAGGAAAACGTAGATGTAGGTCTGCGATGTGAACGGCAGGTCGACGAACAGATCGGCGAAGGCATCGAGCGGCCCGCTCCATCCGAGACGGGCCATCACCGACGGCAGGATACCCAGCACGACCCCGACGGCACCCAGCAGGACCGGCGGCGGCAATCTCAGACGCGCCGCCACTGGCTGACAGAGCCCGACGATCACCAGCAGGGCGGCAATCACCAGGAGGATGAAGGCGGTGTTCATCGATCGCTTCGCCCGGCCATGCTAGCAACTCTCCCACGCCGCGACAGCGAAACCGGTAACCCCGCGTCGCCATCCGGTTGCGAAGGCCGGCCACGCACGCAAGAATGACCTGCGCACGGCAAGGGAGCGAAAATGGCTTACAAGATCATGATCATGGGCGCGTCCTACGGGTCGCTGCTCGCCTCCAAGATTCTGTTCGGCGGCCATCAGGTGCACCTGATCTGCCTGCCGGCCGAAGCCGACCTGATCAACGGCGAAGGCTTCCGCGTGCGCCTGCCGGTGCGCGGCCGCAAGGATCCCGTCGTGCTCGACTCCCGCCAGCTGCCGGGCAAGGTGACTGCCGGCGGGACGACCAGCGCCAACCCGGCAGATTACGACCTCATCGGTCTTGCCATGCAGGAGCCGCAGTACCGCTCGCCCGGTGTACGCGAGCTGCTCGATGCCGTCGCCAAATCGCGCGTACCCTGCATGTCGATCATGAACATGCCGCCGCTGCCTTACATCAAGCGCATCCCGGGCCTGGACTACGACCAGCTGAAGCCGGCCTACACCGATCCCAGCGTGTGGGACAGCTTCGATCCACAGTGCCTGACGCTGTGCAGCCCCGACCCGCAGGCGATCCGCCCGCCCGAGGAGAAGGTCAACGTCCTGCAGGTCACCCTGCCGACCAACTTCAAGGTCGCCAAGCTCAAGGACGACAAGGCCAATGCCATCCTGCACCAGTTCGAGGCGGAGATCGACGCGGTGCGCTACGAGGTGCCCGACGGCAAGACCGAGCTGCCGGTGAAGCTCCGCGTCTACGACTCGCTGTTCGTACCGCTGGCGAAATGGGCCATGCTGCTGGCCGGCAACTACCGCTGCGTGACCAAGGACGGCATGCGGACGGCGCAGGAAGCGGTGCATAGCGACATCGAGACCTCGCGCTCGGTCTACAACTTCGTCAACGACCTCTGCGTCAAGCTGGGCGCCAACCCCGACGACCTGGTGCCATTCGAGAAGTACGCCGCCGCCGCCCAGAGCCTGGTGCGGCCGGCCTCGGCGGCGCGCGCGCTGAACAACGGCATGCCCAACATCGAGCGCGCCGACAAGCTCGTCCAGCTGATCGCCAAGCAGAAGGGACTCTCGCACCCGGTGATCGACGCCACCGTCGCGCTCGTGGACGCAAGGCTCGACGCCAACCGCAAGAAAGCGGCAGCCGCTTGATTTCATTGGAGCGCGGACCTCCCGGTCCGCATTCTTCGGGCGGACCGGGAGGTCCGCGCTCCACATGCCTATGAACATCGCCATCGTCGGCGCCGGCATGGGCGGCCTCGCCGCCGCGGCCGCGCTGCGCAAGCAGGGCATCGCCGTCACCGTCTACGAGCAGGCGCCGCAGTTCGCTCGCATCGGCGCCGGCATCCAGATCGGCTGCAATGCCATGCACGTGCTGCGCGGGCTGGGGCTGGAGCAGGCGCTGCGCGCCCAGACCTTCTATCCCCGCTCCTGGAGCAACCGGCACTGGCAGAGCGGTGAGCTGTTGTTCGACATGGTGTTCGGCGCGCCGGCCGAAGAAAAGTACGGCGCGCCTTACCTGCTGGCGCACCGCGGCGATCTGCATGCGGCGCTGGCGAGCGCCGTGCCCGACGAGGTCATCCGCCTCGATCACCGGCTGGTCGGCGTCGAGCAGACCGCCAACGGCGTGCAGCTTGCCTTCGCCAACGGCCATCATGCCGAGGCCGACGCGGTGATCGCCGCCGAGGGCGTGAACTCCGTGGTGCGCACGGCTCTGTTCGGTGACACCGATCCGCACTTCACTGGCCGTATCGCCTATCGCACCACCTATCCTGCCCGCCTGCTGGACGGCTTCGACATGGGCGACTGCACCAAATGGTGGGGTGAGGACCGCCACATCGTGATGTATCCGGTGAAGGCCGACCGCAGCGAGGTCTACTTCGTGACGAGTCAGCCCGAGCCCGAGCATGGCCGCGAGTCGTGGTCCGAGACCGGCGACGTCGCGGTTCTGCGCGCCGCCTTCGAGGGCTTCCATCCCGACGTGCAGCGTGTGCTCGCCGCGTGTCCATCGGTGCACAAACGGGTGCTGGTCGACCGCGATCCGCTCGAGCGCTGGGTCGAGGGCCGGATCGCGTTGCTGGGCGATGCCTGCCATCCCATGACGCCCTACATGGCGCAGGGCGCGGCCATGGCGATCGAAGACGCAGCTGTCGTGTCGCGCTGCCTGGCGGAGGTCGACCCCGAGGGCCAGGGCGCCGACGGCATTGCCGACGCTTTCCTGAAGTACCAGCTGAACCGCCAGGAGCGCACCGCGCGAGTCCAGCTCACCTCGCGGCAGAACAGCTGGGGCAAGGGCGTCACCGAGACCGATTGGGTGTATGGCTACAATGCCTGGACGGCGCCGCTGAAAGTCCCGAATTGATCACACCCGTCGATTGCCCCGTGCAGATAGCTTCGATGCCATTGCGCTCGAAGATCGGGTCGGCCGATGAAGATCGATACGGACACCTTCCATTTCCCTGCCTCTTTCGCGCCCAACAGGACCGCCCCGGCGGCCGGTGACGGCGAGAACGAGTTCACAGCCTTCGCCGCTCAATTCACCCATCGCGCCGAGCGCCTGCGCGAGGCGCGCGCCGCCAACCCGGTACGGTACTCGCTGGAACCCGTGACGGATGTCGAGGTCCGGCACATAGCTGAGTTGTGGGCGGGGGGCGTGCTGCTGGCGGGACTCGCCGTCACAGCGCTCTTCATCTGGGGCTGGCCGATTCAGCTTTCCTCCGGCCCGGCTCGCCCGTCAGCGGCAATCGAGCGGCCGGTACAGGTCAACGAGGCAACAGCAAAAGTCGCCTTGCCGCCAGTCACCGCCCCGTCGTCCCCGATCGAGCCGTCGCCACCGATCGAGCCGGCGTCTCGGATCGAGCCGGCGCACCCGATCGAGCCGGCGCACCCGATCGAGCCGGCGCAAGTCGCGATGGCGCCCGCCACCGCGGTGCCGGCCCAGCCGGGCAAGATTCCGGCGTCCGTCTCGACGGCGCCAGCATCACAGAGCACGACGGCAAGTGCGGATGCGGCACCGCCAAGCAGCACGACGACGCCTACGGCGTCCCTCGAGGCGGCACCGCCACCAGCGCAGGCGGCCGCAGCACCGGCCCAACCGGTCGACAGCACACCGCTTTCCTGGAACGAGGTGCGCGATCTGCAAAGCCGGCTGAAGGCCGTTGGTTTCGATCCCGGCCCGATCGACGGCGTCGTTGGTCCTCTTACCATCGACGCGGCCCGGCGCTACGCCGCGGCGCGCACCCTCGCGAGCGCCGATCCGGCCCGTGCGATGCTCGTCCGCTTGCGCGCCGAGCCGAGCCGGTCGGCTGAGCCGACCCGGTCGGCTGAGCCGACCCAGTCGGCCGAAGTGCCGCCGCGCTGAGGCGGTTTTCGCCTACCGTACGAAAGTCGCGCGGACTCGGCGCGAATGCTCGGAATAGAGATACCAGGCGGCGGCGAACATGCCGGTCGCGGCCAGGCGCACGGCAAAGGCGATCCAGAGCTTGGGTTCGGTGACATAGGCACCGTTCTCCTCGGTCAACCACAGCGCATCGATCGGCGGCACCACGACCAGCAACACCAGCTCAAGCCGCAGCAGGCGGGGGTAAAGGCGGCTCTTGCGCGTCATCAGGATGGCCGACGACAGCGCCAAGGCGAGCAGCAGCAGATGGCCGAACAGTCGCAGCTGCTGGGGGTGGTCGGCGTCGGCCATCAAAGGCATGCGCCGGATCAGCGCGGCGAGCAGCAACAACACGGTGAGCCACTGTCCTGCCGCGAGCAGCAGCAACCAGCCGGCGAAGCCTTCCCGTGGCCCCGTTGCCAGCGACGGCACGCGATGGCGCGCCAAGAGATGGCCGAGCACATAGACCGAAAGCGCGACCACCACAGCCAGCACCAACCCCAACAACGGACGCGTTGCCCCCATCGGCGAATGCTAGACGGGTGAAGGGGGCGAAAGAAGATGAAAGCGCCCAAAGGCGCCTCTACCATCCGCGCCCATCAGGTCAGGGATGCGGTATTTTTCAATGAGCGGACATCCTCGGCTTCAACGCGAACATGGGCCCGGTTTCGCGCCTGTCGGGCCACGGCGAATACAGCGTGCCCTTCGCATCGGCGACCGCCGGCGTCCAACCGCAGGCGTCCCATACTTCTTGTCATCCCGAGCGCAGCGAGGGACCTTTCCTGTTGCCGAAAGGCCCCTCGCTTCGCTCGGGGTGACAATTTTCACGTGCAGCGGAAGCGGACGTAGAGGTTGACCTTGTCGAGCAGGTTCTGGTCCAGCACGACGAACGGACCCTTGCAGGTCTGCTCCATGAAGGGCTGGACCACGTTCCAGTTGCGCGCGCTCTCGCGCTGGGGGTCGGGATCGACGACCACGGTCGCGCGCACGACCATGATGCGATACTCGCCTTCGACCTCCGCCTTGGCGACGCGCACCTCGTAGAGGCGGCCTTCCACCCGCACGATCTGGACCTGCGAGCCCTCGAGCGACCCTTTTGAAACGCAAGCTGCAAGCGCAAGGCCGGCAACCGCCGCCGCCCACGCACGTGGCGTCACTTGAACTTCGGCATGACGTCCTGGCAGAGCAACCGCAGCGCTTCGAGCACGCGCTCGTGCGGGATTCGGCTGCCAGGATTGAGCTCGGCCAGGATGCCGTTCAGGCCGACCACTTCCTTGAGCTCCTGCAGGCGATCAATCACCTGTGCCGGCGTGCCGACGATCATGCGTTCGCGCAGCACTTCCTCGTAGTCCATCGTCATTGCCTTCTTGCCGCGCTCGGCGCGGTTCTCGATGGCGCGCGCGCCGGACGAGCTGGCCGACGCGGCCAGGCGTTCGCCGATGTAGCGCAGCAGATGCATGATGCTCTCGCGCGGCTCCTCGCGCGCCTGCTCCTCGGTGGCCGCGACATAGACCGGCACGCGCAGGAAGACCTCGCCCTCGCCCGGATGGCCGGCCTTTTTCCAGGCCTCGCGATAGGTCTTCACCAGCGGCGCCAGCTCGGAGAGATTGCCGGTCCGGGCAGCGACGAAGATGGGATGGCCGAGCTCGGCCACTTCGACATAGGTGTCGGGACTGGCGGCCGCGACGCGAATCTCGGGCCACGGCTGCCGCCAGGGCTTCGGGGAAAGGCGGACGTTGTTGTAGGTGAAGTACTTGCCCTGGTGAGAAAAGCGGTCCTCGGAGAAGGCGCGCTTCACGATATGCAGGGTCTCGGCGAAGCGCTCGCGGCTTTCCCCATAGTCGACGCCGTAGGTCGAATAGGTGTGGGCGAAGCCCGAACGGCCGACACCGAAGATCAGCCGGCCTTGGCTCAACTGATCGACCGTGGCCACCTCCTCGGCCAGCCGCAGCGGATGGCAGAGCGGCAGCACCTGGACGGCGGTGCCGATCTTCATGCGCTCGGTGCGCGTGGCGATGGCCGATGCCAGGATCAGCGGCGAGGCCAGCACCGAACGCTCGGGGGCGAAATGCAGCTCGGCCAGCCACATGGCATCGAGCCCCCACCGTTCGGCCGCGTCGATCTGGGCGAACGAGTTGGCGAACGACTGCGCGGGCGTCTCACCGGGCAGAGCCTGAAACTCGTGGAACATACCGAATTCCATACGGCCTCCTCCCAGAAGCTGCGACCGGTTGCACGCGACGGTCGATCAATTGGCCTGTCAGAATAGTATCTTGAGCGTCCGGCCTACAACCCGGTGGCGTCGGACAACCAATCCGAAGACTAATTCCTGGCGGCCATCGGCCATATACCGCCCCCTTGTCCTGGCGCATCGATTGGACGATCAAGCAACATGTCCGACAAGAGAGTCCTGATCGCCGGGGCCACGGGCCTGGTCGGCCGAGCGTGCCTGAAGCACTTCGCTTCGCAGAACGGCCGCGAGGTGATCGCCCTGTCCCGCCGCAGGCCGGACGAAACCTGGGGCGCGCGCTGGATCCAGCTCGATCTTGCCGATAGCGCCGCCTGCGCCAGTGTCGCCCCGGAATTGGCGAGCGCCACTCACCTGGTCTACGCCGCGCTTTACGAGCGGCCGCGACTGGTGGCCGGCTGGCAGGAAGAGGAACAGATCCGCATCAACGAATTGATGCTGCGGAACCTCTTCGATCCGCTCGAGCGCGCCGCACCGGCACTGCAGCACGTGGCTTTGCTGCAAGGCACAAAAGCCTACGGCGTCCACCGGCGGCCGCTCAAAGTGCCGGCCCGCGAGAACCGCTCCGAGATGCATGAGCAGCCCAATTTCTACTGGAACCAGGAGCGCTATATCCGCGAGCGACAGGTCGGCAAGGCATGGGACTGGTCGATCCTGCGGCCGGTGCTGATCGTGGGCGCCTCGGTCGGCAGCGCCATGAACGTGGTCCCCGCGCTCGGCGTCTACGCTGCCCTGATGCGGCGCGCCGGCAAGACGAAGCTCGACTTTCCCGGCGGCGCCGCCCGCATCGCCCAGGCCGTCGACGCCGACCTGCTGGCCCGCGCCATCGCCTGGTCGGGGGAGGCGGAGAGCGCCCGGAATGAGATCTTCAACGTCACCAACGGCGACGTGTTCGCCTGGCCGAACGTGTGGCCGGCTATTGCCGATGCCCTCGGCTTCGAGCCGGGTGAGGCCGCGCCGCTGTCCCTCGACCGCGAGATCCGCCCGCAGGACGCGGCCTGGGCCGAGGTCTGCGCTGCATATGGGCTGAAGTCAGGCCCACTCAGGGAATTTGTCGGGCTCTCCTTCGAGTACACCGATTACACGATGGGCTACGGCCGCACTCAGCCCGGTGCACCCGCACTTGTTTCGACCATAAAGTTGATGCAAGCGGGCTTCTGCGAAGTGATGGACACGGAGGCCATGTTCCACAAAGCTTTTGCCGAGATGCAGGCGATGCGACTGCTGCCGCCGCGTTGACCTGCATCAAGAGCGGGGATCTCCATTCTGGCACCATTCAGCCCATGAGCCGGCCTGCGGTTCCGCAACCAAGCGCGGCCGAAGGGACCGCGACATCAGGCGACGCGACATCAGCCAAGGTGGGGAGCCGCGGCTGGTTCGGCTTTCGTCGTCGCTCGCTCAGCTTCTCCGCCGCCGTGAGGCAGCGTCTCGTCGAGACGGTCTATTCCCAGCCCGGCATGCTCCTTGCCGGCGCGATTTGCACGGCAGGCGTTGCCGGCGCAGAATGGTACAAGACCGGCGACAAGTTCTGGCTCGCCTGGTTGTTCGCCGCACTGCTGCTGTTCGTCGGACGTTGGCTCGATACCCGCGCCTTTGAAAGAGCCAACCCCGACCCGACGCGCTGGGCGCGGCGCTTCGCAGTGGGCGCGTGGGTGAACGGCGCCTGGTGGGGTTCGGCCGCGGTCGCGGTGCTGACGCGAGGCGACGACCCTGTTGCGCAGTTCATGTTCATTGCCGTGGCTGTGGGCTACATCGGCGCCGCCACCGTACGCAGCGGTTCCCTGCCGGCTGCGGCCGGAGGGCAGATCCTCCTGGCCGAGGTGCCGCTGTTCATCGCCTGCCTGTTGGCTCAGGAGCCCTATATCAGGCTGTTCAGCTTGTTCGCCCTGCTGCACGTCTTGTCCTGCCTGCTGCTGGTGCGGTTCATGTCGCAAACCCGAATCGCGCTGGTGCTGGCAGACGAGCGCAACGGCCGGCTGCTCGAGCGGCTGCGACACGCCAATGCTCTCCTGGAAGCGCAAGCGATGACCGACGAGCTTACGGGTCTCGCCAACCGCCGCGCCTTCGACGCGACTCTGGCGGCGGAAGTGCAGCGCGCGGTGCGGGCATGCCAGCCGCTGTCGCTGCTGCTGCTCGACCTCGACCGCTTCAAGCTCCTGAACGACAAAGTGGGCCATCAGGCCGGTGACGAATGCCTGACGGCCGTCGGCGCGGCATTGAGCGAGACGGTGCGCGACACAACCGACACCGTCGCGCGCTACGGCGGCGAGGAATTCGCCGTGATCCTGCCGTTCACCGACGCCCCAGGGGCGCAAGTCGTGGCCGAGAGGCTGCGTGCCAGCGTCGCGGCGTTGCGTTGGGAATTTGTCCGCGGCCGCAGCCTGACCCTTACCGTCAGCGTCGGCGGCGCCACCGTGGTACCGGAGCGCGGTTTCGAGCCCGCGCACCTGATCGCCATGGCCGACAAGGCGCTCTATGCCGCCAAGGAACACGGCCGCAACCGGGTGTCGTGGTTGTAGCCCTTCGGCCGCACTTAGACTTGAGAGTGGTAATTCTTGGCGCCGTCTCCCGACCGGAGCGCGAAGCGCGAAGTGGAGGGACCTTTCATGTCTTGGCGACACAAAAAGGTCCCTCCACTTCGCCTCGCTTCGCTCGGCTCCGGTCGGGATGGCGGATGAATCCGACCAATCGCACCTAGAAGAACACCGGCAACTTGGGCGGCGCGCTCTCTCCGCCGTCCACGTCTGGCGTCGCGTACAGGATGAAGCTGTCGGGCAGCGCCCCTCCCCAGTAGGTCCCGGCGCCGCGTTCCGTCTCGTTCCACGTCACCGGCTGCCAGTCGGGCGCCAGCACGAGGTACGAGCCGGAATAGATTTCCACCCGGTTGCCGCCGGGCTCGTAGGAATAGAGATAGAAGCCTTGGCTGTTGTTATGCTTGGCCGGCCCCGCCTCGATGAAGATGCCGTTCTCGCTCAGGATGTCGGCGGCGCGCAGCACGTCATCGCGATTGTCGACCCACAGCGAGATGTGATGCAGCCGGCCGCGGCCGCCCTTGACGTCGGTCACGTAGGCGAGCTGGTGATGCACCGCGTTGGGGCTCGTCCAGGCACCGATCTCCTTGGCGCCGTCCTCGAAGATCACTTGCTCGCGCAGCTGGAAGCCCAGCAGGTCCTGGGCGAAGCGGCGATTGGCGGGAACGTCGGATGCCAGCAGCGCCAGATGGTCGGTTCGCCGCACGCCCACGCCACGTCCGGTGTATTTCTGCGGCTGATTCTTCAGTGCCGAGCGCAAGGCGGCGGGAGCGGCGTATTTCTGCTCTTCGTAGTAGATCTCCATTAGATGGCCGTCGGGGTCGCGGAAGCGAAAGGTGCGGCCACGCCCGAAGTCGCCGTTGCTCCAGCCGACGCCCAATCCCGCTTCCTGCAGCGCGGCGACGCGACGCTCGAGCGCGTCGGGACTCGTGGCGCGCCAGGCGATGGAGCCGACGCCCGCGGCGCCGGCCGCGGTGAGCTTCAAGGTGCTTGCCGCATAGTCTCCCCAGCCGCGCATGAACACGCTGTCGCCGGCCTCGTGCACGACCTCCATGCCGAGCACGTCGCGGAAGTACCAGAGGCTCTCCAGCGGCTTGGGCGTCAGCAGCTCGATGCCGCCGAGATGCGCAATGTCGTGCAGTGGGTCGGCCGTGGACATGGCAAACCATCTCCTGCCTGTTGCAGTCGGCTTTGAGTTGGATCAAAGCATTATTCAGCGTGTCGCGAAACTGTCATCGCGACCCTCCACCTTCGGGCAAAGTCCACTGGAGGCGATCATGGATGGTGCAAAGCAGCCCGACTTCCTCGACGAACGGGTACGCGACGAGCTGGCCGACAGTCTCGACGAGGAGCTCGAGCAGGAGCTCGGCGACGACCTTCTTGTCAACCTGCCGGAGCTGGTGCCCGACGTCGAACGGGCCGAGGGCCTCGACCGGCGGACCTATTTCACCGAGCTGCTGCGGCTCCAGCGCGAACTGATCAAGCTGCAGGATTGGGTGGTCGACCACAAGCTCAAGCTCGTGGTGCTGTTCGAGGGCCGCGACTCGGCCGGCAAGGGCGGTGCCATCAAGCGGGTCACCCAAAGGCTCAATCCGCGCGTCTGCCGCACCGTGGCGCTGCCGGCGCCGACCGAGCGCGAGAAGAGCCAGTGGTACTTCCAGCGTTATGTCGCGAACCTGCCGGCCGGCGGCGAGATCGTGCTGTTCGACCGCAGCTGGTACAACCGCGCCGGCGTCGAGCGCGTCATGGGCTTCTGCAGCGAAGCCGACGTCGAGGAATTCTTCCGTACCGTGCCCGAGTTCGAGCGCATGCTGGTGCGCTCCGGGATCATCCTGGTGAAGTACTGGTTCTCGATCAGCGACTCCGAGCAGAACCTGCGCTTCCTGATGCGCATCCACGATCCGCTGAAGCAGTGGAAGCTGTCGCCGATGGACCTCGAATCGCGACGCCGTTGGGAGGACTACACCAAGGCCAAGGAGGAGATGCTGGCGCGCACCCACATCTCCGAGGCGCCGTGGTGGGTGGTCGAAGGCAACAACAAACGTCGCGCCCGGCTGAACTGCATCCACCATCTGCTGCAGCAGGTGCCCTACCAGGACGTCACGCATGAGCCGATCGTGCTGCCCCAGCGCGAGCACAAGCCCGACTACGCGCGCCATCCGGTGCCGCCCGAGCTCTACGTGCCGCAGGTGTATTGAGCCTTGCCCTCCCCAAGCGAAGCTTGGGGAGGTGTCCGCGCAGCGGACGGAGGGGTCGGAAATCATGCGCTGGCCCCTGACCCCTCCGTCGCCGTAAAACGGCGACACCTCCCCACGCTGCGCGTCGGGAGGCATGCCATGAGGGTTCCCCAATGGACTTCTTCCGCCGCTTCACCTTCCTGTTCTGCGCGCCGGCCTTCGACCCGGAGGCGCTCGAGGGCCAGCGGGTCAACGAGATCGTGAGGGCCATCGAGAGGATGGGCTTCCAGGTGGTGCGCGCCCGTCATGTCGAGGACGCTGAGATCGCCGTGCAGACCGATGCCGCAATCGGCTGCATGGTCGTCGACTGGGGCCGCAAGGGCCTCGAAGGCAAGGCCGCGGCGCTGATCAACCTGATGCGCCGCCGCGGGCTCGAGATGCCGATCGTCATCCTGGTGCGGCGCAAGCGGCTGGAAGACATTCCGGTCGAGGTGCTGGATTACATCGACGGCTACATCTTCCTCGCCGAGGAAACGCCGGAGTTCATCGCCAAGAACCTGGTGAGCCGGCTGAAGCACTACGCCGAGACCCTGAAGACGCCTTTCTTTGGCGCCCTGGTCGACTACGCCGAGGAGGGCAACCAGCTGTGGACCTGCCCCGGGCACAACGGCGGCATCTTCTACAACAGAAGCCCGATCGGCCGCATCTTCGTCGAGCATCTCGGCGAGGCGGTGTTCCTCGACGACCTCGACAACTCGGTGCTCGAGCTCGGCGACCTTCTGGTCCACGAAGGCCCGGCGCTGAAGGCCCAGCAAGAGGCGGCGCAGATCTTCGGCGCCGAGAAGACCTACTTCGTGCTGAACGGCACGTCGTCGTCCAACAAGATCGTGCTGTCGGCGCTGGTCGCGCAGGACGACCTCGTGCTGTTCGACCGCAACAACCACAAGGCCGCCCACCACGGCGCGCTGTTCATCGGCGGCGGCATCCCGATCTATCTCGAGACCGACCGCAACGCGCACGGCCTGATCGGCCCGATCTTCCACGATGCGTTCGACGAGGCGGCGATCCGCGACAAGATCCGGCGCCATCCGCTGGTCAAGGATCCCGAGGCGTGGAAGCGCGAGTGGCCGTTCCGTGTCGCCGTGATCGAGCAGTGCACCTACGACGGCACGATCTACGACGCCCGCTTCATCGTCGAGAAGGTCGGCCATCTCTGCGACTACATCATGTTCGACGAGGCCTGGGCGGGCTTCATGAAGTTTCATCCGCTCTATGCCGGACGCTTCGCCATGGGCCTGAGCGGGCTCGGCGCCGAGGCGCCGGGAATCATCGCCACGCAGTCGACCCACAAGCAGCTCGCCTCGTTCAGCCAGGCCTCGCAGATCCACGTCAAGGACAGCCACATCGAGGGCCAGCGCCGGCGCATCGAGCATCGCCGCTTCAACGAGTTCTTCATGCTGCACGCCTCGACGTCGCCGTTCTACCCGCTGTTCGCTTCGCTCGACGTCGGCGCGCAGATGATGAAGGGCAGGTCGGGCGAGGTGCTGTGGGACGACACCGTGCGGCTCGGCATCGAGCTGCGCAAGAAGCTGCGCGCCATCCGCCGCGAGTTCCAGGAGCGCGAGCAGGACCCGGCGCGGCGCTGGTTCTTCGAGGCCTTCGTGCCCGACCAGGTCGGCAACCTGCCTTGGGAGGACGTGCCGACCGACGAGCTCGCCTCCGACGCGCGCTATTGGCAGCTCACGCCGGGCGCCGGCTGGCACGGCTTCAGCCGGCTCGGGTCCGGCTATGCCCTGACCGATCCCAACAAGCTCACCTTGCTGACGCCCGGCTTCGACCGCGACGGCGGCGGCTATGCGGCGTTCGGCGTTCCCGCGCCCGTGGTGTCGCAATACCTGCGCGAGAACCAGGTCGTGCCGGAAAAGAACGATCTCAACTCGCTGCTCTTCCTGCTGACGCCGGGCGTGGAATCGAGCAAGGCCGGCACGCTCCTGAGCAGCCTGGTTGCGTTCAAGCGCCTGCATGACGAGAACGCGAAGCTCGACGACGCCATCGGCGACTTCGTCCGGCGCCGGCCGGCGCGGTATTCGGGCGTCCGCCTACGCGACCTTTGCGGCGAGATGCACGCCTTCTTCCGCGATGCCGACGTGAGCCGCCTGCAGCGCGCGCAGTTCTCCCCCGAGCATCTGCCGACGCCGGTCATGGCGCCGCACGAGGCGGTGCGCCAGCTGGTGCGCAACAACGTCGACTACGTGCCGATCGACAAGGCCTGGGGGCGCATCGCCACGACCCTGTTCGTCGTCTATCCGCCGGGCATCGCGAGTGTCGTGCCGGGTGAACGGCTCGACGAGCGGGCGCGGCCGGTGCTCGACTACCTGCTCGCCTTCGAGAAGAGCGCCAACCTGTTCCCCGGCTTCGACGTCGAGATCCAGGGCATCTATCGCGAGGCCGAGGCCGACGGCGGCGTCCGCTTCTACACCTACGTGGTGCGCGAGTAGCCGGACCCGCTTGACGTGTCATCAAACTCTTTAGGACCGCGGGCGTCCCGCCCGCTCATGATCATGATACGGGCGGGACGCCCGCGGTTCTAAGACACGCCCCGGCGCTACCCGATCTCGACTGCGGGCTCGGTGCCGCCGGGACCGAGCGCGCGCTGCATCAGCAGGCTGTCTGTCCAGCGTCCGAATCGCCAGCCGACCTTCTCCAGCAGTCCGGCGCGGCGGAAACCGAAAGCCTCGTGCAG
>JAFAKN010000120.1 GCA_019235415.1 Alphaproteobacteria bacterium
CGAGATCGTCTACGAGGACGACCAGTTCAAGCCCGACGTCGGCAAGCAGCGCTCCGAGAAGCTGGTGCAGCAGGACAAGGTCGACTTCGTGGCGGGCTACATCTGGTCCAACGTGCTGCTCGCCTCGCTGAAGGCCGTCACCGACGAAGGCGACACCATCCTGATCTCGGCCAACGCCGGCCCGTCGCAGATCGCGGGCGAGCTCTGCAACAAGAACTTCTTCTCGACGTCTTGGCAGAACGACGAGACGCCGATGGCGATGGGCGAGTACCTCAACACCAAGGGCGTCAAGAGCCTCTACGTGATGGCGCCCAACTACGCCGCCGGCAAGGACATGGTGGCCGGCGTCAAGCGCACCTACAAAGGCAAGATCCTGGGCGAGGACTACACCAAGTGGCCCGACCAGCTCGACTTCTCGGCCGAGCTCGCCAAGATCGCCGCCGCCAAGCCGGACGGCATCTTCATCTTCTATCCCGGCGCGCACGGCGTGCAGTTCGTCAAGCAGTGGGCCCAGGCGGGCCTCAACAAGACGGTGCCGCTCTACCAGGTGTTCTCGATCGACGCGATAACCCTGCCGCAACAGGGCGACCTGGCGCTCGGCACGCTCGGCGCCCAGGAATGGGTCAACGACCAGCCCAACGAGCAGAACAAGCGCTACGTCGCCGATTTCAAGAAGAAGCACGGCGTCTACCCGTCGTACTACGGCGCGCAGAGCTACGACGCCATCATGCTGGTCGCCTCGGCCACCGAGGCGCTGAAGGGCGACCTCTCCAACAAGGACAAGGTGCGCGCCGAGATGAAGAAGGCCAACTTCAAGTCGCTGCGCGGCGACTTCAAGTACAACACCAACAACTTCCCGATCGAGAGCTTCTACATTCAGGAGACCGTCAAGGACCCGCAGGGCATGATGACGGTGAAGACCATCGCCACCGCCGTGAAGGACGCCAAGGATCCCTACTACGAAAAGTGCCCGATGAAGTGACAGGGTGCGTAGCGCGCCGCTGTCATCCCGAGCGCGCTCTGTCATCCCGAGCGCAGCGAGGGACCTTTGAAGCCGCACGAAAGGTCCCTCGGCCTTCGGCCTCGGGATGACAGCGGGCGATTGGACTGACCCCAACGTGGACTACCTCCTCCTCCAGATCCTGAACGGCGTGCAGCTCGGGCTGTTGATGTTCCTGCTCGCTGCCGGGCTGACACTCACCTTCGGCATCATGGACCTGGTGAACCTGGCGCACGGTTCGCTCTACATGATGGGGGCCTACTTCGCCTGGACGCTGATCGGGTGGACCGATTCCTTCTTGCTGGGCGCACTGCTGGCGCTGCCCGCGACCTTCCTGCTCGGCCTCCTGCTCGAGCGGCTGGTCATGCGCCGGCTCTACGCCCGCGACCACCTCGACCATGTGCTGGCGACCTTCGGCCTGATCCTGTTCTTCAACGAGCTGGTGCGCGCCCTGTGGGGTCCTGCCGGCAAGAGCATCGCGGTCCCCCGCTTCCTCGCCCATACCGTCGAGATCCTGCCCGGCGTGCTCTATCCCGCCTATCGCTTCGCCATCATCGTCGTCGGTGCCCTGGTCGCCGCCCTGCTCGCCTGGCTGGTGGCGCGCACGCGCCTCGGCATGCTGATTCGCGCCGGCGCCTCGGACCGGCGCATGATCGGCGCGCTGGGCGTCGACATCGAGCTTTTATTCGCCCTGGTGTTCGGCCTCGGCGCCGCCTTTGCCGGCCTCGCCGGCCTGATGGCCGCCCCGCTCTCCTCGGTGAAGATCGGCATGGGCGACGACATCCTGATCGTGGCCTTCGTCGTCATCGTCATCGGCGGCATCGGCTCCATCAAGGGCGCCTTCGTCGCGGCGATGGTGGTGGGCCAGATCGACATCGTCGGCCGCGCCTTTCTGCCGGATGTCCTAAAAGCCTTCCTCAGCGCCAGCGCCGCCTCGGCCGCGGCGCCCGCCATCTCGCAGGTGCTGGTCTATCTCGTCATGGCAAGCGTGCTGGTGTGGCGGCCGACGGGCCTCTTCGGCCAGCGCACATGATCGCTGGCCTGCGCACGCCGCGTGGACTGATCACCGCCATCCTGCTGCTCGTCCTGGCCATTCTACCGTTGCTCACGCAGGCGTTCGACCAGCGCTACCTGCTGTCGATCGGCACCCGCATCGTCATCTGGTCGATCGCCGCCATCAGCCTCAACATGATCCTGGGCTACGGCGGCCTGGTGAGCTTCGGCCATGCCGCCTTCTTCGGCATCGGCGGCTACGCCGTCGGCATCCTCTACGCCAACGGCATCACGACCGGCTGGATCCAGTGGCCGGTCGCGATCGTCGCCGCTTCCGTGTGGGCGGGGCTGATCGGCGCCCTGTCGCTGCGCACGCGCGGGCTCTACTTCATCATGATCACGCTCGCCTTCGCGCAGCTCGTCTACTACGTCGGCGCCGGCCTCGAGGCCTATGGCGGCGACGACGGCCTCAACATCAGCCGCAGCCGCTTCAGCGGGCTGATCGACCTGCGCGACAAGGCCGCCTTCTACTGGCTGTGCTTTGTGCTGTTCTGCGCCACCCTGTGGTTCTGCGGCCGCCTGGTCAATTCGCGCTTCGGCCTGGTGATCCGCGGTGCCAAGGCCAACGATCTCCGCATGACGGCGCTCGGCTTCGCGGTGTTCCGCTATCGGCTGGCGGCCTTCGCCATATCGGGCGCCTTCGGCGGACTTTCCGGCATCCTGCTGGCCAACGAAGGCGCCTATATTTCTCCCGCCATGATGTCGTGGGTAAAGTCGGGCGATCTCATCGTCATCGTCGTGCTGGGCGGCATGGGCACGCTCTGTGGTCCGCTTTACGGCGCCATCGCCTTCTTCGCGCTGGAGGAGACGCTGAAACCGCTGCTCGACCTCGCCCACAAGGGCTGGGGCGAGTACTGGCAGATCGTGTTCGGGCCCATGCTGGTCCTGATCGCGCTCTACGCGCGCGGCGGTCTCGATTCGCTGCTGGGGCGCCGCCATGGCTGAGCCGCTGCTGTCGACCGACCGCCTAGTCAAGCGCTTCGGCGGCCTTCTCGCCACCGATTCGGTGTCGATCGACGTGCGCGCCGGCGAAATCCACGCCCTGATCGGCCCCAACGGCGCTGGCAAGACCACCTTGGTGAGCCAGCTCACCGGCAACGTTCGCCCCGATGCCGGCGCCATCCGCTTCGCCGGCCGCGACATCACGCATCTGCCCATGCATGCCCGCGCGAGGCTGGGACTGGCGCGCTCCTTCCAGATCACCGCGGTGCTGCGCGAGTTCACCGCGCTCGACAACGTGGCGCTGGCCGTCCAGGCGCATGCCGGCCACTCGTTCCGCTTCCTGGCGGATGCGCGCCGCGAGCGTGGACTGCGCGAGTCCGCCCAGCGCCTGCTGGCGGAAGTCGGCCTGGAGCCGCGCGCCAATGCGCTGGCGTCCGCGCTGAGCCACGGCGAGCAGCGCCAGCTCGAGATTGCCATGGCGCTGGCGGGTGACCCCAAGCTGCTGCTGCTCGATGAGCCAATGGCCGGCATGGGGCCCGAAGAAAGCCAGCGCATGGTGGCCGTGCTGCGCGCCTTCAAGGGCAACCGCGCCATGCTGCTGATCGAGCACGACATGGACGCCGTCTTCCAGCTCGCCGACCGCATCACCGTGCTGGTCTACGGCCGCGCCATCGCCAGCGGTAGCCCGACCGAGATCCGTGCCGATCCCGACGTGCGCCAGGCCTATCTCGGCGAAGAGGCCGTCTGATGCTGCGCGTCCGCGACCTCACCGCATTCTACGGCACCAGCCAAGCGCTGTTCGGCATGGAGCTCGCCGTCGAGCCGGGCGAGGTCGTGACCCTGATGGGCCGCAACGGCATGGGTAAGACCACCACCGTCCATTCGATCATGGGCTTGCTGCCGGATCGCAGCGGCATGATCGAGCTCGACGGCCGGCGAATCGACCGGCTGCCCTCGTTCCGTATCGCCCGCCTGGGGCTCGGGCTGGTTCCCGAGGGCCGGCATATCTTCCCCAACCTCTCGGTGCGCGAGAACCTGGTTGCGGCGGCGGCCAATCGCAACGGTCGCGCCAGCCCATGGACGCTGACGCGCGTGATCGAATTCTTCCCGAGGCTCGGCGAGCGGCAGCGCAACATGGGCAACCAGCTGTCGGGCGGCGAGCAACAGATGTTGGCGATCGGCCGTGCACTGATGACCAACCCGCGGCTCCTTATCCTCGACGAGGCGACCGAAGGCCTGGCGCCGCTGATCCGCCAGGAGATCTGGTCGTGTCTGGCCCGGCTGAAGGGCGAGGGCCAGTCTATCCTGGTGATCGACAAGAACGTGGCGGCGCTGATTGCGCTTGCCGACCGCCATTACATCATCGAGAAGGGCCGCGTCGTCTGGTTCGGCGGTTCGACCGAGCTGGCGCGCGAGACCGCATTGCAGCATAGATATCTAGGTGTCTGAGCGGAGGGGTTCTAATGCGCAAGAAGGCGGGCTGGATCGCTCTGCTGTCCCTTGGCGGGGCTGTCGTGGCGCCAGCCTTTGCACAGACGACCGGTGCCGGAGCCAATTTCGACGGCACGTGGGCTTTCGAAACCATCAGATGCGCTCCCGCCGGGTCGAAGCTCAAATTCGCCGACATCACGGTCAAGAACAGCAAGTTCAATCTGAGCCTGCGTATCGATGGCTTACAAATCTCCCGTTGCAGTGTGACGGTGAATTCGGACGGCTCTTTCGCGGAACCTTCCTGTCAGGCGCCTATGTCGGGGAAGTTCAGCGCTACGACGGCAGAGTGGCATTGGAAGCACGACCTAAGAATTTGCGACGCCACTCTCAAGCGCCGGTGACCCGCGAAGGAACAGCCGAAAGCTAGACTAGGGCGTGTACTCAATCGCTGGCGATGACCGCCTTGCCCCAACAAGCGGCCGTAGCGGGGGTATTGGCGGACTGTCTTAAAACGGCCCATAACCAGACATACTCGTCTGCTCGGCAGTGCAACGCCTTCACCTTCCCTTGAGGCGTTCAGCGAGAAAACGCCGGGTGACCTCGAACGAGGCGGTTGCCGCTTCCGGATTTTCACGCATGCGGCCGCCGGTAGCCGAGAGCGTGTCTAGGCCCGGCACGTCGAAGGCATGCGCGGCGCCGGGGTAGACCTTGATCGTTGGCGCATGCCGAACGTCCCTATTCTCCTCGACGAAATATCGGCAGCGATCGGCGGAATTCAGCTCATCGTCCTGGCCAATAACGATCAGCAAGTCGGTCGAGAACCGGGTAGGTATTGCAGTCGGGCAATAGGGGTAGAAGGCAACTGCAGCCTGGAATGGGCGAGCGGCGCTGTCGTCAGGTCCCGGTTCTGCGAGGGCCGCGGCGATCGCGGATGAGCCGCCATGCGAGAAGCCCATCAGCCCGACGCGATCGCCGTCGATCTCGGGTAGGGTTCGCAAATAGGTAGCGGCGTTGAAGGCATCCTGCGCCCGCACTTCCGACGACAGCAACCAGCCCGTAGCGCAGATATCGCCAAGCTTTCGCGGCCTTAAGCTATCGACGACCGCCGCTAGATAACCCCAGCCAGCGAGGCGCTCCGCCCAGCCAAGCGACCCCGCTCCGACGCCGCCGCAGCCATGCAGCACGACTACAGCCGGAAACGGTCCGGCCCCTGAAGGTCGCCAGAGCTCGATTTGCGCATGGCTGTGAGGTTGGCCCTCTGAATCGGCATTGAAGACGAGGGGTTGTCGATCGGCCGGGTATGCGGACGTCGCAGCGGAAATCAGCAGGGCACTGAGAGTTCGACCCATCTCGGAAGTATATCGACAATTGAAATCGGGAATCGCGATCCAATTTCCGCTCGCGGCCAAAACCGGTAGGACTAGGCGTCGGCACGTCTAGTCCGGTTTTGCGCAGAAAACAGACCTGCAAACCGCGCGGGGATGAGCCCTAGGCCGCCCGCAACCTGATCCGGAACGATGCGCCACGCGCGCTCGGTAGGAGCGCGAGCTCGCCGCCGAACGCCTTCACCCGCTGACGCGCGATGGCAAGACCCAGGCCCGACCCGCCGGTGTCGCGGGCCGTCGTGAAGAACCGATCGAAGATGCGGCCGGCATTGGCCGGCGACACACCGACGCCATCGTCGGAAACATCGATGACCGCGCCATCGGCACGTCTTTCGCCCGAGAGCTCGACCGATACGCAATCGCCTCCGTGCTGTCGGGCATTTTCCAAGAGGTTGGACAGCACGATGTCGAAAGAAGCCCGGTCGATCACACAGGGCAAGGTTGCCGGCATCTCGCCGATCGACACGCGATGTCCCCTGCGGCTGAGGTCGGCGGCGATCGCGGCGGCCGCCTCGGCCACGTCGCAACTCTCGTCGCCGCGCGGCGCCAACGTATCGGCGCGGGCGAGCTCGAGGATGCGCCGCACCAGGTGCTCGAGCCGATCGGCGTCGGCCAGGATGTTGGACAGGAATCGGTGACGCTCCGCGGCCGACATCTCGTCGAGGTGATCGCGCAGCAGCTCGGCGCTGCCGCGGATCGCCGTGAGCGGCGTCTTGAGCTCGTGGCTGATGCCCAGCGCCAGGTCGCGCACATCGTCGGCGCGCGCCTCCAGCGTACGCGCCAGGGTGACGATCGACTCCGACAGCGACTGGGCCTCGCGCGTCATCGGGGCGCCGAGTGGTTCGACAGCACGGACCCCACCGGCGGCGACCCGCTGCGCCATGGCGGCCAGCTGGCGCGTCGGACGCACCACGGTGTATCCCGCGAACCAGGCCAGCGCCACCACGGCCGAGATCAGCACGAGGGCGAGCTCGAGCAGCGCGTAGCGTTTGCTGTAGAGCATCTGAACGATGGTGCGCGGCGTACGCGACACCGAGACCGCGCCGAGCACGTGGCCATCGGCCAGCACCGGCACCGCCACGAAGACTCGCAGGTCGTTGTTGCGGCTGATCGACTCCCAGCCGAAGTCGACCGCCGGAGCGCGCCGCTCGCGCAGCCGCGCGGTTGGCACGCCTTTCAGCGCCTGCGCCACCTCCTCCTGCGCGGCCACGCTGCGCTTCACGTCGTCGCCTGCCGTCGACACGACGATCACACCCCAGGGATCGACGATGCGAATGCCGGCCAGCGTCATCTTTTGCGTCTCGCTGGCCACCGCGGCCAAGGCCGGCGCAATCTGCAGGCCGATCGGGTCGACCTCGCGATTGGCCGGCGTCGGCTCCGGCGCCCGCGGCAGGATCGTCGCCTCGGCAAGGTCGAGCTGCGGGAGCAGCGGCGTCCACTTCTCCGCAGCGCCGTAGGATTGCGAGACGGTCCAGGGCAGCTCGGCCTCGGGCATCGCCGAAAGCGCGCCGGGCGCAGCCCGCTCGAGCCAGGCCGATCGATAGGCGGCCGACAGGACCGCCGCCTGGGCCAGGAGCTCCGCCTCGGTCTGGCGAATGAGCGCGCTTTCGTAGAGGCGCAGGATGCCGATGCCCGCGATCGGCAGCAGCAGCACGGCGAGGTAAGTGGCCAGCAGCAAGGTCCGGATGCGCGGCAGGCGGCGAAAGCCCGAGGCCATGTTAGCCGCTCGCGAGCTTGTAGCCCGTGCCGTGCACCGTCGCGATCGGATCGCCTCCCGAGGCCTGGAACTTTGCGCGAATGTGCCTGATGTGGCTGTCGATGGTGCGGTCGCTCACGAAACGGGCGTCGGCGTAGGCCGCCGTCATGAGGTTCTCGCGCGTGAAGACGCGGCGCGGCTGGGCGGCGATGGCCTTCAGGAGGGCGAACTCCGTCGCCGTCAACAACACGTCGGTGCCGTCCCAAGATGCGGCGTGCGCTTCGAGGTCGATCACCAGCCGGCCGCGCACCAGTCTCTCGCTGTCCGCGTTGGGAGGGCCCGCCTTGCGACGCAGCACGGCCTTCACGCGCGCCACCAGCTCGCCCGGGCTGAACGGCTTCACGACGTAGTCGTCGGCGCCGAGCTCGAGGCCCAGGATGCGATCCATTTCCTCGTCCTTCGAGGTGAGGAAGATGATCGGCATGTCGGACTTGGCGCGCAGCCGCGTGCAGACGGCTGTGCCGTCGAGCTCCGGCATCAGGATGTCGAGGATCGCCAGCGCCGGCAGTTCACGGGCCGCGACGTTCAGCGCCGCCGACCCGTCGGCGACCGGCAGAGGCTGGTAGCCGGCGCGCCGCAAGGCGAAGCAAACGACGTCGCGGATATGCGCGTCGTCGTCGGCGACCAGGACCTTCTGCATATCCGCGAGTCTAGCGTCGGCGCGCCGGCTGTCGACCGCACGCCGCGGATTTGCACCAAATCTCCACAATTCCTGCGCCGCTCCTGCACCTCCCGTCGTCAGGGTTGTGCCGCTTGCCGCGAGGAGCCTTCCATGACCGACGCCGACCCCGCCTCCGCCGGTTCCGCGCCTCCCTCCTCCGCGCCTCCCTCTTCCTCGCCCAGGCGCCCCGGACCATTGCGTCTGCTCGTGGGTTTCGTGACCGGCGAGGGCTTGATTGCACGCGCCACTGTGCTGGCGGTCTTGGCCCTCGCTCTGAAAATCCCCTTGGGTATGGTCGGCGGCGTGGTTGCCGACCGCCAGAACTACGAGAGCGAGGCAGTCAGGAGCGTCACGATGGCGTGGGGCGGCAACCAGACCTTC
>JAFAKN010000694.1 GCA_019235415.1 Alphaproteobacteria bacterium
GGTGGCGAGCTCGTCCTGCACCGCCTGCGCGGCCTGCGCCGCCCATTGGCCTTCGCGCGGCAGCTTCTGCGCGGCGGTGACCAGGCTCGCGATCGCCAGCCGCTCGCCCAGCCGGAAATAGAGCCGGATCGCGAGCTCGAGTCCCAGCCCGCTGCTGCGCGCGGCGAGCACGAGGTCGCCGGCCGCCGCCAGCGTCTCGAGCGCCGCGGCGCGACGGGCGACGCCGGCCGGCGCGCCCAGCGCCTCGAACGCCGAGGCGCGTTCGGCCACGGCGCGGCTCTCGGCCTCGCCGATCAGCGACGTCGGCAGATCGTCCAACACCGCGACCGCGGCGCCCAGCTGCTCGGTCGCCGAAAGCGTGTCGAGCGGCAAGGGCAGGCGGCGCAAGGTCCACAGCACGGTGCGGGTGAGAAAACGCTGCGAGGCGACCAGCATGCGGATCTGCGCCTCGGCCTTGAGCTCGGCGTCGAGCGCCTCGATGTCGGTCCACAGCTCGCGCAGCTTCCAGGCATCGCGCACCACGGCGAAGGCGCGGGCGATGGCGGCGGCCGGCGCGCCGCTGCGCGTGCCGACATTGTGCACGAAGGTCGGCCCGCAGCGGTTGACCAGCGAGTTGGTGACCTGCAGCGCGGCGATCTCGCGCCGCAACCGATGGGCGCTGAGCGCCTCGGGGAACTTCTGCTGCAGGGGCTGCGGGAAGTAGCGCAAAAGCTCGCCTTCGAGCAGCGGATCGTCGGGCAGGTCCGAGTGCAGGATCTGCTCCATGAGGTCGATCTTGGCGTAGGCCAGCAGCACGGCGAGCTCGGGCCGCGTCAGGAACTGGCGGTTCTGCGCCCGCGCCCGCATCGCCGGCGTGTCGGGCAAGAGCTCGACGGCGCGGTCCAAGAGGCCCTTGCGCTCCAGGGTGCGCATGAAGCGCTCCAGCCGGTCGTGCTCCTCGCCGGCCATCTCGGCTGCGACACTGACCGACTGGCTCTGCTGGTAGTTGTGGCGCAGCACCAGCTCGCCGACCTCGTCGGTCATCGAGAACAACAGCGGATCGCGCGCGGCGCGTAGAAGCTCGGCGCGCGCGATCGCCTCGCCCGTCGCGATCTTGATGTTGACCTCGTGGTCGGAGGTGTCGACGCCCGCCGAATTGTCGAGCGCGTCGGTGTTCAGCTTGACGCCGGCCAGCGCCGCCTCGACGCGGCCGCGCTGGGTGAGGCCGAGGTTGGCGCCTTCGCCGATCACGCGGGCGCGCAGCCGCGCGGCATTGATGCGCACCGCATCGTTGGCACGGTCGCCGACCTCGGCGTCGCTCTCGGCCCGCGCCTTCACGTAGGTGCCGATGCCGCCGAAGTACAGAAGGTCGACCGGCGCCGCCAGGATGGCGCGCATCAGGTCGGCCGGGGTGAGCGAGGGCACGTCGATGCCCAACGCCTCGCACGCCTCGGACGAGAGCGCGATCGACTTGGCGCCGCGGTCGTAGACGCCGCCGCCGGCCGACAGCAACGCGCGGTCGTAGTCCATCCACGACGAGCGCGGCAGCTCGAACAGGCGGCGGCGCTCGGCCAGGCTTTTCGCCGGATCGGGCGCGGGGTCGATGAAGATGTGGCGATGGTCGAAGGCGGCGAGAAGCTTGATGTGCGGCGAGAGCAGCATGCCGTTGCCGAACACGTCGCCCGACATGTCGCCGACGCCCGCGACGGTGAAGGCCGTCGCCTGGATGTCCTGGCCGAGCTCGCGGAAATGCCGCTTGACCGATTCCCACGCGCCGCGCGCGGTGATGCCCATCTTCTTGTGGTCGTAGCCCGCCGACCCGCCCGATGCGAAGGCGTCGTCGAGCCAGAAGCCGTACTCCTGTGCCAGCCCATTGGCGATGTCGGAGAAGGTCGCCGTGCCCTTGTCCGCCGCCACGACCAGATAGGGATCGTCGCCGTCATGCCGCACGACGTTGGCCGGCGGCTGAACGGCCCCCCCTCTGTCATCCCGAGCGTCAGCGAGGGACCTTTCTGTCGCCTCAAAGGTCCCTCGCTCCGCTCGGGATGACAGAGGGGCTGCTTGCGCCGACAGGACATAGTTATCGGTGATGTCGAGCATGCCACGGATCAGCGTGCGGTAGCAGGCGATGCCTTCGGCTTGGACCTGCTCGCGCGTGCCGTTCGCAGGTGGCCGCTTGACGTAGAAGCCGCCCTTGGAGCCGACCGGCACGATGACGGCGTTCTTCACCATCTGCGTCTTCATCAGCCCGAGGATCTCGGTGCGGAAATCCTCGCGCCGGTCGGACCAGCGGATGCCGCCGCGCGCCACCCGGCCGCCGCGCAGGTGGATGCCTTCCGTGCGCGGGCTGTAGACGAAGATCTCGACCAGCGGCCGCGGCGCCGGCAGCTCGTCGATCGCGCGGCTGTCGATCTTGAAGGAGATCCAGTCTTTCGGCTGGCCCTCTTCGTCCGTCTGCCAGTAGTTGGTGCGCAAGGTCGAGCGCACGGCGTTGGCGAAGCGGCGCAGGATGCGGTCCTCGTCGAGCGTCGTGATGGTCTCCAGCGCCGCGGCGATGCGGCTCTCGATCAGCTCGACCTTCTCGTGCCGCGGGTTGGAGGCGGCGTCGCCCAGCGCCGGGTCGAGGCGCGCGATGAAGAGGTCGACCAAGTGGCGCGCCATCGCCGGATAGGCGCCGAGCGCGCGCTCCATGTAGGGCTGGCTGTAGGCGATGCCGGCCTGGCGCAGGTACTTCGAATAGGACCGCAGGATCGCGACCTCGCGCCAGTCGAGCGCGGCGCCCAGCACCAGCCTGTTGAAGCCGTCGCTTTCCAGGCCGCCGCCCCACAGATGCGCCACGGCCTCGGCGAAGCGCGCGCCGTCGCCCGAAAGGTCGACCGGGTTCTTGTCGATGGTCTCGACGCTCAGCACCTGCAGCGCGACGGCGTCGGAGTCTTTTCCGTGCAAAAGAAACGGCACCTCGCTCAGCACGCGCAGGCCGAAGTTCTCGGCCGGCGGCAGGATGTCGGCGAGCGCGATGGCCTCGCGCGGATGGAACAGGCGCAGGGTGAAGCGATGCGCCGGCAGGTCGAGCTCGCGCTCCAGGCGCAGGCCGAAGCGCTGGCCCGCCAGCACCGCCTGCAAGGGTTCCAGGTCAGCCACCGCCTGCTCGGCGCCGAAGTTGTCGCGATAGGTCGGCGGGAACCAGTCGCGCCAGCGGCGCGAGGCGGCACGGCCCTCGACCTCGCCCAGCTTCGCCTGCAGGAGCGCGCGCAGGCGGTCGTTCCACGACGTCGCGGCGTCGGCCAGCGCCTGCTCCAGCTCGACGAGGTTGGGCGTCGGCGATTGGGGTGACTCGAGCTTCAGCGTGTAGAGCGCCTGGGCCAATGCCGAATCGCTGCCGGCCGACGAGGCGACCGAGGTCACCGTGCCGCGCCATGCTTGCTCGAGCAGGGTCGTGAAGCGGGCGCTGAGCTCGGCGCTGAAGCGGTCGGCCGGCGTGAACACCAGGCAGGTGGCGAACCGCCCGACCGGATCGCGGCGCGCGAACAGCGCCACCCGCCGGCGCTCCTGCAGCTGCAGGATGCCCATGGCGTGGTCGTAGAGCACGTCCTCCTCGATCTGGAACAGCTCGTCGCGCGGATAGGATTCCAG
>JAFAKN010000106.1 GCA_019235415.1 Alphaproteobacteria bacterium
GTCCTCTTATTCTGTCATCCCGAGCGCAGCTTCTGTCATCCCGAGCGAAGCGAGGGACCTTTCCTGTGGCTTTAAGGGTCCCTCGCTTCGCTCGGGATGACAAGGAAGTGGGCTCGGGACGACAGCCAATTGGCTAGTTGATCAGCCCGGCGTGCACCATGGCGTCGCGCACCTGCTTCTTGGTCGGCTCGGTGCACTGGACCAGCGGCAGGCGTAGCTCGGCGCTGGCCTGGCCCAAAAGTTCGGCGGCGTATTTCACCGGGGCCGGGCTGGTCTCGACGAACAGCGCCTTGTGCAACGGCATCAGCCGGTCCTGGATCTCGAACACCTTGTCGAGGTCGCGCTTCTTCCAGGCGTCGTGCATGCCGCCGCACAGCCGCGGCGCCACGTTGGCGGTCACCGAGATGCAGCCGTCGCCGCCTTGCGCTAAAAAGCCGACGGCGCTGGCATCCTCGCCTGACAGCTGCAGGAAGCCCTTCTTGGCGCGCAGCTTGGTGAGGGTCGGGCGCGCCATGTCGTAGCTCGCGTCCTTGATGCCGATGATGTTCTTGACCTGCGACAGCCGCACCACGGTGTCGACCTGCATGTCGCCGCCGGTGCGCGGCGGCACGTTGTACAGCAGGATCGGGATGTCGACCGCCTCGGCCACCGTCTTGAAATGCTGGAACAGGCCTTCCTGGGTCGGCTTGTTGTAATAGGGCACGACCAGCATGGCGGCGTCGGCGCCGGCCTGCTTGGCATGGCGCGTCAGATCGATCGCCTCCTCGGTCGAGTTCGAGCCGGTGCCGGCGATCACCGGCACGCCGGTGCCCCTGGCGGTCTGGATGCAGATGTCGATGACGCGCTTGTGCTCGTCGTAGGAGAGCGTCGGCGATTCGCCGGTCGTACCGCAGGGCACCAACCCATCGGTGCCCTCCTCGATCTGCCACGTGATGAACTTCTCGAAGCCTTTCTCGTCGACCGCGCCCTGCCGGAACGGGGTGATCAACGCGACCAGCGAGCCGCTGAACATGGCTTCCTCCAATTCTTATCCAATTGAGCATTTTAGGCCTGGGATTTTCTCCCGGCAAGGTGAGCAAACTTGCCATTGTGATGCCGCAACTCGCTGCCTACGATTCCTGGTGTGAACTCCGCCCTTCGCCCCCTCTTGTTGCTGGCCGGCCTGCTGGCAGCGGCGCCCGCCGTCGCCCAGCAAACCGGAACGCCCGACACCGGTGTGCGGCGCCAGTCGCCCGATTCAGGTCCGAGCGCCACACCCGGCGACACCGTCCCTTCGGTCGCCCTTCCCGGCGGCAATTCCACGCGCCCCGAGCTTGCCAAGAGCCTGACCGACGCCGAGCGTGCCGCCTTCGCCAGTGCTGTGAAGGCGGTCGACGACGGACGGTACGCCGACGCCCGGGGGATGATCGCCAATTTCAAGAACCCGCTGCTGTCGCGCTACCTCGACTGGAACATCCTGCGCGTCGCCACCCGCGCCGACGCCGACTTCGGCTCGACCTGGCGCTTCCTGCGCGAGAATCCCGATTGGCCCGAGCCTGAGGTGCTGCGCCGGCAGGCCGAGGACCGTATCGGGGCCGACACGCCGTCGACCGAGATCTTCCGCTACTTCACCGCCTTCCCGCCGCTCACCAGCAGCGGCCACATGCGGCGCCTCGAAGCGGCCGAAGCGGTCAGTCCCAACGACGTCAAGCGGCTCGCTGGCGAGAGCTGGCGCAACGCGACCTTCCGCGCGGCCGACGAGAACGAGTTCCTCAACCGGTACGGTTCGTACCTCACGGGCCATGATCACATCGCCCGCTTCGACCGGATCCTCCGTGACGGCCGGCCGCAAGTGGCGCGCGATCTCGTGCCCAAGCTGCCGCCCGACTATCAGCCGCTGGCCGAAGCGCGGCTGGCGATGGCGACCAAGAGCGCCGATGCGCCCCTTCTGTTGAAGGCCGTGCCCGCGGCGAAGCTCGACGAGCCGGCGATCCGGCTGGAGCGTTTCCAGTGGCTGCGGCGCACCGGCAACCTCGATCAGGCGAAGGCGCTGCTGCTCGCCTCGCCGTCGTCGCAGAGCGAGGCGTGGTGGAACGAGCGCCAGTCGCTGGCGCGAGACTACCTCGCCGTGGGACGCGCGGCCGACGCCTACGCGGTGACCGTGCCGCACGGCTTGACCCGTGGCGTCGCTTTCGCCGAGGCGGAATTTCTAGCCGGCTGGATCGCGCTCCGGCAGCTGAAGCGTAATGCCGAAGCGCTAAAACACTTCCAGCTGCTGTACGACGGCGTCGGCACCGACATCTCCAAGAGCCGCGCCGCCTACTGGATGGGCCGCGCGCAGGAGGCGGCCAACCATCGCAACGAAGCGAAGGACTGGTACGGCCGCGCCGCGCAGTACGGCCAGACCTTTTATGGTCAGCTCGCGGCGCGCAAGGTTCCGGGCGCGCCCTCGC
>JAFAKN010000556.1 GCA_019235415.1 Alphaproteobacteria bacterium
CCGACCTTCATCAGGCCGGCCGGAACGCTCACGATCGGCTTTGCACGGTCGATCTCTTTCAGGGTGAGTGCCGCGAGCTCGCGATAAGTGTAGATGCGCGGCCCGCCCAGCTCGAACACCGACTTGGCGGTTTCGGGTCGCGCCAGCACTTCGACCGCTGCTGCGGCGACGTCGCGGACATAGACAGGCTGGACCTTTGCCTGGCCGCTGCCGACGACGGGCATGAAGGGCGAGACCAGGGACGGCATCGCGGCCACCCTGGCCAGCCGGTTGAACAGAACGTCGTCGCTGCCGAAGACGACGCTGGGCCGCAGGATGGTGGCATCGGGAAAGGCCGAGACGATCGCATCCTCGGCGTCGACCTTGGAGCGAACATAACGGTTGGTCGCGCTGCGCCGGTCGGCGCCGATGCCCGAAATGTGGATCAGCCGCTGCACGCCGGCGGCCTTGGCCGCCTCGGCGATGGCGCGGGCGCCGCCGACATGGACCGCGTCGTAGCGCTGACGGCCGTGCTCGAAGGCGATGCCGACGGCGTTGATCACCGCGTCGCTGCCGCGAACCGCGCGCGCGACCGACTGCGGCATGCGCACGTTGGCCCGCATCAAGGTGATCTGGCCGACGTCGCCGGCCGTCTTGATCGGGTCGGCAAGCTCGATGCGGCGCGAGGCGACCACGACCTGCAGGCCGTTCTCGGCCAGCGCCTGTACGATGGCGCGGCCGATGAAGCCCGCGCCGAATACCGTGACCTGCTTGATATTCATGGCGGCTGCCTATAGCCCATTAGCGCCGCCGCGGACAGGCCCGCGAAGGCCCGAGGTGGTTGCGCCCAGAGATGCGGTTGACATCGGCGCGGGGCGGCCCTAACTCACGCTCCCTCACGAGCCCGCATGCCGTGCCCAGGTGGCGGAATTGGTAGACGCACTAGTTTCAGGTACTAGCGCCGCAAGGCGTGGAAGTTCGAGTCTTCTCCTGGGCACCATGTGGCGGGCTTGAATGGCCATCAGTCTTTACCGCGGCGACCTTCCCGCCAACCTAAGCTTCGGCCCCGTGGTCGCCGTCGACACCGAGACCATGGGCCTCAACCCGCATCGCGACCGGCTGTGCCTCGTGCAGCTCTCGGGTGGCGACGGCGATGCGCATCTCGTCCAGATGCCGCGCGGCGCCTATGAGGCGCCGAGACTTGCGGCCGTGCTTGCCGATCCCAACGTGCTGAAACTTTTCCACTTCGGCCGGTTCGACATCGCCGTGCTGGAGCATGCGCTGGGCGTCCGCTGCGAGCCGGTCTACTGCACCAAGATCGCCGCCAAGCTCACCCGCACCTTCACCGACCGCTTCGGCCTGAAGGATCTGTGCCGCGAACTGTTGGGCATCGACCTCTCCAAGCAGCAGCAGACCTCCGACTGGGGCGCCGACAGCCTCAGCGACGAGCAGCTGGCCTATGCCGCTTCCGATGTCCTGCACCTGCATGCTCTCAAGGCCAAGCTCGACGATCTGCTCGCCCGCGAAGGGCGCGGCGAGCTCGCCGCTGCCGCCTTCCAGTTCCTGCCGACGCGGGCCCGGCTCGACCTGGCGGGCTGGCCGGAGGTCGACATCTTCGAGCACTGACTTGGTTTCAGTTTAGGGTCGCTGACTTGGCATAGATATTGCTACACTGCCCGAAACGGGGGATCTCCTGGTCAACCGGGTGGGGGCAGTATGCGTATTGGTCCGAGTCTCATCCTGGCGTCTCGCCAAACCCTGGCGATGACGCCGCAGCTGCAGCAGGCCATCAAGCTGCTGCAGTTCTCCCATCTCGAGCTGGCCGCCTTCATCCAACAGGAGCTCGAGAAGAATCCGCTGCTGGCCGAAGGTTCGGCCGATGAGGGCCCGGTTAGCGAGAACGAGACTCCGGTTCTCGAAGCGCCTGCCGACACCGCGGAAGCGCTGGCTGCCGCCGCGCCGGCGCTGGCCGACGCCGACGAGCGCTGGACACGCGAGTTCGCCGATCGCGGCGGCGATGGCGCGGCCACCCGCAACGGTCCGCGCGACGATGCGCCCGATGCCTTGGACTTCGTGTCGGAAAAGCCGCGGTCGCTTGCCGCCCACGTGCTGGCGCAGATCGAGCTCCTGTTCAGCGACCTCGGCGAGCGGCGCATTGCGATCAAGCTCGCCGAAGGATTGGACGAAGCGGGCTACTGCCGGCTCGAGGTGTCTGCGGTCGCCGAAGCAGTCGGTGACGCCGCCGCGCGCATCGAGGCCGTGTGGGGCCGGCTGCGCCAGATCGAGCCCGCGGGCTTGTTCGCCCGCACGCTTGCCGAGTGTCTCGGCGCCCAGCTTTCCGAGCGCAATCGCCTTGACCCGGCGATGAAGGCGCTGCTCGACAATCTCGATCTCGTCGCGGCCGGCGAGCTCGGCCAGTTGCGCCGCCGCTGCGGCGTCGACGATGAGGATCTTCGCGACATGCTGGCCGAGCTGCGCACGCTCGATCCGCGGCCCGGCCAGGCATTCGACTTCGAGCCGGTGCAGCCGGTCGCGCCCGATCTCTTCCTGCGTCCCGCCCGCGATGCCGAGACCGGCGAGGAAGGCTGGCACATCGAGCTCAACACCGAGGCGCTGCCCAAGGTGCTGGTCGACCGCAACTATCACGCGACTCTGATCAAGGGCACGCGCGTCAAGTCCGATCGCGATTTCGTCGCCGAGCGGTTCCAATCGGCGAACTGGCTGGTGAAGACTCTCGAGCAGCGCGCCACCACCATCCTCAAGGTCGCCCGTGAGATCGTGCGCCAGCAGGACGGCTTCTTCCGCCACGGCGTGAGCGCGCTCCGGCCGCTGGTGCTGCGCGACATCGCCATCGCCACCGAGCTGCACGAGAGCACGGTGAGCAGAGTCACCTCCAACAAGTACATCGCCACGCCGCGCGGCATATTCGAGCTGAAATACTTTTTCACTTCGGCGCTGCCGGCGCGTACGCCGGGAGTTGTCGTCTCGTCGGAATCGGTGCGCTCGCGCATTCGCCATCTGGTGAGCGGCGAGAATGCGCACCAGCCCTTGTCGGACGATCGCATCGTCGACCTTTTGAAAAGCGAGGGCGTGGAGATCGCCCGCCGCACCGTCGCCAAGTATCGCGAGGCCATGCGCATTCCCTCGTCGGCCGAGCGGCGCCGATTGGGTCGGCTCGGCATGCATCGCAACCTGCCTGCGGCGCTGCCGGCGGCGCACGCGGTTCACGCCGTCGCCGGGCCGGCGGATTGAACAGGCGGGGGCCACACAGGCGCAGGCCTGAGAGGCACAGGCTTGACCGCCTCGCGGCAGGCGCCTATAGGGGCGCCTTCCGGCCTCCGCGGCGGCCCTGTCTTTGCCCGCTAACCCTTTGGTGACATTGTGGAAATCGCCGATTTGCTGACCGGCCCCGAGGCCGTTCTGGCGAGCGTCAAGGCGTCCGGCAAGAAAGCCATGTTGGCGGAGTTGGCCTCACGCGCGGCGGCGGTTTTCAGCGTCGACGAGAGGCGCCTGTTCGACCGCTTGCTCGAGCGCGAGCGACTCGGCTCGACCGGCATCGGCGGGGGCATTGCCATTCCGCATGCGCGCATGCCGTCGTTGACCAAGCCGGTCGGCCTGTTCGCACGGCTGGCGACGCCGATCGACTTCGACGCCATCGACGAGCGGCCGGTCGACATCGTGTTTCTGCTCGCCGCGCCCGAAGGGGCGGGCGCCGACCATCTCAAGGCGCTGGCGCGCGTGTCGCGCCTGCTGCGCGATCGCGCACTGGTCGACAAGCTGCGCGCGACCGAGAACGCCGAGGCGCTCTACGCCTTGCTGGTCGACTCAATCCAGACCCAGACCGCCGCTTGATCTTGCCGGACCGCGAGCCTCCAGGCTCGCTCATGCTCTTGTGGACCGCGAGCCTCCGGCTCGCTCTTCATCATGAGCGCGCGGGACGCGCGCGGTCCGGAAGATGCGGTCCGGCCAGAGCCTAATGCACCAGCGCCGGCTCGAGATCGTGCTGTCGGCACAAGGCCTGCGCCAGCTCGATCGACGGCGCGGCCGCCATCGGCTTGCCGTCGGCCGAGAAGATGCCGATCGCGTGTGCACCATCGGGCAGGTTGATCGCCTTCACGTAGGCGATCTGCTGCGCGCCGAGGCTGAGAAACGCCTCATCCGGGAGAGGGGTGAAAGCGGGTGTCGCTTCATTGTTTTCCATAGCTACCTCCTTGGTCCGCGCGTGCGCGTCCCTAGCGGGACCGGGCGCGGCGAGCCGCAATGTCGATGGTGTTGTCGGCGGGTCCGTCGTTGCCGGCATCGATGGCGATCGTGCGGATGCGCGGTTCCACCACGGGACGCACCAGGTCGATCGACAGCAGCCCGTTGTCGAGCCGAGCGCCCGCGACCTCGATGCCATCGGCCAGCATGAAGGCGCGCTGGAACTGTCGCGCAGCGATGCCGCGATGCAGGAAGACGCGATCGGTGTCGTCGGTTTGCTTGCCGCGGACGGTCAGCTGGTTTTCGACCAGCTCGACCGCCAGGTCGTCGATCGTGAAGCCCGCCACCGCCAGGGTGATCCGCAGGCCATTCTCGCCGATCCGCTCGATATTGTAGGGGGGATAGCCCTCGGCGCTCTTGGCCAGCCGGTCAAGGGTGCGTTCCAGCTGGTCGAAACCCAGCAACAAGGGCGAGTTGAACATCGACATACGACTCATAACCCTCCTCCGAGGAGCGAGTGGCCAGGAATCCCGTTCGGGCCTTCCCTGGAGAGAATTTGGGGATGGACCCTACCGGTTCAAGGGCTTCCCGATTCCCTTCGGCGTGCTCCTCCTCGGCTATCCACAGGCATCGCCATGGGCGCTCGTGTCGGGTAGACTGCGACTACCCCTCGATTGCCCGCGGCAGCGCCGCCGGACCAACAACAGAATAAAGATGACGCTTGTTGCATCTGACATGCGCCGCGGCGGTGAGCCTTTGGTGGCCGGAGCCCGACCCGTCCGGTCCAGCCCCTCTCGTCCGTCCGAGCGCGAATTCGCTCCCAGCGCACCCTTCAGCCGGTGGCTGCTCGGTTCCCGGCTCTATTCCCTGTCGCTGGGCTACGG
>JAFAKN010000627.1 GCA_019235415.1 Alphaproteobacteria bacterium
CACCTGGGTCGACGGCCGGTAGACGGCCTCGAAGTAGCCGCTGCCGCGGCTGTCCACCGGCGGCACCTCGTTGACGCCGGTGAGCGAGGCGCGAAAGCGGGTCTCCGGCACCCGCGGCTCGCCGAGATAGAACGAGCAGCCGGTCGCAAGCAGCAAGCCGGAAACCAGGCCAAAAGCCAGGAGGGTACGGGCAAAGGCGGCGATCATGCAGGCGGCAGTCTCCCCTGTGCCATCATACGCAAGTTCGGTCGCCCGTCTCCCTTCCGACAAGCAGTGCGAGGAACCACATGCCCGCCTATGTCATCTCCGACGTCACCTTCCGCGATGCCGCCGCCATCGCGGCCTATCGCACCCGGGCAGCCGCCTCGATCGACAAATATGGCGGCCGCTATCTCGCCCGCGGCGGCACGATCGAGCGCCTCGAAGGCGACTGGCAGCCGACCAACCTGATCGTCGTGGAATTCCCCGACATGGCGCGCGCCCGCGCCTGGTATCGCTCGCCGGAGTACGCTGCCGCCCTGCAATTCCGGGACGCAGCCCTGTCCAGAAACCTGATCCTCGTCGAAGGCATGGCTTGAACCGTTGCAGGCGGCCAAGCGGCGGCGCACTCTGCAGGCCTGCTGCTGCAAGGAATCGCGCCAATGCACTACGACGTCATCTCCGCCGACGGCCATGTCGACCTGATCTGGCTGCCGCCGGACCTGTTCACCAGGAACGCCTCGGCCGCGCTGAAGGACCGCATGCCGCACGTCGTCGAGGGACCCAAGGGGCCGGAATGGGTCAGCGCCAAGGGCGCCAAGTTCGGGCTGGTGAACGGCATGGGATCGGCCGGGCGCGAGTATGTGCCGGGCGTGATCCATCGCTCCGACCGCATGGCCTCGACCGGCCTTTACGACGACGGCAAGAAGGGCATCCGCCGCCTCACCGAGCCCGCGCTGCGGCTCAAGGACCAGGACCGCGACGGCGTGCAGGCCGAGGTCCTGTACGGCATCCTGGGCTCGAGCGGGCGGCTGGGCGATCCCGAAGCGGCCGAGGAGATGCTGCGCATCTACAACGAGTGGCTGCATGATTTTTGCCGCGCGGCGCCCGATCGGCTGATCGGGCTGGCTGGCATCCCTAACCACGACATGGAGGCCGCCGTCGCCGAGGCCAGGCGCTGCGCCAAGCGCGGCGTGCGCGGCTTCGACGTCGCCAACCGGCCGGACATGACGCCGTTGTGGGATCCGTTCTGGGAACCCTTGTGGCAGTTCGCGCACGAGTCGGGCATTCCGCTGCACTTCCACACCATCGGCGGGCGCTCGCCCGACACCTCGAAGCTGCCATCGTACGTGGTGCGCCGGGTGCAGGCCGCGCACATCACCAACTTCCAGATGCACATGAGCTACATGCTGATGTCGCTGATCTACTCGGGCGCGCCCGAGCGTTATCCCAACCTAAAGATCGTGATCGGCGAGGCGGGCATCGGCTGGATCCCCTACGTGCTGCAGCACATGGACCTCGAATGGGAGGATCAGTTCCAGGATCTCGACCTCAAGATGAAGCCCAGCGAATACTGGTACCGGCAGTTCTACGCCACCTACCAGACCGATCCGATCGGCATCCGCCTGCTCGACGTTCTGGGCGAGGACAACGTGATGTGGGGCTCCGACTACCCGCACCCCGACGGCATTTGGCCCGATTCGCAGGAGTTCCTGGAACGCGAGCTTTCCGGCGTGAGCCCCGAGGTGCGCCGCAAGATCACCCGCGACAACGCGCTGAAGCTCTATCGGCTCGGGAACTGATCTTGTCGGACCGCGGAGCTCCAGCTCCGCTCATGCATCTTTATGATGCGGGCCTGGAGGCCCGCGGTCCGGCAAGAAAGCCGTGCGCCTACCTCTCCTCACCGCGCTCGCCATGCTGGCATTCGCCAGCAACTCCTTGCTGTGCCGCGTGGCGCTCAGGGACACCGACATCGATGCGGCGACCTTCACGGCCGTCCGGCTCGCATCGGGCGCCCTGATCCTCGCCGTCATCGTCCGGATGCGCGGCCACCGGCCGTCGACCGCCGGCAGCTGGCCGATGGCGGCCATGCTGTTCGCCTACGCCGCCGCCTTCTCCTTCGCCTACCGCGACCTGACGGCCGCGACCGGTGCGCTGCTGCTGTTCGGCACCATCCAGCTTTGCATGACCGGCTGGGGACTGTGGCGCGGCGAGCGGCTTTCCGGCTGGCCCCTGGCCGGGGTGCTGATCGCCGTCGCGGGCCTCGTCCTCCTGCTGTTGCCGGGCTTCGCCGCGCCGCCGCCATTCGCCGCGGCGCTGATGTTCACCGCGGGCGCGGCCTGGAGCGTCTATTCCGTGCTGGGCCGCACGGCGGGCGATCCGACGGCCGCAACCGCCGGCAATTTCCTGCGCTCGGTGCCGTTCGCGGCAGTGCTGATGCTGACCGCCGTCGGTCACGAGACCGCCGACCATCTCGGCGTGCTCTATGCTGCGTTGTCCGGCGCGCTGACCTCCGGGTTGGGCTACGTCCTGTGGTACGCCGCCCTGCCGTGGCTCACCGCCACCTCGGCAGCCACCGTCCAGCTCAGCGTTCCGGCCATTGCGGCGGTGGGCGGAGCGGTGCTACTCGCCGAGCCGGTCACCGTGCGGCTGCTGTTGGCCTCGGCGGCGATCCTGGGCGGCATCGCGCTCACGATAAACAAGAAGGATTGAAAATGTTCGAAGTCGCCGAGCGGCTGCGCAATGTGAAGGTGTCGGCCTCGGCCGCAATGACCCGCAAGGTGCGCGAGCTGCGCGCCCAGGGGGTGAAGATCGTCGGCCTGTCGTCGGGCGAGCCCGACTTCCCGACGCCGCCGCACGCCATCGAGGCGGCGCACAAGGCGGCGCTGGCCGGCGACACCAAGTATCCGCCAATCGACGGCGTGAAGGCGCACAAGGAGGCGATCCAGCGCAAGTTCAAGCGCGACAACAACCTCGACTATGCGCTCGACGAGATCATGGTCTCCAACGGCAGCAAGCAGATCATGTACGACGCCCTGATGGCGAGCGTGAACCCGGGCGACGAGGTGGTCATCCCCGCGCCCTACTGGATCTCCTATGCCGACCAGGCGCGGGTCGCGGGCGCCACGCCGGTGCCGGTGTCGTGCCCGGAGAACAACCAGTTCAAGCTGCGCGCCGCCGACCTCGAAGCGGCGATCACGCCCGCCACCAAATGGGTGGTGCTGAACTTTCCCAACAACCCGACCGGCGCGGTCTGCTCGCGCCAGCAGATGAAAGAGATCACCGAGGTGCTGCTCGCCCATCCGCACGTGCTGGTGATGGCCGACGACATCTACGAGCATCTCACCTACGACGGCTTCGGCTTCTGCACCGCAGCCGAGGTCGAGCCGCGGCTCAAGGAGCGCACGCTCACGGTCAACGGCGCCTCGAAAGCCTATGCCATGACCGGGTGGCGGGTCGGCTTCGCCGGCGGGCCCAGGCCGTTGATCGCCGCGATGGTCAACATGCAGGGCCAGATCGGCTCGGGCATCTCGACCGTGGGGCAGGCCGCGGCGATCGCGGCGCTCAACGGGCCGCAGGACCTCGTGAAGGAGCGCGTCGCCGACTACCAGAAGCGGCGCGACGAGGTCGTCGCCATGGTGCGCCAGGCCAAGGGCATCACCTGCCACAAGCCGGAAGGCGCCTTCTACGTGTTCCCCCACATCGCAGGCTGCATCGGCAAGACCACGCCGGGCGGCCGCAAGCTCGCGACCGACACCGATTTCGT
>JAFAKN010000763.1 GCA_019235415.1 Alphaproteobacteria bacterium
GAGAGATAGGCTCGGTCGCCGTTGGCGACCAGCAGCGGATGGTCCGAGGCGTCGTTGGTCTCGGCAACCGCACGGGGTGCGGTCCAGGTGCGGCCGCTATCGCGTGACACCTGCCACAGCACCGTGACCTTGTTGCCGTCGAACTCCTTCCATACCAGGTGAACGGCCGGCCCGGCGGCGAGCACATACGGACGCGACGGCTGGCGTTCGGGCGAAGACAACGGCCGCGCCGCAGAGAACGGGACGTCGCTCGAAGCGGCACGTGCGTAGAACAGGCCTTGGCGCGCCGCTCCGTTGGTGAACCAGGCAACGTGGTACGAGCCGTCGCCGGCAATGGCGAGGCTGGGACCATGATGAGGGCAGGCCTCGATCTTCCAGTCGTCAACGCTCACGCGCTTGAGCGGCGCGGGCGTTGTGGGGTCCTTGAAGGTGATGACGGCATGATCGCGCACCGACCCCGGGAAGATGTTGCGGAAGACGACAGCCGGCCGGCCGGGACCTTCGAAGGCGACGCCCAGTCGGCAGCATTCGCAGGTGTCGTCGGCGGCGATCCGGGTCTCGCCGAACGTTGCGCCGTGATCGTCCGACCAGGCATAGGCCAGCGCCGCGCCGGTGTATGCCTTCCCGGCAGCGCGCGCTGGCGCGACGTTGCGCTTGTCGAGCCAGGCCGCGAACGGCCGGCCGGTGGGGTCGATCGCCACCGTCTCGAAGCGCTGGCTGGTGCTGTCGGGCGTGAGAGGCTGCGGTCGGCTGAAGCTTGCACCGCCGTCGGTCGAATGTGCGGCGAAGGCGCGACCGTTGAATTTCTTGTCCTGGAAGATGGCGAACGCGACGACAATGTCGCCCTTGCCGGCGACCGCGATGTGCGGCCGCGCGTCCGGACCCCAGTCGAGGTTCATTGGCTCGGGCGTGACGTCGACTGCCGTCGAGAACGTCTTGCCGAGGTCCTTGGACTGCGCGACGGTGATGCGGTCGGCCTGGGCGCGCACCAGCCACAAGGTGCCGTCGGGACCGAACGCCGGCGTCGCGGTGAAGGCTTCCGGTGTTCCGCCCCCATGGTGGTGCTGCGCCGCCGCATCGCCGGCGGCGAGCACAATCGCCAGGCAAAGAAGAAGTTTGCGCATCGTGTCCTCCTAGAACCGGACCCTGACACCGGCAATGGCTGTGAGCGGCATGCCCAAGGATGGAATCGACCCGGGATTTACGGTCTGCCCTTCGAACGAGGTCAGCCTGTAGCCCTGCGCCAGGTACCCGACATTTGTTGCGTTCTGGATGCTGGCGTAGACGTCGACGGCCTTTGCAGGCGACCAGCTGGCCCCGAGATCGAGGAGCGTCGCCGCGTCGTTCAATTGGGTATGTCCGGTATCGTTCCAGTAGGCCGGGAACGACCGCAATGTCGCCGTGAAGGCGAGCTCGGGCAGCGGCCGCCATTCGGCGGTGGCCGTCACCGTCCAGACCGGCACCTGGCCCAGCTGCACGCCGACGCGCTCGAGCGTCGGGAAGTACGAGTTGATGAGGTAGGCGTTGGTGTTGGTGAAACCGCCGGTCAGCTTGAGCTGCTCGAAAGGCTGAACGGTGCCGATGATCTCGAAGCCCTGGAACAGCGCCGTACCGACGTTGTTGTACTGGCTCACGGTCGTGAAGGCGGGCGACAGGCCGGCGGCGCTGATGAACGGCGCGGCGCAGGCCGCGTTCGCGTTGCAGATCGTGACGAAGTCGATGAAGTTGTCGAGGGTGTTGTTGAAGAAGGTGAACGCCAGGTTGACCTTCTTCCAATTGACGTCGAAGCCAACCTCCTGGCCGAAGTTGATCATTGGCTGCAGGGTCGGATTGGTCGCGGTGAAGCTCGTGCCGCTGGCGAAGCTACGATACATCTGGTTCATGCCGGGGGCCGAGAAGTTGCGGTAGATCGCACCGCGCAACGTGAAGGCGTCGGTCATGTAGAACTTCAAGCCGACTCGCGGGTCGAAGCTCGCGGCGCTCGAATTCGGCACGTTGAGAGTCGTGCCGGAATTGACGGTGAGCACGTTGGCGTTCAGCGCCTGATAGAAGTCCTCGCGCAGGCCGACGGTCAGGTCGGCGGGTACCGGGGCGAGCTGCCAGGTGGCCTGCCCGAACACGCCTTCCAGCCGATGCTCGCCGTTGGTGATGAAGGTCGTCGGCGCGGAGGAGACGCTGGCGAAGAGATTGTTGGTGTCGTAGATCACCAGGCGCCGCGCATCGACACCGATCTTGATGTCCTTCACCGGTCCGAACTCGGCCGAGTAGAAGACCGCGCCGCCCTGATCGGTGTTCGGCGCCTGCTCGATCTGGCTGACGAACTGGTTGGTGGCCGAGACGTTGTTCAGCGTGTAGCTGCCGTTGGCCACGTTGATCGTGCCGAACGATCCGCCGCCGGCCCAGAAGCTGGCGCTGATCGAGGACTTTTCGTTCAGGTCATACGTGCCGCCCATCAGCATGCGGTAGGCCGACCAGTTGTTGTGGGCGATGTTCCACACCAGCCCGTCCTCGTAGGCCTGGTGGAAATAGGCCTTGGCGAACAGTCTCAGCTGGTCGGTGGGATTGAGATAGGTCGAGAAGTCGACGTTGTCGGCCTTCGATGCCGTGGGCACCAGGTTGGCGTTTTGGTACTGCGACGGCGTGAGGTTGTAGCCCGAGCTCTGGGCGTGATTGTAGGCGAGGCCCACCTTGAGCTTGTCGTTCACGATCGCCGTGCCGCCGACATTGGCGTTGGTCGTGTTGTAGCTGCCGTAGCTCAGGTCGCCCTGCACGCCGGTGACGGTCGGCTGCTTGGTCACGATGTTGATCACGCCGCCGGTCGCCATGTTGCCCCACAGGGTGGTGGCGCCGCCGCCTCGGATCACCTCGACGCGCTCGATCGAGTTCTTGGAAATGCGGCTCCAGTCGACGGTCTGGAAGTAGGGGTCGTTGATCGGCACACCGTCCATCATCACCAGCGTGTTGATGGTGGTGCTGGTGCCGAAGCCGCGGATGCTGACCGGTTGACCGGTCGGGTGGAGCTGACCGGTCGGGACCGTGTAGGTGAAGATGCCGGGGATCCGGTTGACGATCTGGTCGACCCCGGTCTCCGGCATGGCCTCGACCTGCTTGCGGGTCAGCACGGTGGTGCTGACGTCGAGCTTCTCGAGATCCGAGCCGCGGCCGGCCGTGACGGTGATCGGCGGCAGATTGACGGGTGGCGTGGGCTGCGCTTCGTTTTGCGCGTTGGCTTGGGCTATCGCTGCAAGGCTCGCGCACGCGGCATACACGGCCGCGCGACTTGACGACATGGACTTCTCCCTGATCGGACATGCAAACGCGACGTACCGGTCGGCACGTCGCGGCTCTGGCGCGTCAGATCAGGGAAGGGGGGCCGCGCGGTTGGCTCGGTCCGTCGCGGATGCCGACCGAGGCGAGACCGTCGACTTGCCGGACGAGGCGGACGACCTCGACGCTTGGTCGGATGAGCTCGAACGAGACAGGCGGTTCGGCGACGGCGGTCGCGTGCGCCACGCCCAGGCAACATTCGTGGATCTTCGCTGCCGACGGAGCCGAGCCCTGGCCCTCGTCCCCGCCGCCCATGTTGATGCAGAAGGCGCCCCACAGGCCCGCGGCGGCGACCGGGCCGCCGTCGCGCATGAGGGCGGCGTGCGCCAGCGGCTGCAGGAAGTTCAGCGTGATCGCGAACAGGGCGGCGGCGAACGTCGCCGCCCGCCAACCTGCGACAGGCGGCTTGCGATCCATGCCGCAATGTAGCCGCAAATCGCGATGGGCGGGAAGGGGTGAGCTTGTGGCGCAACCACGCAGGGCGCGGCGCCTGGGGCGGGGACCTCAGGTCCGCTCAACTGTCATCCCGAGGCCGAAGGCCGAGGGATCCTTTCTGCTGCTGAAGGATCCCTCGCTGTGCTCGGGATGACAGAGAAGCGGACCGGGGGTCGCGCTCCACTGACAGCTACAGCCCGAGCGCCAGCAGCCGGGGATCGCGTGTCTTGCGGGCGAAGGTTCGGAGCTGCCAGAGGGCGGCGAGGTGCATGCCGGGAATCTCCAGGCGGCCTTCGGCGAGGTCGTCGACGAACTGCTGCCACGCCAACACGTGCGTGCGGATGACCTCACCGGCGTCCAGCGCCTGGTCGGCCACCTTGCGGGCGTCGAGCGCCAGGAAGGCATGCACGCGGTTGTTCTGGCGCGCGGTGTTGGCCGTGGCCGAGCCCAGGACATGCCATTCGTCGGCGGCGTAGCCGGTCTCTTCGAGGAGCTCGCGGCGGGTCGCGACCAGCAGGTCCTCACCCTCCTCGTCGGGCATGCCACAGGGCAGCTCGAATGAGTTGCGCCCGATGCCGTGGCGATATTCCTCGATCAGCACGATCTCCTGGTCGGGTGTGAGCGTGACGGCGCACACCCATTCGGGAAACTCGATCGTGTGATAGGGTGAGAGGATGGTGCCGTTGGGCACCCGCACCGTGTCGCTGCGCACGCTGAGCCACCGGTCCCGATAGCTGTAGCGCGAGTCCAGCACCTCCCACGGCTCGACCGCGCTGCTGCCCTTGCCCGCGTCTGTCATCAGACCGCCGTCAAGCCGCCGTCGACCACGAGCTCTGCGCCGGTGACGTAGGAGGATTCGTCGGAGGCAAGGAACAAGATGGCATAGGCCACCTCGTCGACCTCGCCGGCGCGGCCGAGCGGCACGCCCTTCAGGGTCTTGGCCCGCGTCTCGGGATCGGCGGTGCGGCCCGAGGTGCGCATGGGCGGCATCAGCCCGGGATGGACCGAGTTGATCCGGATGCCGTCGCGGCCATGCTGCGCGGCGCCGGCCTTGGTCAGCAGGCGGACGGCGCCCTTCGAGGCATTGTAGCCGACATGGATGAAGCCCTGCCCGACGATCCCGGAAATCGACGACAGGTTGATCACCGAGCCGCGCCGGCCGCCTTTCTTCATGGCGGCGATGCCGTGCTTCATGCCGAGGAACACGCCGGTGGCGTTGATGCCCATCAGCCGGTTCCAGGCCGCGGTGTCGTACAGGTCCTGCTCGGCCGAGCCGGAAATGCCGGCGTTGTTCACCAGCACGTCGAGCCCGCCATGGGTGGCGACCGTCTGGTCGATCACTCCCTTCCAGCCAGCCTCGTCGGTGACGTCGAGATGGATGAAGTCGGCCTTGCCTTGCGCCTTCCTGATGTCGGCGACGACGGCTTCGCCCTCCTTGTCCAGGACGTCGGCGACCACCACGGCCTTGGCGCCCTCGCGGCCGAACAGCCGCGCGGTCGCGGCACCCATGCCGCTCGCGGCACCGGTGATCAACGCAACCTTGTCCTTCATACGCATGGCTCGTGCTCCTTTCCTACGCAATCTTGAGGCCGACGATGCCAGCCACGATCAAGGCGATGGAAACCATTCGCGCCGTCGATGCGGAATCGCCGAACACGAAGATGCCAACCGTGAAGGCGCCGACCGCGCCGATGCCGGTCCAGACGGCGTAGGCGGTGCCCATCGGGATGAAGCGCTGTGCCCACATGAGGAGCGCGCCGCTTGCGGCTATCGCGACGATGGCGAAGACGAGCCACCACGGCCGCGCCCCTTCCTCGGTCCAGCCGAGCTTCAGTCCCAGCGGCCAGCCGATCTCGCACACCCCCGCCGCAATCAGATAAAGCCAAGCCATCTCCCCTCCTGAAGTCGCTGCCGCAAGTCGTCGTCCGTGCTGCGTAGCCGCACCGTCGTTGACG
>JAFAKN010000015.1 GCA_019235415.1 Alphaproteobacteria bacterium
CGGCGTCACCGAGCCGCGGCTGCGGCTCAAGCAGGCCTATATCCATCCCGGCCTCATTCCGCTCGCCGTGATCTTCGATCCGGCGATCACCGTGCACACGCCGCAATGGCTATGGCTTTCGACCGGCATCCGCGCCGTCGACCATGCGGTCGAGACCTTCTGCTCGATCGACGGCAACGCCTACACCGACAGCACCGCGCTGCAGGCGCTGCGGCTGCTCGGCCGCAGCCTGCCACAGGTGAAGGCGGATCCATCCGATCTCGAGGCGCGGCTCGACTGCCAGATCGGCGCCTGGATCTCGATGACCGGCATCGTGAGCGGGACGCGCATGGGCGCCAGCCACGCCATCGGCCATGTGCTGGGCGGCAGCGCCGGCGTGCCGCACGGCTACACCTCGTGCGTCATGCTGCCGGCGGTGCTGGCGTTCAACGCCGAGGTCAACGCCGATCGCCAAGCCGAGATCAGCGCTGCGCTGGGCACCCCCGGCCGGCCGGCCGCCGAGGTGCTCGACCGCTTCATCTCGGGCCTCGGCCTGCCGCGCCGCTTGCGCGACGTCGGCGTGCCGCGCGACGACCTGCAGCGCATCGCCATCAACTGCATGCTCGACGACTGGACGTTCAGCAATCCGCGGCCAATTCAAGGCGCGCAAGAGATCGTGCCGATCCTCGAAGCGGTGTACTGACCTCAGCACAACTGAAAGAGGATCGATCGACCGGTTCGGCCGCCAATTGTAGTGGCTGGCTTTGCCGTGTAGCCTCATGGCCGTATCGCGAAGGGGCAGGCGTCTCGGGGAGTTCTACGATGGCGTCGCGTATAATCATCCGCCATGTTTCGCCGGGCCGGGAAAAGCAGATCGAGCAGTTCGGGCTCGACGGGCTTCTCGAGCTCAGCGTCGGCCGTGATCCCAGCTGCAACATCGTCTTCGACGCCACGCGCGACGATTACGTGAGCCGCCGCCACATGGCGATCCGCGTCGAGAACGGCGAGCGCTTCCTGCTGGTCGACCTCGGCAGCCGCAACGGCACCCTGCTGAACGGCCAGGCAACCACCGGCGAGACCGAGCTGGCGCCCGGCGACGTGATCGAGCTTGGCCTCGGCGGCCCCAAGTTCACCTTCGACGTCGAGCCACGGCCGGCCAATTTCCTGAAGCGCACGCGCGTGCTGCCCAAGGGTGTTCCGGCAACGCGCGTCAGCGCGTCGGACACGCGGGCGGCCAACGCTCGCCCGGTAAATGTGGGGCCTGTGAACGTTGGGCCTGTGAACGCGGGTCCAGTGAGCGCGGGTCCAGCGAACGCAGGCCCGGTCAACGCGGGATCCGCCCATCCGAGCCCGCCCAGCACGGCGCCGGAGGCCAAGCCGGCGGTCGCCGCCAAGCCCGCGGTGCCGGCCGAGCCCGCCAAGACCAGCGTCGGCCGCAACACCGTGCTCGGCATGCTGGCGGCGCAGCAAACGCGGACCAACCGCAACTGGATGTACGTACTCGGCGGGGTGCTGCTGCTGGTCATCGCCGGCGGCGGCGGCCTCTACGTTCACGGGCGACTCAAGGCCGAGGAGCTGACGCGGCAGGCCGAGCAGCTCAAGGAGCAGCAGGAAGCCGCCGCCACCGAGGCCGAGAAGCAGGCGGCGGAGTTGCGCGCCCAGCGCGAGGCCGCGATCGCCACGGCGGCCAAGCAGGCCGCCGAGCTCAAGGCGCAACGCGACGCCGCCGAGAAGGCGCGGGAGGAAAACCAGGCCGCGCTCCGCAAGGCGGTGGGACTGTCGCCCAAGGAGATCGTACAGAAATACGGCAACGCCGTCGTGCTGGTCGAAATGCAATGGCACATCTTCGACAGCGTCTCCGGCCAGCCGGTCTTCCAGAAGATCTTCACCCGGGTGATCAACGGCAAGAAGGTCTTCTTCCCGGCCTACGTGCTCTTGTCCGACGACAAGGTCGTGCGCTGGCTCACCACCGACGACGAGAACCAGAGCAACTTGCCGGTTGGCATGGGCGGCTCCGGCACCGCCTTCGTGACCAGCAGCCAGGGCTATCTTCTGACCAACAAGCATGTCGCGGCGGGCTGGACCAAGATCTTCGTCGAGGACTTGAAATGCGTCCAAACGGGCCCCTGCCCCGCTGGCGTCGCGTTTCCCGTGAACGGCCAGGGACAGGCGGTCGAGTTCAACCCGGTCACGGTGCCGAGTCTCCGTTCCTGGATTCCGGAACAGGGCATGATCTTCCGCGCCGATTCGCCCACGCCGATCGGCGGCAGCAGCGAGCACCGGCTCGAAGGCCGCAATGACCGCCTCGAAGTGGGCTTCCCGGGCAATCCGCTGCGGGTCGACGCGAGCCTGATGCGGGCGTCGGTCGCGGCCGACGTGGCGCTGATCAAGATCGACACCGAGCAGCGGCTGACCACGGTCGAGCTGTCCGACGGCAGCCCCGCCGCGGTCGGCGAGCAGGTCACCGCGCTCGGCTATCCCGACTACTCGTTCGGCGATCTTTCCATCGCGGTGATCGGCTCGTCCGACCGCAGCAGCGCCGTCGCCCAAAAACGGATCGTGCCCGAGCCGACCGTGACCAGCGGCAACATCTCGCTGATCACCTCGGGCGCGGCGCGCAGCGGCGGCGTGACGACGATCGGGCCGGGCGACACCTACCAGATCACCGCGACCATCTCGCACGGCAACAGCGGCGGCCCGCTGTTCGATCGCACCGGCAAGGTGATCGGCATCGTGACCTACGGCTCGGACCGCGAGACCACGAACTACGCCGTCCCGATCAAGTTCGGCCTGGAGCTTTTGAGGGTCCAGCGCTAGCCGCTGGGGCGTGGACCTCCGGGTCTGCACGCCTTGTCATCCCGAGCGCAAGCGAGGGATCCTTCGGCGACAGGAAGGATCCCTCGGCCGCCGGCCTCGGGATGACAAGAGGAGCGGACCTGGACGCCCGCGCTCCACAGATCCTTCCGCCATCCCCACATCGTCCGCGACAAGCCGCGACAGGAGACGCCCATGGCCGCCCCACGCCCGTCCAAGACCCGCATCGGCAATAACCTGCTGCGGCCCGAGACGCTGATGCTGAGCTACGGCTACGATCCGGCCCTGTCGGAAGGTGCAGTGAAGCCGCCAGTCTTCCTCACCTCCACCTTCGTCTTCAAGTCGGCCGAGGAAGGCCGCGACTTCTTCGACTACGTCGCAGGCCGCAAGCGGCCGCCCGAAGGCAGCGAGGCCGGCCTCGTCTACTCGCGCTTCAACCATCCCAACAGCGAGATCGTCGAGGACCGGCTGGCGGTCTTCGAGGGCGCCGAGGCCGGCGCGCTGTTCTCGTCGGGCATGTCGGCCATCACCACGACCATCCTGTCCTGCGCCCGGCCGGGCGACGTCATCCTGCATTCCCAGCCGCTCTACGGTGGCACCGAGACGCTGCTGGCGCGCACCATGGCCAACTTCGGAATCGCCGCCGTGGGCTTTGTCGACGGCGTGAGCGAAGCCGCCGTCCGCGCCGCCGCCCGCGAGGCGCACGCCAAGGGACGCGTGTCGCTGATCCTGATCGAGACGCCGGCCAATCCGACCAATACCCTGGTCGACATAAAACTCTGCCGGCAGATCGCCGACGAGCTCGGCCAGGCGCAGGGGTTCCGGCCGTTGCTGGTCTGCGACAACACCCTGCTCGGTCCCGTCTTCCAGCATCCCCTGGCGCACGGCGCCGACGTCTCGGTCTACTCGCTCACCAAGTATGTCGGCGGCCATTCCGACCTGATTGCCGGCGCCACGCTCGGCGCCCGGCGCACCATCGAGCCGATCAAGGCGCTGCGCGGCAGCGTCGGCACCCAGCTCGACCCGCACTCCTGCTGGATGCTGGGCCGCTCGCTGGAGACGCTGGCGCTCAGGATGGAACGTGCCGATGGCAACGCGCGCCAGGTCGCGGAATTCCTGCGCGATCATCCCAAGGTCGACAAGGTGCACTATCTCGGCTTCCTGCCGGAGGGCTCGCCGGCGCGCGCCGTCTACCTCAGGCAGTGCACCGGCGCCGGCTCGACCTTCTCCTTCGACGTCAAGGGCGGCGAGAAGGAGGCGTTCGCCTTTCTCAACGCCCTGCAGATCGTCAAGCTCGCGGTCAGCCTCGGCGGCACCGAATCGCTCGCGAGCCACCCCGCTGCCATGACGCATTCCGGGGTGCCCGCCGACGTGCGCGCGCGCATCGGCGTCCTCGACACCACCATCCGCGTCTCGGTCGGCATAGAACATCCCGACGACCTTTTGGCCGACCTGACGCAAGCCCTGGCGGCGATCGGCTGAAATCTGGACGCCCCAGCTTGATGGGACGTTGGGCCTCCCGGCCGCGACGGCACTGTGCAAGAATGCACCGATGGCGCAACCGGCTTCGCCAATCCCTTCTCCACTCAGGTGGGCCAGCGCCCCATCGAACGGGCTCGGCCGGCGCTTGGCTGTGCTCGCGGCCGGGCTCGCCTGGACTCCCCGGCGCCGGCGTCTGCGGCGCATCCTGCGTGCGCTCATGGCCACCGTCGACTGCGCCGGGCTCGACGCCCTGCGGGCGAAATACGCCGACGTCATGCGCGGCGCCCATCCCGATTCGGCCTACAAGTATCTCGATGTCGCCTTCCACACTCGGCAGAAGCTGCTGCTGGCGAGCCGGCTCGGCCTCGACCAAGGCCCGCCGCGACGGGTGCTCGACATCGGCACCGGCGGCGGCCACTTCCCCTTCGTCTGTCGCTTCTTCGGCCACGAGGTCGTCGGGATCGACGTCGACGATCCGCTCTATGACGGCATCGCGGCCTGTCTTGGCGTGCAACGAACCCTGGTGCGCGTCCGGCCCAACACGCCCCTGCCGGCGCTCGGCGGCCGCTTCGACGTGATCGTGGCCTGCAACACCACCTTCAACGACAAGGAGCAGGGCCCGCCGCGCACCTACTGGTCGGCGGCGGAATGGCAGTATTTCCTCGACGACCTTTTGGACAATCAGCTGCGTTCGCCCGGCAGGCTGTACGTCAAGCTCAACAAGGAATACCGCACCGACGCCGCAGGCCGTGAACGCCTCGTCTACAATCGCGACCTTTTGGACAGGGTCGCCCGCAACGGCGCGGCCGTCGACCGACGGCACGGCATGTTCGAATTTTCTCTAGCCGCGCGCGGGGCACGGCCTGCCGACAAAGCGCGGTCCTCGTCCCGGCCGGCACATCGTCTGCGCGTGCTGTCGCTCGGATCGTGCCGCGTCCATGAGCCGCTCGCCGCGGCGCACGGCTTGGGCACCATCGACTACCAAAATCGCCGCTTCGCACGCGGCCGTCCGGTCTATCTGCACGACGTGCAGGAGGCGATCCAGTTCGTCCGGCTGGTGCGCGGCGAGACCGTCATGCCGGTGGACCTGCGGCCGTTCGCCTACGAGAGCGGCCTGCGGCCCGATCACGGCATGGCGCTGGCTCTGCAGCAGGCCGAGTGTGTCGTGGTCGAGGCGTGCACCGACAAGCACTACGAGGCCGCCGGCTGGACGCTGAACATCAACGAGATCCACCGGCAGCTGGTCGTGCCGGGCGGCCGACCCGCCGAGGACTGGTGGCAGACCATCGACGCCGGCCAACGGCCCTCGACACGTCTGGTCGAAAGCGTCGAAGCCGAGCTGCAGAGCCGCTGGCGCACGCGGCGGCGCTTCGGCGCAGGCCATCGCCGGGTGCTGCGCGAGCTTGTCTTTCGCTATCAGGCGATGGCCGAGATCGCTCGCGGTCTCGATCGCCTACAAGGGCTGCTGGCGCGGCCGATGCTGGTCGTGCCGCACGTCGCCGTCCGCCAACCCGACGGCTGCTTCCTGGCCGAGCGCCTGCAGCACGTCGCCAAGACCTGCCAGGCGGCGAGCACCTTGGGACTGCCCATGCTCGATCCGCGGCAGTTCATCGATCGCCACGGCCAGTCGCGCGTCCTTGCCGACGGCGGCAGCGACTTCCACCATTACGCTGCGGACTACGTGCCCGTCGTGGGCTGCGAGATCGTCCGGGCGCTGCGCGAGATCGTGTGACGCCCCGCGGCGGACGATCCACTCCAATGGCCTCCCCAAGGGCCACGACGTCGGCGCCCGAGCAGGGCGGGCACATGGCCAAGGCCCTGCCCGTGATCGCCATCGTGCTCGCCGTGCAGGCAACCACCCTCTACCTGCTGGGCCAGCCCCTGATCTGCGCCTGCGGATACGTGACGCTGTTCGTGTCCGACGTCTGGTCCGCGCAGATGTCGCAGCAGCTCACCGACTGGTACAGCTTCTCGCACATCATCCACGGCTTCATCTTCTACGGCCTGCTGCACCTGATTGCGCCGCGCCTGCCGGTCCCCTGGCGGCTGGCCATCGCCGTCGGCATCGAAGCGACCTGGGAGATCGCCGAGAACACGCCGTGGGTGATCCAGGCCTATCGCCATCAGGCGCTGGCCCAGGGCTATGTCGGCGACAGCATCCTGAACTCGTTGATGGACAACGTCTCGATGACGCTGGGCTTCGTGCTGGCCTGGAAGCTGCCCTGGAAGGTGACCGTGGCGCTGGCGATCGCCATGGAAGTGGGCGTCGCGTGGGCGATCCACGACAACCTCACCCTCAACATCCTGGGCTTCTTCCACCAGTTCGACTTCATCACCGCCTGGCAGTCGCGCAAGTGAGCGCGGTTTACGGCCCTACGGCTCAAGGCCTATGCAGGCGCACCGGCTCGCGCGTCACGGTGCGGCGGCCGCGCTTGAAGGCGGCCAGCACCGGCGCCACGGTCCTGAGCGCGGTGATCGGATCGCTTGCGTCCAGCATCACCAGGTCGGCCGGCGCGCCGACGGCGACGCCGTAGTCTTTCAACCGCATCAGCCTGGCGGCTTGCGTCGTCGTCATGTCCCAGACCGCGCGCACTTCGTCGTCGTTGCCGCGCTGGGTGACGATCGCCTGCATGTTGGCCTGGCGCAGCAGCTGGCCGTCGCCGAACGGCGTGAATGGATTGAGGATGTTGTTGGAGGCCACCGAGCAGACCACGCCGGCCTGGTGCAGCCGGTTGAGGTCGACCACGTTGCGCGGCACGTTGTGCTCGACATGGCGGCCGCCGAGATAGAGATCGGTCGCCGTCAGCACGGTGAGCGCCACCCCTGAATCGCTGAGCCGGCGCGCCACCTTGTCCATGTCGGCAGGCGGCATCGAGGCGAGCTTGGAGACGTGGCCGATGGCGACCCGCCCGCCCCAGCCGTACTTCTCGGTGAGGTCGCAGACCAGCCAAGTGTCGAGCTCCTCGGCCGAGGCGCCGGAATCGAGATGCATGTCGACGTCGACGTCGAACTCGCGGGCCATCTCGAACACGCGCCGGATCTGCGCCGCCCGGTCGGTGTCGTAGTTGGGCGCCGCGCCGACCACGGTGGCGCCGGCCTTCAAGGCCGCGACCATCAGCTCGTCGGTGCCGGGATTGTTGGTCAGCCCTTCCTGCGGCATGACGCAGATCTCCAGGTCGATCGCCCAGCGGTAGCGGTCGATCAGCGCCTTCACCCCTTCCAGTCCGCGCAGGCCGATCTTGGGATCGACCTCGACATGGGTGCGCATGCGGGTGGCGCCATGGCCGATGCACTTTTCCAGGGTGCCGGCGGCGCGCTCGATGACGTCCTCGACCGAGAAGGTGTGCTTGACGGCCGACACGCGCTCCATGGCGAGATGGGGGAAGCGCTTGGTCTCGCAGTCGCAGCGTCCCAGGATGCACGACTTTTCGAGATGGATGTGGGTCTCGACGAAGCCGGCGCACACCAGCCGCCCGCCGCCCGGCACCTCCTCCTTGGCCGCGCCGCCGAGCCGCGGCGCGATGGCCGCGATGCGGCCATCCTTCACCCCGACGTCGACCGAAGGCTCGCCCGGCCTGGCATCGACCAGCCGCACCTCACGCAACACGAGATCGTAATCCATTGGTTCCCCTTTTTCTGTCATCCCGAGCGCAGCGAGGGATCCTTCCTGTTGCCTCAACGATCCCTCGCTTACGCTCGGGATGACACAACGTATCGTGCCCTAACCAACGTGGCCCCGTCGAGGCGAGGGCGCTATTGATGGGCGATGTTCGCCTCCTTCTTCCCGAATCCGAGACTCTTCTTCCCGGCCGCCCTGCTGTGGACCGCGCTCAGCATGGCCGTCTGGTACGGCTTTGCCCGCGACCTCGGCCCCGAGCTCAGCGTCGGCGGCCTTGTGGGCTTCCCCTATCCGCCGCCCGGCGCCAGCGCGACCGGCGTCGCGGTCGAGACCGCGCGCGACATCTGGCTCTACCAGTACATGATCGCGGCGGGCGCGATCTTCGTCGGGCTGGTCGGCTGGCTGCTGCCGCACCGCTGGTTCCGTTGGTCGGTCGCCGTCTCGGCGGTGGTGATCTTCTTCATCTGGTTCCAGGTCCAGCTCGACGTGATGATCAACAACTGGTTCGGCACCTTCTACAACCTGGTGCAGCAAGCCCTGACCAAGCCCAACGCCGTCACCCAGCAGCAGTTCTACGCGCAGATCTGGACCTTCGCCGGCATCGCGATGGTCTACATCACCACGGCCGTGCTGTCGGCCTTCGTCACCAGCCACTACGTGTTCCGCTGGCGCACCGCGATGAACGACTACTACGTCGCCAACTGGCATCGCCTCAGGCACATCGAAGGTGCCTCGCAGCGCATCCAGGAGGATACGCAGCGCTTCGCCACCACCCTCGAGCAGCTGGGCTCGAGCCTCATCGACGCGCTGATGACCCTGATCGCCTTCCTGCCGATCCTGTGGGGGCTGTCGGTGCACGTGAAGGAGCTGCCGCTGGTCGGCGAGGTGCCGCAGGCCTTGGTGTTCGTCGCGGTCATCTGGGCGGTGATCGGCACGGTCGGCCTGGCGCTCGCCGGCATCCGCCTGCCCGGCCTTGAGTTCCGCAACCAGCGCGTCGAGGCCGCCTATCGCAAGGAGCTGGTGCTGGGCGAGGACGATCACGACCGCGCCCGCCCGCCGACCCTGGAGAGCCTGTTCCGCGACGTGCGGCGCAACTACTTCCGCCTGTACTTCAACTTCCTCTATTTCAACATCGTCCGCTACGGCTACCTGCAGGCGAGCGCTCTGGTCGCGTACACCGCGCTCGGGCCGTCGATCGTCGCCGGCGGCCTGACGCTCGGCGTCATGCAGCAGATCATCCGCGCCTTCGGTCGCGTCGAGAACTCGTTCCAGTACCTCGTCCGGTCGTGGCCCACGATCGTGACGTTGATCTCGATCTACAAGCGCCTGCGCGCCTTCGAGGCCCTGATGGCCGACGAGCCGCTGGGCGCCATCGAGAGCGAGGTCGCGGTGCCGCAGCCATAGCTGGGAGCGCGCCACTCAGCCGCGCGCCCCCAGCCTTTCGTGATGGATGCTGGGTGGTTCTCGGCTAGCATCGCGACATGAAAAGACTGGGCTTGCTGCTGTTGTCGACTGTCGTCGCCGCGCCGGCGCATGGCCAACCCGGGGGCAGCCAGAGCCCGACCGCATTGACCTGCGGCACGCTCAAGGCCGAGTCGTCGCACACCTCCGCAGGCTGGCAATGGACCACCTCCGGGCCCGCCGGGAAGACCACCGAAACCGGCGTCCTGAAGAGCGGCCCGCTCTTCGAATGCATCGACGGCGCCATCCTGGTCGTGGAGTTCGCCTCGACCGCAGGACACGCGGTCTTCACGGCCTACTTCCCGGACGGAACCGACATCAGCTACGGCCGCCAGCAGGTCGAGCGGCGCGGCGCCCGTTGGGTCCTGCCGATCCAGGCCAAGCCGCGCATCGCGGCCGCCTATCGCGCCGCGTT
>JAFAKN010000329.1 GCA_019235415.1 Alphaproteobacteria bacterium
TGCGGAGACGGTCGAGTACCTGATCCCCAAGGGCAAGCGCATCGCCGTGCAGGAAGGCGACTACGTCGAGCGCGGCGATCTCCTGATCGACGGCAACCCGGTGCCGCACGACATCCTGCGCGTGCTGGGCATCGAGAAGCTGGCCGAGTATCTCGTCAACGAGATCCAGGAGGTCTATCGGCTGCAGGGCGTGAAGATCAACGACAAGCACATCGAGACGATCGCCCGCCAGATGCTGCAGAAGGTCGAGATCACCGACGCCGGCGATTCGACCTTCCTGATCGGCGAGCAGATCGACAAGCAGGAGTTCGACCAGGAGAACGCCAAGCTGGCGGCTGAGAAGCTGCGGCCCGCCAAGGCCGACCCGGTGCTGCTCGGCATCACCAAGGCGTCCCTGCAGACCAAGTCGTTCATCTCGGCGGCGTCGTTCCAGGAGACCACGCGCGTGCTCACCGAGGCGGCCGTCTCGGGCCGCGTCGACACGCTGCAGGGCCTCAAGGAGAACGTGATCGTCGGCCGGCTGATCCCGGCCGGCACCGGCGGCGTGGTCAATCGCATGAAGGCGATCGCCGCGCAGCGCGACCGCGCGATCCTCGCGTCGAGCGGCGAGAGCGAGGACCAGGCCCTGCCGTCGCTCGAGCAGGAGCACGCGGCGGACGACTGAGCGTCATCCGCGGGTAGGAAATCGACGGCCGTCGTCGCAAGACGACGGCCTTTTCTTTTGGACGGCGGGCGCCTGTCCTGAGTGTAGCCGAAGGATCTCGCCCGCTCATGATCAGGAAGCGGGCGGGACGCCCGCGGTCCCGAAGACACGGGTCGAAACGGCCGCTGGCTCGACTGCCGATGGCGATGTGAAGCGCCGCCCCTGCGTCGCCGCGAGATGCCGCGCCACGCGTGGGGCGGTGAACTTGGCGGCCACGGCGAAACGCATCAAAGGACCGAAGGCGTTGGCCGCGACCGGTCCGACGAAGTAGAGACCGGGCACGCTCGATTCGAAATGGCCCGACAGCGTCGGCGTGCGCTCCTCGGAGGCGATCTGCCGCCGCAAGGCGGGGTCGAGCATGGTGAGCCGGTCGAGGTCGGGGCGATAGCCGGTGGCGGCGATCACGTGCTCAGCGACTATGTCCTCTCGGCCGCCGTCGCCGCGCACGAAGGTCAGCCGTACTCGGCTGCCCTCAGCCGCAGCGGCAAACGGCGTGTGCGAGAGCAGCAGCGGAACCCGACCATGCACCCGCTCGGCCATGAACCAGCCGCCCGCCGGCCCGAGATGCGTGCGCACCCATTTCAGCCGCCGCTCGAGCGGCAAGTGGCGATAGAAGGCGGCGCCATAAGTGAAGAACCACGAGCGCCACGAAGGGCCGATGCCGGTCATCGGCGCGCGCAGGCGATCGCCCAGCGGCCGCGGCAGGCGCATCTTGGTGTGGATCTCGATCTCGCTGCGGCGGGCCGCCAACCGCACCTTTGCTCCGCTTTCGTGGAGGAGCCCGGCGAGGTCGACGGCCGAGGCGCCGGCGCCGACGATCAGGACGTCCTTGCCCTTGAAGGAAGCGAGGTCATGGTGCGCCGAGCTGTGCGTGGCGTACGCCGGCCCCAGCGCCTCGAAGAGCGGCGGCATGTGGCTGAAATGGCTGATGCCGACCGCCATCACCACGCGCCGCGCCACCAGCTGCTCGGCGTCTTCCAGCTCGAGCAGGAAGCCGCCGCTCGCGCGGCGCACCGAGCTCACCTTGCGTCGGTCGAGCGAGGGGACCATGCGTCGCTGGAAGGCGAGGCCGTAGTCGCAGAACAGCTTTAGCGGCACAGGCAGGCCGATGTCGGCGTAGGGGAGACCGTTGTCGCGGCAATAGTCGCCGAGCGTGAGGCGGCCTGCCGGGTCATACAGGCTCGAAGCGAAGCCTTCCGACTTCAGCAGCATGTCGCGCGGCATCTGGGTCAACCAGCTTTCCATCGGCTCGCCGAAGATGCGGAAGGCGATGCCGCGCGCTGCAAGGTGGGCGGCGATCGAGAGCCCGTTGGGGCCGGCACCCACGATTGCGACGTCGGTCTCTATCGGCATCTGTTGCTCCTTGTGCAGGGGGGGTGGGCTAGACCGGGGACGACGGATTCGCCGGGTCGCCGAGAAGGGTCGCGGCCCTCGAGAACGGGCGGACATCGACCGGAGCGTAGGGCAGCGACCGGCGGCGAGCCATTCCCTTCAGCCAGTGCTTCGCTTCGGGCGGCGGCGGCAGTCGATAGGCGGCGATGAATTCGGGCGTCGACCACGGCACGTCGTGATGGGCGGCGTGGAGGTATTCGCTGTCCGGATTGCGCCAGCATTCCTGGGGAAACAGTGCGATCGTCGACGAGCCCACATTGGGCAGCCGCCGCAGCGGCGGCGTGGCGCCCAGCGCGACCGCGAGGTTGCCGATCATGTCGCTGCGTGCGTCGAGCGCGATATGGCAGATCTGAGTGGGCCGCGCGTTCAGCTCGATGAAGAACGGCTCGCTGGTCTTGGCGTCGATCACGAAGTCGAGGCCGACGAAGCCGGAAAGCCCAAGCCGGCGCACCAGCTTCTCGGCAGCATCGGTCATTGCGGGCGAGTCGATGATGCGAATGACGGTAGCCGGACCGTTGGCGGCGTTGGTGCGTACGGCTTCGACGCTGAGGCCGGCGAGCACCGTGCCGCGCAGGCAAGCGACGGCGCGGTTGGCCGGGGTGCCCTCGACGAACTGCTGCAGGCTGATGGCCGGCGGCCTCTGGTAGAGGCCTTCGAGACAGGCGAAGTCGCAGCGTTTGATGGATTGCTTCAGGGCGGCGACCGGGCCCGCTGACGCGCGCAGCTCGCGGAAGCCCTGCTCGGCTTCCGCCCGATCGTGCACGATCCGCACGCCGCGACCGCCGAAGCTGTGGTCGAGCTTCAGCACAAGGGGGAAGCGCCGGCGCTCGAGCAGCCGCCGCAAGTCGCCAAGATCGCCGACGACCGTGGTGCTCGGCACGCCGATGCCCTCGCGCTGCGCCAACTCGATCAGGCGGCTCTTCTGGCAGGCGAAGGCCAAGGCGGACGGCGCACCGAGCGAGCTCTCGATCAGCCCGATCGTCCGCCGCGCGTCCATCGTGCGACGCTGCAGCGCCCGCTCGTGAAGCACCCGCAAAAGATCGATGGCCCACTCGTCAGCCGGCACGATCAGGTCGGGCGGCGCCTCCTGCGCGGCGCTCGTAATCGCGCGCAACGCCTGCGCCCGCGTGCGGCCAAGCCTGTGCGTCGAAATGCCTGGCATTTCGCGCAGGGCGTGGTCTTCGGGAATGACGGCGGCGACATCGAACCCGCCTTCCGCCATCGCAAGGCACAGTCGGGTGGTCGTGGCCCAATGCAGGGTTGCGACGACCAGTACACGGGCACGCGGCAACGAGCAGGGCATTGGGGCGGTGCTGGTAATATCCTTCGCGGTCTTGGCGAGTACCACAGCCGCCGGCGCAGTTGTTGTGCTCTTGCTGTGGCGCCACAGTCGGCCTCCCCCGTCAGCCGGCGGAGGTGGCCCGAAGGGCCGGAGGGGAAAGCTCCTATTGTCATCCCGAGCGAAGCGAGGGACCCTTAAGGAAACAGGAAAGGTCCCTCGCTTCGCTCATCGCTTCGCTCGGGATGACAGTTGCAGCCTTCCCCCTCCGCCGCCAAGGACGCGGCGCCTCCCCCGTCAGAGGGATGAGGCGGATGGAGGTCGGCGCGTAGTGGGCGTTCTTCCGATGGGCTACAAAATGTAGCCTGACATAAAATTGCGCCGTCGCTGGTCCTGCCGAGATCTAAGCGCCGCTGCGGAGCGCTCGGAAATGCCTAAGAATATCAATGAGAAATGCGCTGGCTGTGCTTGACGGAATGGCCGTCGCAGCCATATAAGCGCGCCACCTCGCCGGGGGGCTGGTAGTAGGCGCAAGCCTAGACGCAGCCTGACGTCGAGGACCGCTACAAGTCAGGGCCATTCCAGGCCGCAGAGTGTTTCCGCGCGGGCACTGCGCTTTCGCCGCTAGCCCGCGTATTCGCTTTGCGCCGATGCCCGGACGGAAGCGGACCCGAGACGGCGAATGAGGAAACCGGAAAGTCGATGCCGACCATTAACCAGTTGATCCGCAAGCAGCGCCACGGCCTCACCTCGCGCAACAAGGTGCCCGCGCTGCAGGCCTGCCCGCAGAAGCGCGGCGTCTGCACGCGCGTCTACACCACCACGCCCAAGAAGCCGAACTCGGCGCTGCGCAAGGTCGCCAAGGTGCGCCTCACCAACGGCTACGAGGTGGTGAGCTACATTCCGGGCGAGGGTCACAACCTGCAGGAGCACTCGGTAGTCATGATCCGCGGCGGCCGCGTCAAGGACCTGCCCGGCGTGCGCTACCATATCATCCGCGGCACGCTCGACACCCAGGGCGTCAAGGACCGCAAACAGCGCCGGTCGAAGTACGGCGCCAAGCGGCCCAAGTAAGGCGGGGAGGAAGTCATGTCCCGTCGTCGCGCAGCCGAGAAACGCGAAGTCCTGCCGGACGCCAAGTACGGCGATGTCGTGCTGTCGAAGTTCATGAACACGTTGATGTCGCGCGGCAAGAAGTCGGTCGCCGAGCGCGTCGTCTACGGCGCCCTGGACGTGATCGAGTCCAAGTTGAAGCAGGAGCCGGTTCCCGCCTTCCACGAAGCGCTGGAGAACGTGAAGCCGGCCGTCGAGGTCCGCTCACGCCGCGTCGGCGGCGCCACCTACCAGGTGCCGGTCGAGGTGCGGCCGGAGCGCCGCCAGGCGCTCGCCATCCGCTGGATCATCCAGGCCGCCCGCGACCGTGCCGGCCACAGCATGACCGAGAAGCTCTCGTCCGAGCTGCTCGATGCCTTCAACCGCCGCGGCAACGCCGTCAAGAAGCGGGAAGACACCCACAAGATGGCCGACGCCAATAAGGCGTTCGCCCACTACCGCTGGTAAGCGCGCGGCCACATTCCAGTCGAAAGAGTTCCCCTCCATGCCCCGCACCACCCCAATCGCCCAATACCGCAACATCGGTATCATGGCGCACATCGACGCCGGTAAGACGACGACGACCGAGCGCATCCTCTACTACACGGGCAAGTCGCATAAGATCGGCGAGGTCCACGACGGCGCCGCCACCATGGACTGGATGGAGCAGGAGCAGGAGCGCGGCATCACGATCACCTCGGCCGCGACGACCGCCTTCTGGAAGACCGAAGCGGGGCCCTTCGCCGGTCCGAGCTTCCGCATCAACATCATCGACACGCCGGGCCACGTCGACTTCACGATCGAGGTCGAGCGTTCCTTGCGGGTGCTCGACGGCGCGGTGTGCGTGTTCGACTCGGTGGCAGGCGTGGAGCCGCAGTCGGAGACGGTGTGGCGCCAGGCCGACAAGTACGGCGTGCCGCGCATCTGCTTCGTCAACAAGATGGACCGCACCGGCGCCAACTACTGGCGCACCATCGACATGATCGTCGATCGGTTGGGCAGCAAGCCGCTGGTCACCCAGATTCCGATCGGCGTCGAGGCGGGCTTCAAGGGCATCGTCGACCTCGTCTCCAACAAGGCCATCATTTGGCTCGAGGAGACGCTCGGCGCCAAGTTCGAGGTCGTCGAGATCCCGGCGGATCTCAAGGAGCAGGCTGCCGAATGGCGCCACAAGATGCTCGAGATGGCGGTCGAGCAGGACGATGCGGCGCTCGAGAAGTACCTGGGCGGCGAGGAGCCGGATTACGACACGCTGATCAAGTGCATCCGCAAGGGCACGATCTCCTACGCCTTCGTACCCGTGCTGTGCGGCTCGGCCTTCAAGAACAAGGGCGTGCAGCCCATGCTCGACGCAGTGGTGAACTACCTGCCGGCGCCGACCGACGTGCCCGACGTCAGGGGCGTGAAGATGGGCAAGGACGAAGCCATCACGTTGCCGTCGAGCGACGATGCACCGCTTTCCGCGCTTGCCTTCAAGATCATGACCGATCCGTTCGTGGGCTCGCTCACCTTTGCGCGCATCTATTCGGGCGTCATGGAGTCGGGCACCGGCGTGCTCAACAGCACCAAAGACCGGCGCGAGCGCATCGGCCGCATGCTGCTCATGCACGCCAACAATCGCGAGGACATAAAGGAAGCCCGTGCCGGCGACATCGTCGCCCTGGCCGGTCTCAAGGCGGTGACGACAGGCGACACCCTCTGCACCACCGACTTTCCGGTCGTGCTGGAGAAGATGGACTTCCCCGACCCGGTCATCGAGCTTGCCATCGAGCCGAACTCGAAGGCCGACCAGGAGAAGATGGGCACTGCGCTCGGTCGCCTGGTGCAGGAGGATCCGACCTTCCGCGTCGCGACCGACCCCGAGACGGGACAGACCGTCATCAAGGGCATGGGCGAGCTGCATCTCGAGATCAAGGTCGACATCCTGAAGCGCACCTACAAGGTCGACGCCAAGGTCGGTGCGCCGCAGGTCGCCTACCGCGAGACGCTGGGCCGCCGATCGGAGATCGACTACACCCACAAGAAGCAAAGCGGCGGCTCCGGCCAGTTTGCACGCATCAAGCTGGTGTTCGAGCCCGGCCAGCCGGGCTCGGGCTACAGCTTCGAGAGCAAGATCGTCGGCGGCTCGGTGCCCAAGGAGTACATCCCGGGCGTCGAAAAGGGCCTCGAGGCTTCGCGCGAGACCGGCGTGCTCGCCGGCTTCCCGGTGATCGACTTCAAGGCCACCCTGATCGACGGTGCCTTCCACGACGTCGATTCGAGCGTGCTCGCCTTCGAGATCGCGGCCCGCGCCGCCTTCAAGGAGGGCCTGCAGAAGGCGCAGTGCAAGCTGCTCGAGCCGATCATGAAGGTCGAGGTCGTGACGCCCGAGGACTACATGGGCGACTGCATCGGCGACCTCAACAGCCGGCGCGGCCAGATCCAGGGCATGGAGGCGCGCGGCAACGCGCAGGTCATCAATGCCATGGTGCCGCTCGCCAACATGTTCGGCTACGTCAACACGCTCAGGTCCATGACCCAGGGCCGTGCGTCCTACACCATGACCTTCGATCACTACGCGCCTGTGCCGCAGGCCGTGGCCGACGAGGTCATCACCAAGCTGGCGGGTTAGCCGCCGATCGAACCCCAGGTTGATTAAGGACCAAGAACCATGTCGAAGGCGAAATTCGAGCGGAACAAGCCGCACTGCAACATCGGGACGATCGGGCATGTCGACCACGGCAAGACATCGCTGACGGCGGCGATCACCAAGATCCTGGCGAAGACGGGTGGTGCGACGTACACGGCGTACGAC
>JAFAKN010000489.1 GCA_019235415.1 Alphaproteobacteria bacterium
CAGGCGCTCACCTTCCAGAAGGGTTTCGTGATGATCGGCACCGGCATGTGGATGGCGCTGATCATGGCGTTCAACGTGTGGTTCATCATCTGGCCGAACCAGCAGAAGATCCTGGGCCTCGTCGAGGCGACGGCCGAACAGAAGGCGGCGGCCGCCAAGCCCGCACTCTACGCCAGCCGCTTCAACACCATGTTCTCGATCGGCATGCTCTACTGCATGGTGGCGCAGCAGAACGCGCCGGTCTGACCCAGTCGATCGCGGCATGTGCGACGGGGCCCTGCGGGGCCCCGTCTTCATCTCTAGACAAGCGCCAGCTCTTGTTGGCTGTCCCTGGTCTTCGGCTTGCGGACGGGTTCGGCGAAGTCCTTCCAGTCGAACCAGTCGACGATGCGCTTCTGGCTCGCCTTGTTGTCCCATATGAACCAAGCGAAGCAAGTGTTACTCGGCGCGCGCGGACCAGTCCAACCGTGACGATGCATCATGGGGAGACGTCGAGCGGAAATCCAAATGCGAGCCGGCTCGTGCTGCCGAAAGAAAGGTAGGCGGTTCGTGCTTTCCAGAAAATTGGTGCGAAGCAGCAGCGCCAGATAGGGCACCTCTCGCATCGCCTTGTGCGCAAATCGGACAGCGAGCTTGTAGGGCGGATTGGTCACGACACCCTCGACACCCGCCGGCAACTTTGCGTTCAAATAGTCGACGCCCGTGCGACAGCCTTTCAAACCGTAGTTCGCAATATCGGACGCCACGACGCGATATCCCGCCTCCTGCAGAGGACGCACGATGGCCCCATCGCCAGCCGCAGGCTCCCACAGGAAGCTCGGCAAGTACGATTTCTCGATGTGGAGCAGACTCGCGACTGCTTCGGGAGGCGTAAAATATGCATCTAAACCACGCGCTGCATGATCGTGGCTGCTTTGCAGCCTCATGTGCGCTTTCCCCGAAGAGCCTCAGAGACCCTGCCAGGATTAACGTTGAAGTGGTGAGCAATGTCGGCTTGAGCCATTGCAGGATGCGCAGTCTTGAAGGCACGAATTTGTGCAGCTAGAGAATCTGTCATAGACCTCGACGTTCGTGGCGCTCGAGAACCCGTTGAACGGCGTCCTATTTCGTCGGCCAAGCTATCCAGCTCCGGATCCTTATGTTTCTTGGCCAGGACTCTGAGGCGCGCAGCGACCTCCGGTAGCCTCATCGCAGCTCCAACGTTTGAACGGTTGTACAAATTCATAGTGCGATCGGAGCAACTCAACGGCAACCGGCTTGCGCATCTTATTCACACTTTGCACGGGCGCGGTCCGCATTTCGCGCACGCGCTCGTTCACGGCCGCCGCGCCAGGGCGAGGCCGACGCCGGCGCCGACCAGCAGGCCGCCGGTGAGGCGATTGCGCAGCCGCACATAGGCGAGCAGCAGGTTGCGCAGCCGGCCCGCCAGCAGCGCCCAGGTGCCGTCGCAGACGATGGCAATGACCACGAAGCTCACGGCCAGCAGCAGCAGCTGATCGCTCGCGGTCGGCCCGGGCGTGATGAACTGCGGCAGGAAGGCGCCGTAGAACAGCAGCGTCTTGGGATTGGTCAGGCCAACCAGGAAGCCGCGGGCCAAGATCAGGCGTGGCGAGCGCTCCTGGGCGCCTACCTTGGAAAGATCGTCGGCACGTGCGCGCCACGCGCCGATCCCCAGCCAAATGAGGTAGGCGACACCCAGCCAACGCAGCCAGTCGAAGCTCGCGGCAAGATAGTCGAGCACGACGCTGGTGCCCAGCACGGTGAGCGTGAGGTGGACGATGACGGCGGTCGTGGTGGCGCCGACGGTGAGGAGCCCGTAGCGAGCGCCGTGGGCGATGCTGTTGGCGACGATCAAAGCGACGTTCGGCCCCGGGATCACCATCAAGATGACGACGGCGAGCATATAGGCGACGTAGAGATCGACCGGGATCATGCCGCCATTATAGGCGCGGGCTCAGGGAAAGAAGTACTCGAAGACTTTCCAGGCCAAGCCGACGGGAAACAACGCGATGGGCGCGAGGCAGAAGACGTAGAGCAGCAGCTGGCAGGATCTCTGCGTCACCTGCTGCGTGCGCGTAGATGGCGGCTCGTCTTTTCCGAAATGCAGGGCCTCGACCGACATGGGCTCGTCTCCTTCGCACTCTCAGGTAGGGCGCGGGGCCATAGGGATTCGAGACGGCTGTTGGGCTGGCGGCATAGCCGGGGCATAAAGGAGGCGAAGTACGAGCACACCTGTCATCCCGAGCGTGAGCGAGGGACCTTTGAGGCCGCAGGAAAGGTCCCTCGCTGCGCGATGACAGTTGCGCTGTGGTCCGCGCTACAATCAGAGCGGGATCAGCGCGGCCGCGACGCGGCGGCTTTCGGCCAGCAGGACGTTGTAGATGCGGCAGGCCGAGCCGGTGTCGACTACTTCCAGCGCCATGCCGGCCACTTTCAGCGCCGTGCGCAGGTCGGGGCGCACGAAGATCGACCGCGGACCGCAGCCCAGAACTAAAAACTCGGTCGGCACGCTTCCCTGGGTCAGCAGCGCGAGGTTGTCGAGCGCCAGCTCCTCGGCGCGGCTCACAGGCCACGGCATCGTCAAGGTCGGCGTCACCAGCACCGGCGTGCGCCATTCCTGCTGGCCGATCAGGAACCGGCCGGGGCCGTAGCTGCGGATGAGCTGGACCTGCGACGGGTCCGGCGTGGGAAGCGTCTTGTCGGGCCTTCCCGGCGGGACTGGGCCCGGCTGGGTTGGCCCAGGCGGAATTGGCCCCGGCTGGATTGGCCCACGCTGGGGCGGCCTCATGCCTTGGCCTTCTCGGCCTTCTCGTCGGCCGCGCGCAATTGCTCGGGGCGGAGGTTGAGGTAGACCAGCGAGGCCGAGGCGATCCAGATCGACGAATAGGTGCCGACGATCACGCCCCACAGCATGGCGATCGAGAAGCTGTACAGCACCGGCCCGCCGAACAGCACCAGCGCCAGCACGGCGACGAAGACCGTGCCCGCCGTCATCAGGGTGCGCGCCAGCGTCTCGTTGATGCTGAAGTTCAAAAGCTCGATCAGGCCCATCTTCTTGTAGCGTCGCATGTTCTCGCGCACGCGGTCGAAGATCACGACGGTGTCGTTGATCGAGTAGCCGGCGATGGTGAGGAGTGCCGCCAGCGCCGTCAGGCTGAAGTCGAGCCTGAGCAGCACGAACAGGCCGACCGTCGACAGCACGTCGTGCAGCAGCGCCACCAGGGCGCCGACGCCGAACTGCCATTCGAAGCGGAACCAGACGTAGATCGCGATCGCGCCCAGCGTCGCCAGCACGGCGTAGATGCCGCTGTGCATCAGCTCCTCGCCGACCTTGGGCCCGACCGCTTCGGTGCCGCGCAATTCGAACTGGTTGCCGATCGTGTCCTCGACCAGCTTGATCGCCACCTGCTGGCACCATTCGGCGCGCTGGTCGGGCGTCATGTCGATCTTGCCGATGTTGGTGTTGCCGCGCGGCAGCTGGCGATCCTGCAGGGTGAGGCCGACCCGGCTCACGGCATCGCGCCAGGCGTTGGCGTCGAGCCCCTGCGGGGCGGTGAACTCGACGTCGCCGGTGCCGGCCGCGCCCGGCTTGACGCTCCAGCCGTCGCCGGCGCGCCGCTTCATGACGCGTTCGGCGTTGGCCACGCATTGCGCGTTGCCCTCCTGGCGCTGGACGCGGATCAAGGCCGTGCTGGGATCGCCGAACTCCTGCAGCGACACCTCGCCGACGCCCAGCCCGCTCAAGGTCGAGCGCAGGTCGTCGAGATGGATGGTGCCCTGCTTGGCACGCACCTGGATGGCGATGCCACCCTCGAAGTCGATACCGAAGTTGAGGCCGAAGACGAACACGCCGACCAGCGCCAGCAGGTTGACGGCCGTCGACAGCGCGAGCGCGATCTTGCGCTTGCCCATGAAGTCGAAGGTGGTGCGCTTGCGGATGAGATGGTGGGGACGCCACAACATGGCGGATCAGACCGGCAGTTCGGTGGGCCGCCGCCAGCGCACCCAGGTGGCCAGCAGCATGCGGGTGAAGATGGTGGCGGTGAACAGGTGGGTGACCAGGCCGAGCGTCAGCGAGGTCGCGAAGCCGCGGATCGGCCCCGAGCCGAAGCCGAACAGCAGCACGCCGGCAATCAGCGCCGTGAGGTTGGAATCGATCACCGCCGTCAACGCCCGCTCGTAGCCGGTGGCAAGCGCGCTGAACGGCGAGCGTCCGTTTTCGCGCTCCTCGCGCACGCGTTCGTAGATCAGCACGTTGGAATCGACCGACATGCCGACCGTCAGCACGAGGCCGGCGATGCCCGGCAAGGTGAGCGAGGCGCCGAGGATCGACATGCCGGCCAGCACCAGAAGGAGGTTCACCAGCATGGCGAGGCTGGCGAAGCCGCCGAACACCGGGCCGTAGACGAACAGCATGAACAGGATGACCAGGATCGTGCCGACCAGGGCGGCGACCGTGCCGGAATGGATGGCGTCGGCGCCGAGATCGGCGCCCACGGTGCGCTCCTCGATGATGGTGAGGGTGGCGGGCAGCGCGCCCGAGCGCAGCAGGAGCGACTGCTCCTGCACCTGTTGCGTCGTGAAGGCGCCGGTGATGATGCCGCTGCCGCCGCAGATCGCGCTCTGCACGACCGGCGCGCTGATGATCTCGTTGTCGAGCTGGATGGCCAGCCGCTTGCCGATGTTGGCCCGGGTCGCGGCGCAGAAGGCGCGTCCGCCGGCCGAGTTGAAGCTGAAGGCGATGATCGGCCGGCCGCCGTTCTGCTGGTTCTCGAACGTCGCCTTGGCGTCGTCGAGATCCTCGCCGCCCACGATCACGCGCTTGAAGATCGGCAGGCACTGCGGCTGAAAGCGCCGGCAGATCTGCTCCGGCGACATGCGCGGGTTGGCCGCCTGGATCTCGTCCCAGGCCTTGGCGTTGGTGGCGCGCAAGGCCTGCATGCCCTCGCGGGTCGGCACCAAGGTCGTGGTCGGCGGCAGGACCGCGGTCGAGCCGCCGGTCGCTACGTCCTCGTTCACCAAGTGGAAGGTGAGCTTGGCGGTCTGGTTGATCTTGCGCTTGAGGTCGGAGGTGTCCTTGATGCCCGGCACCTGCAGAAGGATGCGGTCGTCGCCTTCGCGCACGATGGTGGGCTCGATGGTGCCGGTCTCGTCGACCCGCCGGCGCAGGATCTCGATCGACTGGTCGATCACCTCCTTCTTGCGCCGCGTCAGGTCGGCCTGCGAGTAGGCCAGGCGGATGGTGTCCCCTTCGCCCGAGACCGCGAGCGACGAATCGATGGCTCGGATCGTCTCCAGCGCCTTTGCCCGCTGAGCGTCGTCGCGCAGGATGACGACGACGGCCTGGCCGTTCTCGACGTCGACGTTCTTGATGCCGACTTGGCCCTTGCGCAGATCGGCCCGTACGGTATCCGACAGGTTGGTCAGCCTCTCGTTCAGGACCGAGCGCAGGTCGGCCTCCAGGAGGAAGTGAGCGCCACCGCGCAGGTCGAGGCCGAGGTTGATGCGGCTCTGCTGGTACCAGGTGGGCAGGTGGTCGAGGACGGCGGCCGGCAGCACGTTGGGCAGCGCAAACAGCACCGCAAGCGCCGTGAACGCAATCACGGCGATCGTCTGCCAGCGCTGGAGGTTGAGCATCGTCAGGTCCGGGTATGATTGTCATCCCGAGCGCAGCGAGGGACCTTTGGGGCTGCGCGAAAGGTCCCTCGCTTCGCTCGGGATGACAGCGGTTGGGACATAGGTCCGGTTTACGGCTATTTCTTGCCGCCGAACAGGCTTCCGAGCAGGCTCCTGCGTTCGCCTGTCGCGGCGGCCGGCGGCGGCAGCATCGGCTTCACGTCCTCGTCGCCTTCCTTGGCGCCGCGCACCGACTGGTCGCGCACCAGGATTTCACTGATGCTCTGCTTCAACAGGCGCACCCGCACGCCGTCGGCGATCTCGATCTGCAGCTCGTTGTCGGAGATCACCTTGGTGACCAGCCCTATTATACCGCCGCCGGTCACGACGCGGTCGCCGCGCTTGACGCCGGACAGCATCTCGCGCTGCGCCTTCACCTTGGCCTGCTGCGGCCGGATCAGGAGGAAGTAGAAGACCACGAAGATGAGGATGAGCGGGAACAGCTGGACGAGGAAATCCCCGCCGCCGCCCGCGCCGCCCGCCTGGGCCCATGCCTGCGATATGAACATCCTGCCGCTCCGATCCTGGTCCGCGTTTTGGCCGCCTCACAGCCAAAAGCGCGTTCGGCGGTCCAAAAAGCGCGCGGACTATAGCGACCCTCACCCGCTTTGCAACGCGACCCGGCAGCGATATGGTCGCCCCCTTTTGCTGCGCCGCACCGATGGATCAAGACCTTAAAGCAGCGCGTTTACGCATCGTCGAAGCCCTTGATCGGCTGGCGCCGCCGGCACTGGGGGGCACCGACTTCGATGCCGCGGAAGCCTACGTCTGGCACGCGTCGGGGTTCTTCCGGGCCCCCTCTGTCATCCCGAGCGGAGCGAGGGACCTTTAAGGCCACACGAAAGGTCGCTCGGCCTACGGCCTCGGGATGACATGATGAGAGGCCGCGGTCCTCAAGGAGGAGTCGTCATGTCCCGACCCGAAGATGTCCTCTTCTCGCCCGCCGTCAAGGCCGAGCAGACCCGGCTCGGCTCGCGCGCGCTGTTCGAAGGCAAGGACTTCGGGACCGAGATCACCGACGACCTGCGCCAGTTCCTCGGCGTCATCGACACCTTCTTCTTCGCCACCGCCAGCGCCGGCGGCCAACCTTACGTGCAGCACAAAGGCGGCCCACTAGGCTTCCTGAAGCCGATCGGCAGCCACACGCTCGGCTTCGCCGACTTCGCCGGCAACCGGCAATACATCACGCTCGGGCATCTCAAGGAGAACGACCGCGCACACATCTTCATCCCGCACTTCGCCACCCAGCAGCGCGTCAAGTTGTGGGGCCGCGCCCGAGTGATCGAAGGCGACCTCGAACTGATGGAGCGGTTGGTCGATCCGACGTACAAGGCGCGCCCCGAGCGCGCCATCGCCTTCTCGATCGAAGCGTGGGACATCAACTGCCGCCAGCACATCACGCCGCGCTACAGCGAGGCCGAGATCGCACCGGCGATCGACAAGCTCGCGCAGCGCATCAAGGAGCTGGAGGCCGAGGTCGAGCGATTGAAAGCAAGCTCCTCGTAGCACTCGCCTCGGCTGCATCAGTCTCGTAACATCAACTTTCACTTGCCACCCAAAAACGAATGGCGATAGGAATGCCTCGTGGATTAACGGTGAGTGGGAGTCCTGGCCGTGTCTGGAGAGCGCACCCTGAAGCGATTGCTGGAGGGCGGCCGCTACTTCGAAGCCCCGCGTTGGCACAATGACCGGCTCTGGCTGGTCGACACCATGGCCCGGACGCTGCTGAGCGTCACGCTGGCCGGCAAATGCGAGCAGCACGCGACGTTCGACGATACGCCATGCGGCACCGGCTTCCTGCCGGACGGTCGGCTCATCGTGCTCACGATGAACCGCAAGCAGCTCTGGGCTTACCGCGACAGCAAGCTTTTGCCCTATGCCGACCTGTCGTCGATCGCGTCAGGTGCGCTCGACGACATGATCGTCGACGGATTGGGCCGTGCCTGGGTCGGCGACCTCGGCTTCGACATGCCGCCGCCGCCGGACCGCGGTGCCATCGGCCGCATCATTCTGGTGACGCCGGACGGCCAGATGCGCGTCGCGGCCGATGGGCTAAGCTTCCCCAACGGCATCGCCGTCTCGCCGGACAATTGCCGGCTGGTCGTCGCCGAAATGGACCGCGCCTGCCTCGCGGATTACGACATCGGCGGCGACGGTGCCCTGACCTTTCGCCGCCGCCTCGGTTCCTTCAAGGATCCCGACGGCATCTGCCTCGATGCCGATGGCGCCGTGTGGGTCGCCTCGTTCAACGAGGACGCTTTCATCCGGCTTGGCCGCGACGGCCATGAACAGGAGCGGCTGCCCGTGCCGGGAAAGCGCGCCATCGCCTGCACCCTCGGCGGACGGCACCGACAGACGCTCTTCTGTCTCAGCGCTGAAACGTCGCCGGAGGAGCTTCGACAGCGGAAGTCGACGGCCGACGTCGATACGGTCGAGGTCGAGATCCCTGGCGCCGGCTATCCTTAGGTGACCTTCGACACCGTAACTACGCGTCTTCGAGATCGTTGGAGCGAATTGAAATTATCCCGGAAGGAACATCGGTCGCTCGGATCGAACGTCACCGCTTGCCGGTCCAGCCCTGCTGCGAAATCTCCGCGATCTCCCGGATCGACAGTGTCCGCCGGTTCTTCTTCTTCTTGAGGAAGTTAAACGCGTCCGAAATCTTGCCGCGCGCTCGTAGAGCTTTGATTTCGGGCCTCCCGTCCCGGAGCTTGTTGACCTCGATCTTCTCTCCTGGCGCCACGTCGAGGTGTCGTAGAAGATCCAAAGTGACCTGACCCTTGCTGTTGACGGTGAGGCTCGTCATGGCGCGCTCCATCTACCCAGCTGTCCGTGCGTAGCGCTCCGCCCTGTACGCCCCGACCGTCACCGGCGGATACTTGGCCACGGCGCCGGCCGGCAGACACGGCGGCAGGCATTCGACAACCGTGTCGTAGTTGGCCTGGAAGAAGAACGGGATCGAGAGGCGCCGTTCGCGCCAGCCGGCGGGTGGGTTGGCGACGCGGTGCGGGGTCGAGACCCAAAGGTCGTTGGTCCACCGCATCAGGATGTCGCCGACGTTGACGATGTAGACGCCACCTGCGGTCGAAGGCGCAAGCCACGAGCCGTCACGCGCCCGCACCTCCAGGCCGCCGGTGTCGGAGTTGGCATGAACCAAGGTCAGCATGTTGAGGTCGGTATGCACGCCGGCGCGCAGCTGACCTTCCGGCGGCACGGCGTCGTACGGCGGATAGCAGATCAGCCGCAGCATGCTGATGTGCCGGTCGGTCACCTTCGCGAAGAAGTCGGCCGGCAGGCCGAGGGCCAGCGCACCGATGCCGAGTACCCGGCCCGCAAGCCTGGTGACTTCGTGCCAGTAGGCGCGCATCGCCGGCTGGAGGCCGGCCGGGTGCTGTGGCCACAGGTTGGGCGCGAACGACGGATAGGCGGCCGGGCCCGTGTAGTACGGCTCGTCAGGCAGGTCGAACGGGCCGATCGAGAAGATCTCCTTGTGGTCCGGCGGCGTCTGTTGCCCGGCCAGCCGCGCCAGGGTCTCGTCGCCGCGGCCGATATAGCCGCGGTTCTGGTCAGGCCGTGGCCGCGCCACCTTGCGCTTCTCCTCGATCGGCAGATCGAAGAAAGCGTTGGCCGCCGCGTACAGGGCGTCGATCACCGGCGCCGGCACGACATGATTGGCAAGCGCCACGAAGCCGATGTCGCGAAAGGCGGCGCCGAGCGCGGGCGCCAAAGCGCAGTCATCGAGGGCGAGGTCGAGAACCGGGATGCTCATGGCGTGGGCAGTGTAGCAAGGCCGATGCCATAAAACCGCGGTTGGCATAGCGATTGCACCGCCGCGTTGGGCGCAAGCGCCAAGGGAGAGAACGCATGCCGATCCATCGCATCCACCTGTCGCGTCGCCGGCTGATGGCCGGCAGCGCCGCCGCCGCGGCATTCGCCGTCACCGGCTCTCCCGCCATCGTGCGCGCGCAGGCGAAGGAGGTCGTGGTCGGCGGCGCGGCCAGCATGGCGCCCTGGGTCAACGGCACCTTCGCCTCGGCCTTCCAGGACAAGTACAAGTGCAAGCTCACCTTCGAGGGCACCCGCTCACTGGTCAACCTCGAGAAGATGCAGAAGAACAAGGACAAGCAGTATCTCAGCGTCGTCATGATGGACGACCCCGTCATGATCCTGGCCGTCCAGGAGGGCCTGCTCGAGAAGCTGACGCCGGCGGCGATTCCCAACCTCGCCAAGACGCGGCCCGAAGCCATCGACATGGACGGCATGTGGGCCAACTACCTGCAACCGTGGCAGGGCGTTGCCGTCAACGCCAAGGCGTTGCCCTCGGGCGTGGCGACGTGGGCCGAGCTCTACGATGCGAAGTACAAGGGACGGCTGGTGCTGCCCTCGCTGCAGAACACCGAGGGGCTCGCCAACCTGGTGATGGCCGCACACCTCGAAACCGGCAAGCCGTTCGCCCAGGCGCAATTCGACATCGATGCCGGCTTCAAGAAGATCAAGGCGCTGAAGCCCAACATTCTCACGATCTACACGCAGATCCCGCAGGCCTTCAATCTCCTTGAGCAAGGCGAGGCCTGGGCGATCCCGAGCGCCTTCTCGTCGGTCGTGCTGCCGCGCGAGAAGGAAGCGCCGATCAAGATGTACGTCCCGAAGGAAGGCATCTTCGTGGGGCCGGCCGGCATCGCGCTGGTCAAAGGCGGCCCGGCACCGGAACTCGCCAAGGCGCTGATCAACGAGATGCTGAGCGCCGACATGCAGGCCAGGCTGCAGCCCGAGACCTACGCCTTCCCGTCCAACGTCGACGCGCCGGCGCCTCCCGGCATCCCTGCCGGCACGCCGGTGATCAACCTCGACTGGCAGTTCGTCGCCAAGGAGCGGGGTGAGTGGGTCAAGCGCTGGGACCGGGAGATGGCAATCTGACTTGCAATGGCTGCCCGAGCGCAGCCTCTGTCATCCCGAGCGCAGCGAGGGACCTTTCCTGTGGCCTTAAAGGCCCCTCGCTTCGCTCGGTGTGACAGGGGTGGCTGACCGGACAGCCTTCCTCGACGTCACCGGCGCGGAAAAGTCGTTCGGCGCGGCGACCGTGCTGGGTGGCGTCGACCTCGGCGTGGCAGGGGGCGAGTTCGTGTCCCTGCTCGGCCCGTCGGGCTGCGGCAAGACCACCTTGCTGCGCATCGTTGCCGGCCTGCTGGCCGCCGACCGCGGCCGCGTGCGCCTCGACGGCGAGGACATCACCGGTCGGCCGCCGCATCGCCGCGACGTCGGCGTGGTGTTCCAGAACTACGCGCTGTTTCCCCATCTGACGGTAGCCGAGAACGTCGCCTTCGGGCTCAAGGCGCGCCGTCGGCCGGCGGGCGAGATCGGCGCCACCGTGAAGCGCTTCCTCGATCTCGTGCATCTCGCCGATTTCGCCGACCGCTCGGTGCGGGCGTTGTCGGGTGGCCAGCAGCAGCGCGTGGCCGTGGCCCGCGCCCTTGCGGTCCGGCCCAAGCTCCTGTTGCTCGACGAGCCGTTCTCGGCGCTCGACCGCAAGCTGCGCGAGACCATGCAGATCGAGCTGCGCCGGTTGTTGCGCGAGCTCGGCACGACCTCGGTGTTCGTGACCCACGACCAGGACGAGGCGCTCACCATGTCCGACCGCATCGCCGTGATGAACCGCGGCGCCATCGAGCAGCTCGACACGCCGGAAACGATCTACCGGCGGCCGCAGACCGCCTTCGTGCTGGAGTTCGTCGGCCTGTCGGTGCGGCTCAGCGGCAAGGTGGTGGCGGCCACCGCGGGCAAGATCGAGGTCGACACGGCGTTGGGTCGGCTGCGCGCCGGCGGCAATTTCGCGCCCGGCGCCGCGGTGATGCTCGCGGTGCGGCCCGAGCGCATCAAGGCCGGTGTGGTCGGCGAAAACAGCGTCACCGCCGCGCTGCGCGATGCGGTGTTCCAAGGCGCCAAGATCCAGCTGCATTTCGAGGCCAACGATCGCGACCAGCTGATGGTCGAGACCGCCGACATCCCAAGCGGCATCCCTGCCCCGGGCACCATGCTGGCGCTGGGCTGGGCCGTCGCCGATACACTGGTCTACGCGGCGCCATGACCAAGGCGCTCTCGCCCTGGCGCGACCCGGTCGCCCTGCTCGCCGCACCGGCCGTGCTCTATCTTCTAGCGCTCTACGCGCTGCCGCTTGTCTGGCTGCTGGCCAAGAGCTTCAGCGGTCCCGCCGGCCTGACGCTCGCGCCCTACGCCGAGTTCTTCGCCGATCCCTTCAACTGGCGCGTCGTCGCCAACACGCTCAGCATCGCGCTCTGGGTGACGCTGGTTTGCCTGCTGATCGGCTATCCGGCGTCGTTCGCGCTGGCGCGCGCCGGCGCGGCGCTGCAGATCGCCATGCTGGTGGCCATCATCCTGCCGTTGTCGGTCGGCGTCGTCGTAAAGGCCTTCGCCTGGCAGATCGTGCTGCGCCGCGACGGCGTGGTCTCGCAGCTGCTGGTCGGGCTGGGAATATGGGACGAGCCGCAGCGGCTGTTGTTCACCGAGACGGGCTTGGTGCTGGGGGCGGCCAACATCTTCCTGCCGTTCATGATCCTGCCGATCTACTCGGTGGTGAAGCTGATCGACCCCCGCCTCGACGAAGCGGGCGCGACGCTCGGCGCCACGCCGATCTACCGCTTCCTGCGCGTCACGCTGCCGCTCAGCCTGCCCGGCGTGGTGTCGGGAGTGGCCTTCGTGTTCTCCATGAGCGTGTCGATGTACGTCATCCCCTCGCTCCTGATCGGCGATCGCTTCCAGACGCTGAGCACGCTCACCGGCCGCTCCTTTCTGTTCATGCGCAACGAGCAGCTCGGCTCGACGACGGCGGTGATCCTGCTGGCGCTCGCCGTCAGCATCGTCGTCGGCTCGGGCCGGCTGGCGCGGCGGCTGGGCGGCAGCGCATGAGCGTGGCGGAACGCTTGGCGCGCCTTTCGATGTGGGCCGCCGCGCTGTTCACCGTCGTCTTCCTGATGACGCCGCTCCTCATCACGGTCGCGGTGTCGCTCGGCTCGTCGAGCGTCTTCACCCTGCCGCCAACCGACTGGTCGCTGCGCTGGTATCAGCGGCTGGCCATCACACGCGGCCTCCTGCCCTCGCTGCTGACGTCGCTGCAGGTTGCGGCGTTCTCGACGGCCGTCGCGCTGGCGCTGGGGACGCTCTGCGCCATCGCCCTGGTCCGCGGCCGCTTTCCCGGCCGCGATGCCATCGCGACGTTTCTGGTCTCGCCGCTGATGCTGCCCGGCCTGGTGATCGGCATCGCCATGCTGCAAGGTTTTAAGACGATCGGCTTGCGCGAGGCCTTCGCCAGCCTGCTGTTGGCGCACGTCGTGATCACCCTGCCCTATGTCGTGCGCACCGTGTTCGCGGCCCTGTCGCTGTTCGACTTCTCGCTGGTCGACGCGGCGCGGACGCTCGGCTGCTCCTATCCAACGGCGCTGATGCGCGTGCTGGTGCCCGCACTCGGGCCAGCCTTCCTGACCTCGGGCATGTTCGCCTTCCTCGCCTCGATGGACAACTACCCCATCTCGATCTTCTTCACCGACGCCTGGACCAAGACCCTGCCCATCCAGATGCTGCAATACGTCGAGGAGAATCCCGATCCCACCATCGCCGCCATCTCGACCGGCTTGGTGCTGCTTGCGATCCTGGCGTTGATCGTCGGCGACCGGCTGGTGGGTCTGCGCAGAATGGCGGATTTTTAGCGATGGACGACGCTGCCGCGCGGGACGCCAGCCGATCAGGTAGGTTCGCGTGATGAAGATCCTGGTTGCCAATCCCAACACCTCGACCGGCGTCACTGACCGCCTCATCGCGTCGGCCAAACTGGTCGCCAGTCCCGGAACCGAGCTGCTGCCGATGACGGCGTCCTACGGGGTGCCGTACATCGCCACGCGTGCCGAGGCGGCGATCGGCGCGGCCGCGGCACTGGAGATGCTGGCCGAGCGGCGCGGCGAGATCGACGCCGCCATCGTCGCGGCATTCGGCGATCCTGGGCTGGGCGGCGCGCGGGAGCTGTTCGATTTTCCAGTTGTCGGCATGGCGGAGGCCGCCATGCTGGTCGCCTGCACCCTCGGCCGCTCGTTCGGCATCGTGAGCTTCTCGCGCTCGCTCGAGCCGTGGTTCGCCGAGATCGTGGCGTGGCACGGACTCAGCCGCCGCTGCGCCGCCATCCGCACCCTCGACGAAAGCTTCCGCTCGATCGACGAGGTCCAAGAGGAGAAAGAGGCCGTCCTGGTCGAGCTGGCGCAGCGGATCGTCAAAGACAACGCGGCCGACGTCGTGATCCTGGCCGGCGCGCCGCTGGCTGGCCTCGCCGACAAGATCAAGGATCGCGTCGACGTGCCGCTGGTCGACGGGATTCAGGCCGCGGTCGTGATGGCGGAGGGCCTGGTCCGCATCAAGCCGCGCAAGGCGGTGGCCGGTACGTTCCGCCGTCCCGGCCCCAAGGACTCGAAGGGACTCGCAACGGCCCTCGCCGACGTGATTGCACACCGTGGTGCGTGACCTTTCGGGCTACGGCCGCACGCCGCCCGATCCGCAATGGCCCGGCGAGGCGCGTGTCGCGGTCTCGTTGGTCATCAACTTCGAGGAAGGCGCGGAGATGTCGCTCTCCTCGGGCGATGCCGCCAACGAGAAAGTCTACGAAGTCACCGACGAAGTGCTCGGTGTGCCCGACCGCTGCGTGGAATCGCACTTCGAGTACGGCACCAAAGTCGCCTGGTGGCGTATCGCCGATCGTCTGGAACGGCTCGACGTACCCGCCACCGTCAGCACCTGCGGCCGCGCCGCCGAGCTTTCTCCCTGGCTGGTCGAGGACGCGGTCCGGCGCGGCCACGAAATCGCCTGCCACGGC
>JAFAKN010000548.1 GCA_019235415.1 Alphaproteobacteria bacterium
CCGTTGTTGCGCTTGGCCATGTCGGTCTCCTGGCCGGCGGTGTCGAGCAGCTTGTCGAATTCGGGATTGCTCCAGTTGGTGTAGTGGCAGGCCGTGCGCGGCGTCTTCGTGTAGTAGCAGCGCAGGGTCGCCAGTGAATCGGGGCCAGTGAGGTTGGAGCCGATCACCGCCTGGTGCTCGCCCTTCATCAGGATCTCGGTCAGCACCGTCGCCTCGACCAGCTTGGGCTTTATCTTGATGCCGACCTTGGCCAGCATCGGCATGATCGCCTCGACGATCGGCATGCCCCAGCTCTCGTTCTGGCTGGTCGTCAGCTCGAACTCGAAGCCGTTGGGCAGCCCCGCCTCGGCCAAAAGCTTCTTGGCCTTTTCCGGATCGTAGGGATAAGGCTTGAAGCTCTTGTCGAAAGCCGGCGAGCTCGGCGGCAGCCAGCTAACGGCACGGAAGGCCTTGTCCTTGACCAGGCGCTTGATGATCAGGTCGGAGTCGATTGCATAGTTGATCGCCTGGCGCACCCGCTTGTCGTCGAACGGCTTGACCGCGTGATTGAAGGTGATGGCGCGGGTGAACATCTCGGCCACTTCCAGGATGCCCTTGGAGAGCTGCGGATCGTCGCGATAGGCGACGTACTGCGCCGGGCCCAGGATCGAGGTGTCGATCTCCTTGTTGCGGAAGGCGACGTCGCGTGCCGCCGCCTCGGCCATGATCAGCACCTCGAGCTTGTCGGCGTAGGGCTTGCCGGGCTTGTAGAACTTGTCGAAGCGTTCGACGACGACGCGCGAACCGGGGATGTGCTCCTTGAACTTGAACGGCCCCAACCCCACCGGATGGGAGGCGAACTCGCCCTTCTCGACCTCCTCCTTGGGCAGGATCGCGGTCGAGCCGACGAAGAAGGAGTAGCCAGGGTCGACCCGGTCGGTCAGCGTCATCTCGAGCGTGAAGTCGTCGATCTTCTTCAGTCCCGAGATTTCCTTGGCCTGGCCTTTCTCGACCTCGACGGCGCCCTTGACGATGCGCACGTAGCGTGCGCCGGGATAGCCTTTGCTGCCGTCCATGAGGCGCGTGTACGACCAGATGATGTCGTCTGCCGTCATCTTGCGGCCGTTGTGAAAGTAGGCGTCGTCGCGCAGCTTATAGGTATAGGTGAGGCCATCCTCGGACGGCGTCACCGACTTGGCGAGCTCGAGCACGAGCTTGCCTTCCTTCGAATCCCAATTGTAGAGGGTGCGCTGCAGCGCCTTGTTGACGATGTCGTCCTGCGCCCGCGGCGTGGTGTGCGGGTCGAGGCTGCCGAAGCTCGCGGCGTAGGGCGCCGTCATGCGGATCGTGCCGCCCTTGCGCGGCGTCTCCTGCGCGTGCACCGCGCTGCCTGCCAACACGATGGCCGCGGCGGCCAGCCCTATGAGTTTGCGCATGAAGGCCCCCTATTTGCCGATTTGTCGTCGCCGATTGTCGTTGCCTATGGTCGTTGACCGGCATTCCATCTCGCCCAGGGGTTTCGTGCAAGAGGAATGCCTGATGAGCGCCAACTGCCTGATGATCGTGACTGCAGAGGTCGATGAAGCGGTCGAAGCCGAGTGGAATCGCTGGTACGACGAGGTGCATCTGCCCGATGCCCTTGCCTGCCCCGGCGTCCTGCGCGGCCGGCGCTACGTCTCTTCGGGGCCCATTTCCGAGAGCGACCGCGGCCAGCGTCGGGGACTTTCCATCAGGCTCTATACCACCGTGTACGAGCTCGACTCGCCCGCCGCCGTCGAGACCAAGGAATTCCACGCCATGCGCGGCTGGGCGCACTTCGCGCCGCACGTCCGCTCCCAGACCCGCGTGGTGGTGACGCCAGTGAGCTAGCGCTGGTGGCGCGCCCCCAGCACGGAACCCGGCGCGGGACGATCTCATTGTCGCTGCATGCAAGTCAGCGAAGTCATGACCCGCGAGGTCGAGACGATTGCACCGGACGCCTCGCTGCAGGCTGCGGCCGAGGCCATGGAGGCCTTGGGCGTGGGCTCGCTGCCCGTATGCCAGGACCGGCGCCTGCTCGGCACCCTCACCGACCGCGACATCGTCGTACGTGGCGTGGCGACCGGCCGCTCGCCGGTCGAGATGCTGGTCCGCGAGTGCATGAGCGAGGACATCTCCTGGGCCTACGAGGACGAAGACGCCGGGGAGATGCTGGAGCGCATGAAGGTGCTGCAGGTGCGCCGGTTGGCAGTCCTCGATCGCCAAAAGAACCTGGTCGGCATCGTGGCTTTGGGCGACATCGCTACCGAACCGCGCGCGGCAGATTTGCGCGAGGTGGGCGAGGCGGTGGCCGAAATCTCCGAGCCGTCGCGGCCGCAGAAGTGACGGATGCGCGTAAGCACGAGCGCAAGCGAAGGACCTTTCCTGGCGACTTGAAAGGTCCCTCGCTGCGCTCGGGATGACAACGGAGTCGAGACCCCGTCGACTGGAACGGCGAGCCGCATTCTGCCAAGCTTCCGGCGCGATGACCTCTCGACTCAACCAGGCCGCCATCGTCCTCGGCCGCTCGATCGGTTCGGGCAAGGACGCCGACGCCTTCGAGTTGGGCGAGGCTGTCGTCAAGCTGTTCAAACCCGAGGTGCCCAAGCATACGGCGTTTCGTGAAGCGGCGTCTCTGGCGCAGGCCGAGGCTTTCGGTCTTCCCGTGCCCGTGGTGCGCGACGTCCGGCGGATTGACGGCCGATGGGGCGTGGTCATGAGTCGCGTCGAGGGGCCACCCTTCGCCGAAAGCGCCCTGGCACATCCGAGTGATACGGCGGCCTATCTGAAGGCAATGGTGCTGCTCCATGTGCGGGTTCATGCCTGCGAGGTGACCTTCTTCAGCGGCTTGAAAGCGCGACTGAGGACGAACATTCGTCGTGCCGCCGAGCTGGATGAGGAACGGCGAAGCGAGCTTCTGGCGGAGCTGGCGCGGCTACCCGACGGCGACCGGCTGTGTCACGGAGACTTTCATCCCTGGAACGTGCTCGGCACGATCGACCGACCTTCGCTCATCGACTGGACCTCGGCGGCGAGAGGCAGTCCCGCCGCCGACGTCTGCCGCACATACGTGCTGATGAAGCCAAGCGTGCCGGCGCTCGCCCAGGCGTATGTCGAGACCTATGCCGGGCATTCGGGAGAAAGCGTCGAGGGAATCTTCGCATGGCTTCGCGTCGTTGCGGCAGCCCGCCTGGCCGACGGCGTTCCCCACGAGGTGGATGGGCTGCTGGCGATGATTTCCTCCTGTCATCCCGAGCGATAGCGAGGGATCCTTCTTTTGGCCTCAAGGATCCCTAGCTATGCTCGGGATGACAAAGACGCTAAGCCGGCACGCAATACCCGTCGCGGCGCGGGTCGCAGCCGCCGGTGAAGGTGCCGCTGGCGTCGACCGCGACGCCTTGCATGCCGCCGACCTTCATCGTCCAGTCGGGACCGCTGGTCAGCGCGTGCCCGCGGCCGCGCAGTGCCTCGTGCACGTCACGCTCCACACGGGATTCGAGCAGCACGGCGCGGCCGTCCGTCAGCCGTGCGCGCGGCGCCTCGATCGCCTGCTGCAGGGGCAGGCCGAAATCGACGTAGTGCACCATGGCCTGCGCCTGGGTCTGCAGGATGCCGTAGCTGCCCGGCGTGCCCAGCGCCAGCACCGGCTTGTCGTCCTGCGTCACGATCGAAGGCGCGACGCAGATCGGCATCTCGTCGCCCTGCTTCACGCGATTGGGGCTCTTAGGATTGACGTCGGCCCAGTATAGGAAGTTGTTGAGGCACACTCCGGTGCCCGGCACGACCACGCCCGAGCCGAATACGCTGCCGAGACTCTGCGTCACGCACACCATGTTGCCGTGCCGGTCGGCAATCGAGAACGACGTCGTGTGGCCTTCGTGTCTGGGCGGCGTCCACTGCTCGGTCGGACCGTCGATCGGCCGGCCGTCGCGCACGCGGGCGCGCAGGCTCTCGACATGGCCGTCCGACAGGAGCTCGGCGAGCTTCTGCGGGCTCGGCACGCCGGTCGCGATGCGCACGCCGGCCGCGACGCGGATCGCGCGCAGCACGGTGTCGATGTGGTCGGTGCCGTTGTGCGCGAGCTTGCCGAGCTCGAAACCTTCGAGGATGCGCAAGGTCAGCAGGTACTGGAACGCCTCGCAGGGCGGCGGCGGCACGTGGATGGTGCGCCCGCGATAGGTCGTCGCCACCGGATCGAGCCACGTCGCCTTGCTGTCGAGCAGGTCGTCCATCGTCAGGCAGCCGCCAAGCTCGGTCAGGCGGTCGATGATCTTCTGGCCGAGCGCGCCGCCGTACAGCAGCTTGGGACCCTCCGCCGCCACAGCCTCGAGCGTGTTGGCGAGATCGGGCTGCTTCAGGACCGCGCCCATTGCCGGCCGCCCGCCGCTGATGCCTTCGAGATAGGTGCGCGACCATTCGGGATAAAGCGCACTGTGGCCGCGCAGCTCGCTGGTCGCGCCGGTCATCTCTTCGACGTTGAACTCGATCAGCGAGAAGCCGTCGCGCGCGATGCCGATCGCCGGGGCGAACAGCTCGTCGAGCTTCTTGGTGCCGTAGCTCCCCACCATCTCGCACCAGCCGCCGAGATTGCCGGGCGCGCCGACGGCGACCGGGCCGCGCAGGATCTGCTCGCGCCGGGTGAGCTTGTCGAGCGGGAACCTGCGCGGCACGGGGTTCATGAAATTGAGCGACCGCACGCGCTTTTCCGAGGCGATGTAGCAGGTCGCCATGCCGAGGCCGGCCAGGCCGGACATGTAGGGCTCCACGACGTTCAAGGTCGCCGCCGTGGCGGCAGCCGCGTCGAAGGCGTTGCCGCCATTGCTCAGCACGCGTGCTCCGGCCGCGGCGGCCACCGGATGGGCGGCGGCCACCATGCCGTGCCGCGATGCGATCGTCGGGCGCTTGCCGGGTTGCAGCATCGAATGTCCTCCCTTGCGGGCGATGGTGCCGCGCCGCGCGTGCTGCGGCCAGCAGCAATTGCGCCGAATAGCGGCGCGGGAGACAATCGAGCCATGCGCAGACTTGAATTCGGCTGGTTCCTGCCGACGGCGGGCGACACCACGGCCTATGGCCTGGTGGGCGCGCAGGTCGCTCCTTCGCTCGAGATGTTCGACCGCGTGGTCGCCGCCGCCGAAGCGGCCGGCTTCGAGTACATGCTGGTGCCGGTGCAGACCGCCTGCTGGGAGGCCTGGGTCTCCAGCGCGCTGATGGTCGGCCGCTCCAAGTCGATCCGCATGCTGGTGGCGGCGCGGCCGTCCTACATCAATCCGGTGCTTCTGGCGAAGATGATCGCGACCTTCGACCAGCTCTCGGGCGGCCGCATCTGCGTCAACCTGATTGCCGGCCAAAGCGAGGACGAGAACGCCTCCGAAGGCATCAAGTGGGCCAAGGAGCAGCGCTACGAGATCATGGACGAGGAGGTCTCGATCCTGAAGGCACTGTGGACGGCGCGGGCCCCGGTGGATTTCGACGGCAAGTTCCATCAGCTGAAGGGCGCACAGATCCGGCCCCATCCGCTGCAGAGGCCGTACCCCAAGTTCTACCTCGGCGGCGGCTCGAAGCAGGCGTGGGAGATTTCCGCCAAGCACTCCGACGTGCACCTGTTCTGGGGCGACACCTACGATCGTATTCGCGCCAACATGGCGGAGATCCGGGCGATGGCGGCGAGGCACGACCGCGAGCACGCCATCGGCTTCGGCATGCGGCTACAGATCATCTGCCGGCAGACCGAGACGGAGGCCTGGGCATTCGCCCACGAGCTGGTGAGCCATGCCAGCGAGGCGCAGAAGGCGTTCGTCAAGAAGCACTTCGCGACCTCGGAGGCCAACCGCCGCGTGCGCGAGCTCGCGGCGATCGGCGAGACCATCGAGCCGCATCTGTGGACCGGCATCACTGCGGTGCGGCCGGGAGCCGGCATCGCCATCGTCGGTACGCCCCAACAGTGCGCCGACACGTTGCAGAACTATATCGACCTCGGTTGCCATTCCTTCTGCATGTCGGGCTACCTGCACGACGAGGAGGCGGAGCGCTTCGGCCGATGGGTCATGCCCATCGTGCGCGAGCGCAACCGCGAGCGCATGCTGGCGGCGTAAATTTGTGGCGGACACTCCAGTCGGCGCGTCTCCTGATCCTGCCGCCTGATGCCGCGCGCCTCGCTTCCAGACGTCAGTGCCCGCCAGCTCGAAGCCGTGCTGGCGCTCGTCGAATACGGCAGCTTCATCGCTGCGGCCGCTTATCTTCGCCTGTCGCAGCCGACGCTGACCCGGATCGTGAAGCGCCTCGAGGCGGCGCTCGGCGTGCGCCTGTTCGACCGCTCGACGCGGCGTGTGCAGGTCACGGCGGCGGGCCGCGAGTTCGCGGCGGTCGCCGAGCGCATGCTGGCCGATCTCGGCATCACCGTGCAGAGCGTTCGCGAGGTGGCGCAGGAGCGGCGCGGCCTGGTCGTCCTGGCGAGCGTGATGTCGGTCGCAGGCGCCGCCCTGCCGCGCCTCATCGCCGCCTATCGCGCCGACCGTCCGGGTGTCGAGATCCATGTCCGCGAAAGCGTGCATGGCTCGGTGATGGAGGACGTCCGCAGCGGCGTCGCCGATTTCGGCATCGGCTATATCGACGAGTTGCCCGACTATGCGGTGGGCACGGCGCTGGGGCGCGAGACGTTCTGTGTCGTCGTGCCGGCACGGCACAAGCTCGTCGGCCGCCACAAGGTTGGCCTTGCCGACCTGGTCGAGCAGACGATCGTGGCCCTGCCGACCGATTCGCGCACGCGTCGCACCATCGATGCGGCGGCCGCGATGGCCGGCGTACCCTTGCGCCAGATGGTGATGGTGACGCAGATCGCGACGTTGCTCAGCCTGGTCGCGGCCGGGGCTGGGGTCGGCATCGTGCCGCGCGGTGCCATTCGGGGACCGCAGGCGCGCGGTCTGGGCACCGTCCCGCTCGAGCCGCGGCTGGTCCGTCGCATCGGACTGATCGCCCTTCGCGAGCGCGAGCCGACACCGGCCGCATCCGGCCTGTTCGCCCTGCTGCGCCGGGAGTGGCCGCGGGAGTAATCCTCTTGCCGGACCGGAGTTCCAACTTTGTCATCCCGAGCATTGCGAGGGACCTATAAGGCAACAGCAAAGGTCCCTCGCTGCGCTCGGGATGACAGATCTCCCTGCCACAAACATTGATGCGCCTTCTGCAACAATTCTGTCTATCAAGTTGCGGTTGGCATAGCGTCCGTCGGGACTATGCTTGCCGTGGAGGAACGACGTGCCGCTCTCTTCACGGACCTACGAGGCCCACGACATAGGTGCGGTCCAGGAGCTCTATCACAGCAACGGCTGGACCGACGGGCTGCCAATCGTGCCGCCGACCGGCGAGGCGGTCGAAGCCTGCCTCGACTGGGCGATGATGCCGCCCGACCAGCTGATCGGCATCGAGCCGGTGCGCGGGCTCCCGGTCACCGCCGAGAAGCTTGCCATCAACGCCGTGATGGCCGGCTGCCTGCCGATGCATTTCCCGGTCGTGGTCACGGCCTGGACGGCCATGATGCAGGAGGAGTTCCTGATGCACGGCGCCACGGCCAGCACCGGCGGCTGCGCCGTGCTGGTGGTGCTGAACGGGCCGATCCGGCTCGAGCTGGGGGCTTCGGGCGGTTTCAACGCGCTGGGCAACAGCGACCGCGCCACGGCCGTCATCGGCCGCGCCATAAGGCTCTGCCTGATCAACCTTTTGGACGTGCGCCCGGGCTCGATCGATCGCTCGACGTTAGGCCATCCCGGCAAGTTCAGCTACTGCGTGGCCGAGGACGAGGAAGACACCAGCTGGTTGTCGCTGTCGCAGCAGCGCGGCCTGCCGCGCGAGGCCTCGGCGGTCACCGTGATGGCGGCCGGCGCGCCGCGGCAGATCATGAACGAATGGACCACCAGGCCAGAGGAGATCCTCGAAACCTTCGCCGCCGAGATGCGCGCCAACCTGCGCCACTACTCGATCCATCCGGGCAACTATGCGCTGGTCATTCCCAAGCAGCTGCGCGATCACCTGCAGGCCGCCGGCTGGAGCAAGAGCGACATCGCCGCGTTCATCCACGAGCGCGCGCGCATCCATCGCCGCGAATGGGCCGAGGTCGGCAAGGGCGCCGTGGTGCGCGACCGGGGCGACAGCGTCTACCCCGCGATGGAGTCCTCCGATCAGCTGCTTGTCGTGGCCGCGGGCGGGCCGGCCGGCGGCTTCGGGGCGGTCATCCCGCCCTGGCTCGGCAACAAGAGTCACGCCGTCACCCTGGCGATCGGCGCCTGCGTCGATTGCGAACCTCCCAAATAGTGAAGTGAGGCCGGACATGTCGTTCCTCGTTCTCGATCCCACCCCGGAAAAGGCTCCGCCCCAAGGCCAGCTCGCGCCGCGGCTCGCTTCGCTCGAGGGCAAGACCGTGGGCTTCATCTCCAACGGCAAGGAAGGCACCAAGGGCTTCTTCTCGCACCTCGAACGGCTGTTGCGCGAGGAGCACGGCGTGGGGCAGGTCGTGAGCCGCACCAAGTCCAACTACAGCGCGCCGGCCGATGCCGCGATCGTGGCCGAGACCAAGGGCTGGGACGCGGTCATCTCCGGCATCGGAGATTGAGGCAGCTGCTCATCGTGCAGTCTGCACGACTCCGTTACCGCCGAACGCCTGCTGGTCCCCGCCTTCAGCGTCATGACCGAACGCTTCGTCAGCGCCGCCGAAATGATGAGCCGCGTGCTGGGGATGCCCGACTATCGCTTCGCCGTCATTCGCCATCCGCTCAGCAGCGCGACCGATGCGGAGCTCGAAGCGATGGCGCGCAGTGCCATCGAGCAGGGACGGTCTCTGCTCGTAGCGTGAAATGAGTTCACCTCAGTAATCGCAACTGTGTGTCGTGCAAGTCTTGCATTGGGGCCCTGCTGTCCCGTTTCATAGCGTATGCAATTCCATTGTTGATACGCGTTTGGCCAAGCGGAAAATGCGATTCATGTGTTCTTCAGCGGTAGATCATTCGCACTGATGTCGAATGCGGCAGCAACTTGGTATTGCTGTGAAAAGCTATGGCAGTAAGTCTTTTGTCATCGCATAGGCGTTCTCTCAATCGGGACGTTTTGCAGGAGGAATAACTATGCGCGCATTTGGCAAGCTCACGATCGTTGCGCTCGCGGCTCTGACTTTCGGCGCCGCCGCCGCGTACGCTCAGACGAACAATCAGACTTGCGGCATCGAGACGTGGTCGACCGATAAGCAGTCCTACGTAACGGTGCCGTGCACTGGCGCCGGCCAGGCCGTTTCCGGCTCGACCGCCCAGAGCGGCGGCTCTGCCACGGCGAACTGCGGGATCGAGACCTGGTCGACCGACAAGCAGACGTACGTCACCACGCCGTGCACCGGCGGGACGACCTACGAGAACCCCAGCGCCAGCTCCAGCGAGAACCCGAACAACAAGTAAGGTCTCATTGCGCCCGTGCCGTCGCGCTTGACGGCACGGCTCATTGGAGGGCGGACCTCCTCAGGTCGGGGGTTACCCCGACCGAGTCCGCTTGTAGCCGGGCGGCCAGGTGAAGCGAGGGCTAGGCCGTCGAGCACGACGGCCACACCGCCCGAGTTCATCATCCGTTCCAGCGGTGGTCGGGAAACCTGTCCTCGAGATATTCGAGGATGATGGTTCAATCGAAGATGCGCGCCTCACCGTCGACCAGCGCGGGATCTCGGCCTCGAAAGCGAGGCCCTTCTCGCGCAGCGCGATCTTGAGCTTCTGGGCGTAGGATGACAGCGGATGCTCGTAGAGAAGCACGGGCCGCCTATGGCAGGTCGAGGCGCACCGCGACCGCCGCGCTGGCAATGACGGCGATGTCGTTGCCTTCCGAGTCGGGCACGTCGAGCCCGCCCTTGACGGCGTTCACGCTGACGATGCCGTGCGGCAGCGAGGCTTTCACCTTCTCGACGTCGACCTTGTCGGGCTGCTGCACGCCGATGGTGACGTCGACGAACATGCCGGTGCGGGCATCGACTCCCAGCGCGCGAATCATAGTGAGGGAGCTGTGGTGCAGGGCGTCCTGCACCGCACGCAACGCGGCCTTGGTGTAGTCGCCGCCGTGCAGGTCGTTGCCGGTGCCGAGCTCGAGGATGACGCGTCTTGCTACGATCTTGGGGGCTGCCATCGTGGCCTCCGTCACAGGTCGAGCCGCACGACGGCGGCGGCTTGCGCGATGACGGTCTTGTCGGTGCCGGCTTCGTTGGCGATCTCGAGCCCGCCCTCGATCACACTGACGGTGCCGGTGCCGTGCGGCAGCACGGCAAGCACCTGCTGCTTGTCGACCAGGTCGGGCTTGGGCACGCCGATCAGCACCTCGACCTGCATGTCGTCACTCGATTTGCCGACCGCCGTCGCGACCGTGAGCGAGTTGTGCCACAGCGCATCGCGCAAGGCGCGCACCGCGGCCTTGGTGTAGTCGCCGCCGCGGATGTCGGTGCCCATGCCGATCTCGAGGGCGACGCGCTTCAGTGCCATGGGGAGGTTTTACGCGGCGCGACGCGTCGCGTCGATGCTCCACGGACCCGGCCCGGCGGCCGCGATGTACAGGAACACGAAGCAGTAGAGCACCGCGAGCTCGCCGCGATTGAGGATCGGGAAGAAGCCTTGCGGCGCATGGGCCATAAAGTATGCGACGGCGGTCATGCCGCAGAGGATGAACGCGACCGGTCGGGTGAAAAGGCCGATCACGATCAAGATGCCGCCTACAAGTTCGAAGTATCCTGCCGCACTGACCCAGGCATTGGGTACCTGTATGCCGGGCGGGAAGCCCAAGTGCTTACCGGTGCCGTGCTGCAGCAACAGTAGCCCGGTCATGATGCGTAGGATGCTAAGGACGCGTGGCGCCCACGTGCTGCCGATGTCTGCAATTGCCATGAGGTGCTCCCCTTTCGTTGAGGGCACAATCTTGTCCGGCGGCCAAATTCCCGACAAGCGACGCGTGCAGTGACTTGGTAACGGATGCGTGCGTTGGCCGCAGGTCGGTCCCGCAGCGATCAGGCTGCCGTGTCCAATAAGGGAATGCCCGCCGATCGGCGGGCATTCCCTGGTTCCAGTCGCAGTGCGTTAGCGGTCCGGCTGCCCCGGATGCTGGCTGGGCTGCGAATCGGGCTGACGCTTGGGCTGCTGTTTCTGGCGCTGCTGCTGCTGGCGCTGCGGGCGCTCCCTCGCGCAACGGGTTGCCGGTGGGGACGTTCTGCGGTCGTGGCTGGGTCCGGTCGCAATACTGGATATTGAGGTAGAACATGACGAAACAATCCGCATTCGCCATGCTCGCGGCGTGCTGGATCGCATTGCCCGGCGGCATCGCGCCGAGTGGCATCGCGAACGCCGCTTCGGACGGCGATTGCGCCCGGGAATGGAAGAACGCGGACGGCAACGGCGATGGCATTCTCGAGGGGCGCGAGGCCGATCGCTACCTCGCCTACTACCGAATGCGCGCCGAGGCGCCGCCCGCGGGCGACCGCATCAGCCGATCCGAGTTCATGCGCGCCTGCCGGGAGGACGTCTTCATCGCCAAGGCGCCGGAGCTTGCGGCGCCGCTCAAGGGGATCGGTGGAATAAGCGAGGGCGAGGCCAAGGATCGCGCGCTCGCGGCGGGCTACAGCGCCATCTCCTCGCTGGTCAAGGACGGCGACGGCGTCTGGCGCGGCTCGGCCATGAAGGACGGCAAGACTACGAAGATTGCCATCGACGACAAGGGCAACGTCGTCCCCTTCAACGACTGACCAGGGCTCCGGGCGGCAACGAGTCCCCATTCGCGGAGTTATCGGCCGGAGAGGGCAGCATAGGGAACCTTTCACATGGCAACTTCCGTGCAAGGCGGACGGGACGTCCACGAGGCGGACGACTTTCAGCTGTCCGATGCGCTGGGCGACGCGCTGCGCAATGTCGTGGTGGCGCGCGACAGGCTGCAGGCCGAGAGCCCGCAGACGCCGGCTTACCAGGGAGCGCTCGCAGCCTATCTTCAGGCTGCCGTGCATCATCTGGCGATCCTGGCAGTGGCCCAAGCCCAGCAGACCGAGCAATTGTCGGCCGAGGTCGCGGCACTCCGGGCCCAGGTCGAGGCCTCGGCCCCGGTGGTGCACTGAGGCACGAGGCGAACCCGCGAGCGCCAGGACCCTCCCCAACGAAGTTGTCAACGAAGCTGGGGAGGTGAACCGGTCGATTCGCAGCCTCTCGGGATCACGGAAGAGCCTAGCTCTCCCCAGGCCGCCGCACCGCGGGCTGCGCATCGAGCCACTGCCGCGCGGCATGCAGCTCGCGGAAGATCTGCAGCGGCCGGCTGACCTTGGCGGCCTCGGCGAACAGCCGGGCCTGGGCGTAGCTTTCGTCGGAGGCGGCGACGATGGCGACCGGGCCGACCTGGCCGTGCTGAGCGTAGAACATGACGCGCTGGCCGAGTGCCTTCAGGTTCTCCTCGCTGAGCGCATTGGGTGTATGCGTGATCTCGAAGATCTTGCGGTAGGACATGCCGCCTTCGGCGGTGACGCCGGCGAAATACTGCTCGATGTCGGCCCCCGACACTTCGTCCTTGGCGACGGCCACGACGAGGCGCTGCGGATGGGAAACCGTCCAATGAACCGGCATGGCGGCGAAGCTAGCAGCGCGCGGTCGATGCGACCACGAGGATTCGCCCAGCGGCAACCTCGCATGGACCGTGTTGCCCACCGCCGATCTTGCGCCTGGTGCACTTCCCGCTCGGCTGTCATCAGCCGGGCGGGAGGTCGTGCTCTTGGAACCGCGCACGGTTCCATTTGATCGGGCGCCGCTCTAGAGTTGCCGCGGGTAAAAATGAAGTGGGGATCACATGGGAGCCGAATGGGGAGCCAAATGGGGAGCCAAAAGTCCAACCCGCCGTACGGTGGTGTCGTGGGTCGGCGCCGCGAGCGCCTTCGGCGCGCTGCGGCCGGCGGTCGCGCAGACCGAGCCGGCCAAGCCGTCGCAGATCGTCGTCAATCATTCCGGCGGCGCCATGGGCACCGCGATGCGCAAGGCCTTCTTCGCCGTCTATGAAAAGAAGTACGGCATCCGCGTCGTCGAGACGAGCCCGGCGGACTTCGGCAAGCTGCGTGCCATGGTCGATTCGGGCAACGTCGAATGGGACGTCACGGAGATCGGCGGCCAGGACGCCATCCGCGCCACCAAGATGGGACTGGTCGAGAAGATCGACGGCAAGATCGTCGACCGCTCGAAGTATCCGGCCAAGGCGCAGAGCCCCTACGTCTTCGCCTCGTCGGTCTACACCACCATCATCGGCTACCGCAGCGACGTCTTCAAAGACGGCAAGCATCCCAGGACCTGGGCCGAGTGGTGGGACGTCAAGACCTTTCCCGGGGCGCGCTCGATGCGCAACCATCCGACCGACAACCTCGAGTTCGCCTTGCTCGCCGACGGCGTGCCGATGGACAAGCTCTATCCCGTCGACTTCGACCGGGCGTTCAAGAAGCTCGACCAGATCAAGCCGCACGTCACGGCGTGGTGGTCGACCGGCCAGCAACCCGCTCAGCTCCTGCTCGACAAGGAGGTCGTGCTGGCGACCGGCTGGAACGGCCGCTTCTACGACATCATCAAGAAGGGCGCGCCGGTCGAGATGGAATGGGGCGAGGGCGCCCTGAAGCAGGGCAGCTTCGTCATCCCCAAGGGCGCCAAGAACGCCTACTGGGCGCAGAAGATGCTGGCCGAGATGTCGGTGCCGCAGGCGCAGGCGATCTACGCCACGGAGCTCGGCTACCCCGGCCTCAATCTCGACTCGCTGAACTTCGTCGACGCCAAGGTGAAGCCCTACCTGCCGACGCAATACCTCGACAAGCAGTTCTGGATCGACGATGCATGGTACGCCGAGAACGGCAACAAGGCGCAGGAGCTGTGGAACGCCTGGATGCTGAAGAAGGCCTGACTTGCCGACCCGGTCGGGCCAACTCAGCGTCGCCGGCCATCTCAGCGTCACTGGACTGTGCCGCCGGTTCGGCGAGGTCGTGGCGCTGGACGAGGTCTCCCTCGACATCGCGCCCGGTGAATTGCTGACCATCCTGGGACCGAGCGGCTCGGGAAAGACCACGCTCTTGAAGGTCGTAGCCGGCTTCGAGAAGCCCGATGCCGGGCGCGTCTCGGTCGACGGCCAGGACATCACCGCCATGCCGCCGGCGCGGCGCGACATCGGCATGGTGTTCCAGAACTACGCGCTGTTCCCGCATCTTACCGTCGCGGGCAACGTCGCCTTTCCGCTCGAGATGCGCAACGTCGGGCGGGCCGAGGTCGCGAGGCGTGTCGGCGAAACCCTGGCCCTGGTGGAGCTCGCGGGCTACGGCGAGCGCCTGCCCCGGCAGCTGTCCGGCGGCCAGCAGCAGCGCGTGGCGCTGGCCCGCGCCATCGTCTTCAATCCGCGACTGTTGCTGCTCGACGAGCCGTTCGGCGCCCTCGACCGCAAGCTGCGCGAGACCATGCAGCTCGAGGTGCGCCGGCTGCAGAAGCGGCTGGGGCTGACCACGATCTTCATCACCCACGACCAGGAGGAGGCGCTGGTGCTCTCCGACCGCATCGCGGTGATGAACCGCGGCGCGATCCAGCAGGTCGCGGGCACCATGGAGATCTACGAGCGCCCGGCCAACGATTTCGTCGCCGACTTCGTGGGCGAGAGCAACATCTTCCACGGCACGCTGACCGAGCCCGGCATCGTGACGCTGTCGAGTGGCCGGCGGCTGCTGGTGAACCGCGACGGCAAGGTGGGCGATCGCCTTGGCGTGCTGATGCGGCCCGAGCGTTTCGCCGACAAGGGCGCCAACGGCTTCGCCGCCGAGGTCGTTGAGGCGGTCTATCTCGGGGCGTCCCTCAAGCTGCGGCTGGCCTGCGAGGACGGACTGGAGCTCGTGGTTCGCCAGCCGGCGCGCGGCAAGCTGCCGGTCGCCGGCCAGCGCCTCGAGGTCGGCATCGACGCCGATGCGATCCATGTGTTTTAGGCGACGGCAATCCTGTCATCCCGAGCGCAGCGAGGGACCTTTACGGCAACAGGAAAGGTCCCTCGCTGACGCTCGGGATGACAGCGTTTCTGGTCCAGGCGCTTCACCATGAAGACGCCCGGCATCTTCCCCGCCGTCCCGGCGCTCGTCCTGCTGTTCGCCTTCTTCCTGTTCCCGGTCGTGCGCATGCTGGGCTACAGCGTCGATGCCGGCAGCTTCGAATGGTATGCCAAGGCGCTGGGCGAGGGCCTTTATCTCGGGGTGTTCTGGAATACCTTCCAGATCGCGCTGCTGGTCACGCTCATCTGCCTGCTGCTGGGCTATCCGGTGGGCTTCCTGATCGCCACGACGACTCCCGGCTGGGCGGTGCTCGGCTTCATCTTCGTGCTGCTGCCGCTGTGGACCTCGGTCCTGGTGCGGACCTACGCCTGGATGGTGCTGCTGGGTCGCAACGGCGTGTTCAACCGCTGGCTGATCGATTCAGGGATCATCAGCGACCCGCTGCCGCTCCTGCACAACGTCACCGGCGTGCTGATCGGCATGGTGCACGTGCTGCTGCCCTACATGGTGCTGCCGATCTACGGCGCGGTGCGTCGGCTCGACCCCGCCCTCGTCGCGGCCGCCGAGGGCCTGGGCGCCTCCGACTGGCGCATCTTCTGGCGCATCTACCTGCCCTTGACCGCGAACGGCATCTTCGCGGGCTCGGTGTTGGTCTTCGTCCTGTCGTTGGGCTTCTTCATCACGCCGGCCCTGCTGGGCGGCGGACGCGTCATCATGATCGCGGTCCTGATCGAGCAGGAGGTGCGCCAGACGCTGAACTGGCCGTTTGCCGCAGCCCTGTCGGCAGTGCTGCTGGCGGCGACCTTGGCGGTCTATGCGCTGGCCCAACGCTTCACGCAAAGCGAGGCTCGCACATGAGCCGCCGGCTGCTGGTCGTGGCGTGCGCGGCCATCTACCTCTTCCTGATGCTGCCGCTCATGGTGGTGTTCCCGATCTCGCTGAGCTCGGCACCCTACATGCAGTTCCCGCCGCCGGGCTTGAGCTGGCAATGGTACGACCGCTTCTTCGACGATCCGCAATGGCTCGACGCCACCTGGCGCTCGCTCTACATCGGCTCCGCCACGGCGGGCTTGGCGCTGGCCTTGGGCGTGCCGCTCTCCTTCAGCCTGGTGCGCGGCCGCTTCGCAGGGCGCGCGCTGCTCGATCGCCTTGCGCTCGCCCCGGTGATCGTGCCGACGATCGTGCTGTCGGTTTCGGTCTACGGCCTGTTCGCCAAGCTGAAGCTGATCGGCGCCTGGTACGGCCTGGTGGTGGCCCACACCGTGCTCGCTCTGCCCTTCGTCGTGCTGGTGATGGGGGCGGGGCTGCGCGACTTCGACCGCTCGCTCGAGCAGGCCGCGGAAGGCCTCGGCGCCAGCCGGTGGCGCACGCTGCGGCGCGTGACGCTGCCGTTGTTGCGGCCGAGCCTGGTCTCGGCGGGGCTGCTCGCCTTCATCTCCTCGTTCGACGAGCTGGTGGTGGCGCTGTTCCTGGCCGGACCGAACATGACCCTGCCCAAGAAGATGTTCGACAACATCCTGATGGAGATCGATCCGACGATCGCCGCGGTGTCGGTGATGCAGATCCTGCTGGTGGTGCTGGTGCTGGTGCTGATCGGCCGCTTCGGGCGCGGCCTGGGTGGCGCGAACATGAGCGGCAGCGCGCGTTAGGGAGTTTCTACGATGGCAGACAGCGTGTTCCACGAGGACTTCAAGGCGATGCCTTGGTGGTGGGAATGGTGGCATCCCAACAACGAGCTGTCGCAGGACCCGCCGCTGAAGTCGGACGTGCTGGTGGTCGGCGCGGGCTACGGCGGCCTGTCGACGGCGCTCGAGCTGGCGCGCTCGGGGGTCGAGGCGACGGTGCTGGAGCGCGGCGACTTCGGCGTCGGCGCCTCGACGCGCAACGGCGGCGGCGTGAGCGGCGGCACGACCTTGGGCAAGGGCTTCTCCGGCAAGGGCGTCGGCGGCGATCCCGCGGAATGGAAGCGGCTGATGGAGCGCATGCTTTCCGACGCCGCCGATTCGCTTTCCCAGGTGCAGACCGTGATCGAACGCGAGGGCATCGAGTGCCACTGGCGCATGAGCGGCCGCTTCAGCGGCGCCTACACGCCGCGGCATTACGCCGAGCAGGCGGCCAAGGTCGGCACCTACAACGAGAGCGCCAGCCTCGGCACCTACATGGTGCCGCGCGAGCGCCAGCGCGAGGAGATCGCCTCGGACTACTACCACGGCGGCATGGTGGTGGAACGCACCGGCCAGCTGCATCCGGCGCTCTATTACGGTGGCCTCCTCAAGGCGGCGCATCGCGCCGGCGTCCGGCTGTGCGCGCAATGCGACGCGGCGTTCATCGACCGGCGTGCCGGCGGCTTCACGGTCCGCACCAACAAGGGGCCGATCGAAGCGCGCGAGGTGGTGATCGCGACCAACGGCTACACGACGGACCTGACACCGACGCTGAAGCGCCGCCTGGTGCCGGTCGCGAGCCACATCATCGCCACCGAGGAGCTGCCCGAGGACCTGGTCAAGAGCCTGATCCCCAAGGGCCGAGTGGTGAGCGATACCAAGCGGGTGCTGTGCTACTACCGCCAGTCGCCCGACAGCAAGCGGGTGATCTTCGGCGGCCGGGCGCGCTTCACGCAGGTGACGCCGGAAGTGAGCGCGCCGGTGCTGCACGGCTACATGTTGGAGCGCTGGCCGCAGCTCAAGGGCACCCGGATCACCCATGCCTGGACCGGCAACGTCGCCTTCGCGTTCGACTTCCTGCCGCACATGGGCGTCGAGCAGGGCATGCACTACCTGCTGGCCTGCAACGGCTCGGGCGTCGCCATGATGTCCTATCTGGGCTACCAGACGGCGCGCAAGATCGCCGGCGGCTCGAATGCGCCGATCAACGCCTTCGACGGGCAGGATTTCCCCACCGTGCCGTTCTATTCCGGCAACCCATGGTTCCTGCCCGTGGTCGGCGCCTGGTACAGGACGCGTGACTGGTGGGACCGGGTGACGGCATAGTACGCCGCGTCGGGGGAGTTCCATGAGACTGCGCGTTGTCGTCGTGTTGCTGGCGTCGTTCGTGCTGGCTTCCGTAGGGCTGACTTCCGTGGTGCTGGTCGGCGCGTCGTCGGTCCACGCCCAGGTCCTGCCGGTGCCGCCGGGCTGGCAGCTCGAGCGGGCGGTGCTGATCAGCCGGCACGGCGTGCGCGCGCCGGTCGAGAGCAACGCCGAGCTCGACCAGCATTCGGCTTCGCCCTGGCCGCTCTGGCCGGTGCCGCCCGGCACGCTGACGGCGCGCGGCTTCGAGCTGATGCGCTACATGGGGACCTGGTACCGGGTGCTGTATGGCGGCCGCGGCCTGGTGCAGTCCGACGATTGTCCGCCGACCGGGACCGTGGGCGTTTGGACCGACAGCGACCAGCGCAGCCGGGAAAGCGGCGTGGCGCTGATGCGCGGCATGTACCCGCGCTGCATGCAGGTCATCCTGCATTACCAGGCAGACGCGACGCCGGACCCGCTGTTCAATCCGCAGCCGACGGCGTCCTGCCCGATGGACCCGGCTGCCACCCGCAACGCCATCCTCGCTCGCATCGGCGGCAATTTCACCTCCGTCACGCGCGAGTTCTCGCCGGAACTCACGGCCATGCATGCCGTGCTTTGTCCGCCCGGCGTTGCCGGAGGCGGGCGCTGCGAATCGCCCGCGGCGCTGTCGACCTTGGAGGTTCGGCCCGGCGGCCGTGCCTCGATCAGCGGGCCGATCGGCTACGGCTCGACGGCAGCGGAGGCCTTTCTCATGGAGGCCGCGGAAGGGCTGCCGCCGAACCAGGTGGCATGGGGGCGGCTCAGGGACGACGCCCAGCTTGTTCAACTGATGCAGATCGAGCAGCTGAACGTCGACCTGACGCAACGCACGCTCACGATAGCGCGGCAGAAGGGATCGAACCTGCTGGCCCAGGTCGTGGACACCCTGCAGGACGGCCACCAGTTTCCCGGCATTGGGCGCCGGCCCTACCCGGTGCGCTTCGCGCTGCTGGTCGCCCACGAGGAGAACATCTCCTACCTGCAGAGCCTGCTGAAGCTCGGCTGGCAGATCCCCGGATTCCCGCAATACGCCGCGCCGCCCGGCGGCGCGCTGGCCTTCGAGCTCTATCGCGAGGTCCAGTCCGGCCTGCACTACGTGCGCGTCGCCTACTACGCGCAGACGCTGCTGCAGATGCGCGACGGCGTGGAGCTCAATCTCGGCCAGCCACCCGGGATGGATTCCGTCCAGGTGCCGGCCTGCGCTGCCTACGCCCGCGACAAGGCCTGCCCTCTCAGCCGCTTCCTGGAGATCGCCAAGCAGGAGATCGAACCCGCCTGCGTCACGATCAAGCCGTAGCCCCCTCCGTCATCCCGACCGGAGCGCGAAGCGCGCAGCGGAGGGACCTCTTTTGGGGATGCATCGTCAAGAGAGGTCCCTCGACTACGCTGCGCTCCGCTCGGGATGACGGAATGGGCCTATCCCGCTTCACTGTCGGCAATCGCCTGCCGTGCGAGGCTCGTGTCGACGCAGGTCTCGTAGGCGATGTCGCGTGACAGGACGCCGGCGGCACGCATGGCGGCATGCAGCCGGTCGTAGCCTTCGCGGCGGATCAGCGGATCGGCTCCCCACAGGCCAAGCTTGCGGTAGCGCTCGATGGCTGCGGCAAACATCGCCGGCGCGACATCGGGAAAGTATCTTTTCAGCGCATCGGCAATCTCGTCGGCGGGCGTCTTGGCGAACCAGCGTAGCGCTGCACGCATGGCGCGCGTCATCGCCAGCAGCTCGCCTGCGCGATCCTGCAGCGTGGAGCGCCGCGTGACGAGCGTCGTGTAGGCGGTAAGGCCGCGCGAGGCGGCGGCGTACCAGAGGTGCCCCGCGCCCGACGCTAAAAGCTCCTCGGCATACGGCTGGAAGAGATGCACTGCATCGAGCTTGCCTTCACGCAGTGCGATGGCGTTCTCCGCCATGGTCGGGCCGCAGACGCGGTCCAATCGCGCGAGGTCCACGCCGGCACGACGCAGGTCGTCCGCCAGGCAGATCCAGGGCGTGGGCACTTCCGAGACCGTGGCGAATTTCATCTGCGCGAGGTCGCCAAGCCGGAAGTCGGGTCGCGCCCTGCGGCCGATCACGAAGAACGGATCGCGGGCGACCACATCGGCGAAGCAGACCAGATCCGCGTCTGGCTCGGCGTCATGGGTCATCATCACGCGCAGCGGCCCACCCCACATGACGTCGATTGCGCCGGTTCGCAGCGCGCGTACGGTGGCCGAAGGCGCCGGCGAGGATCTCAGCACCACCTCGACGCCGGCATCGGCGAAGCTGCCCGTCGCGTAGGCGGCATAGAAGGGCGCGTAGAACAGTGCGCGGAAGTTCTCCGAAAGGACGATCGCCATCGGGGCCGTGCGCGTCTTGCGTCAGCCGGCGTCGGCGGCTTGCAGCATGGGCCGGGAGCGCATCAGGCTCAGCAGCACGCCTTGCAGCGCGGCGGCATCGATCGGCTTCTGCAGGACGGGGACGTTGACATAGCGACGATCCAAGCTTTCGCGCTGATAGCCGGTAATGAACACGAAGGGAATCCCTTTGGCCATCAAGAGATCGGCCAGCGGATCGGCCTGCTCGCCGGCCAGGTTGATGTCGAGCACCGCCCCGTCGAATCGCTCGACCTTGGCGGCGGCCAACGCATCGGCAAGCCTGACATGTGGCCCTATGACGGTGACGCCGAGGCCGATCAACATCTCCTCGATCAGCATGCTGACGAGCAGCTCGTCCTCGACCACCAGCAGTCGCATTCCCGAAAGCCTCGGCCGCTCGCCCGAGGTTGCCGATTGCTCCGGTTCCGGCGCGGGTCCGGGCGGCATCGGCACGATCTGGGCGACCGGGATGGAGAGCGTGCAGCGCAACCCTTCGGGCCGCCAGTCATAGCGCACGCCGCCACGGAACTGCGCCTCTATGCTGGAGCGCACGATGGTAAGTCCGAAGCCGAGCCGTGCCGGTTCCGAGGCCGGAGGGCCGCCTGTCTCCAACCATTCGAGGACCAGCGACTGAGGCCCGGCCCGCCACGCGACGCTCAGCGTGCCTGATTCGGTCGAGAGCGCCCCGTACTTGGCGGCATTGGTGGCGAGCTCGTGCAGGGCCAGCGCCATGGCCTGGGCGGTCGCCGGCAGCAGGACGACGTCGGGCCCGCGCGTGATCACGCGCTGGCGATGGCTTGCCTGGTAGGGCGCCATCTCCTCCTCGACGATCTTGCGCAGATGCGCACCCTCCCAGCGCGTCGAGGAAAGCAGGTTGTGCGTCGCGGCCAGCGCATGGACACGACCTTCGACGGCGGTGATGAAGTCCTTGATGCTGGTGGCGCGCGTCAGCCTGAGCACCGACAGCACGACGGCGAGCGTGTTCTTGGCGCGATGGTCGACCTCGCGCGCCAGCAGCACCAGCCGTTCCTCGGCGCGCTTGCGCTCGGTAATGTCGAGAATGACGCCATTCATGCGGGCCGGATTGCCGGCGGAATCGCGCGAGATGATGCCGGCGCCGTAGCACCAGCGCACTTCGCCGCTCGGCCGCACGATGCGGAACTCGGTCTGGAAGCGATCGCCGGCCGTGGCGAGCATGGCGCGGAGCGAGCTTCTGTCACGCTCTTCCGGATGCATCATGGCTTCGATGCGCTCGACCGTGGGGTCGAATGTCGCGGGATCGACGTCGAAAATCCGATAGGGTCCGTCGTCCCATTCGATGTGGCCGGTCGCGACGTCGACCTCCCAGGAGCCCATGTCGCCGGCCGACAGCGCGATCGACCGGCGCTCTTCGCTGCGCCGCAGGCGCTCGGTCTGGGCGGCGAGCTCGGCGGTGCGCGCCGCGACGCGGGCCTCGAGCTCGGCGTTCAACGTCTCGAGCATGTGCGTCTTGCGGTAGAGGTCGACGAACACCCGGACCTTGGCGCGCAGCACCTCGGGCACGACCGGCACCGTCACGTAGTCGACCGCACCGATCTCGTAGCCGCGCAGATAGTCGGTCTCGGTGACCTGCACCGCCGAGACGAAGATGATGGCGAGCTTCTGGAAGCGCGGATGCTCGCGGATCATGGCCGCGAGCTGGAAGCCGTCGACGCCGGGCATGACGACGTCGATCAGCACGACCGCGATGTCCTGCGTCTTGAGCAAAATGCCCAGCGCCTCGTGCGGCGTGGTGGCTTTGATGAGGTTTTCGCCGAGCTCGCCGAGGATGACCTCGTAGCTCAGCAGCTTGGCCGGCTGATCGTCGATCAGCAGGATGTTGACCTGGTCCATCTCGGCCTGACCCGACGCTTGCTTCACCGGTGCAGCCAGAGCCGCAGCGCCGAGAACAGCTGCTCTGTGTTGACCGGCTTGGCAAGATAGTCCGAGGCGCCGGCTTCCAGGCACTTCTCGCGGTCGCCCTTCATCGCCTTGGCGGTCAATGCGACGATCGGCAGGCGCCGCAGGGTTGGATTGCCGCGGATCAACGCGATGGTCTCGTAGCCGTCCATCTCGGGCATCATGATGTCCATCAGCACGATGGCCACCTCGGGCGATTTCTCCAGGATGGCGATCGCCTCGCGTCCGGTCGTCGCCGTAAGCACCCGCATGCTGCGGCGCTCCAGCGCACTCGACAGCGCGAAGATGTTGCGCGTGTCGTCGTCGACGACCAGCACCGTCTTGCCGGCCAGAATCTCGTCTGAGCTGTGCAGGCGCTCGAGCATGCGCTTCTTGTCTTCCGGCAGTTCGGCGGCGAGCTGGTGCAGGAAGAGCGCGGTCTCGTCGAACAGCCGCTCGGGCGAAGCCGCGCCCTTGACCACGATGGAGCGCGCCATGCTGTGCAGGCGAGCGTCCTCGTCCGGCGACAGGTCACGGCCGGTGAACACGACCACCGGCAGGTCAGAAAGCGCGTCGTCCTGCTGGATCTCCTCCAGCACCTCGAAGCCCGAGATGTCGGGCAGGCGCAGGTCCAGCACCATGCAGTCGAAGCGCTGCTCGCGCAGCCGTTCGAGCGCGCCGTGGCCGGAATCGGCCTCGACGATCTCGACGTCGGGATGCGACAGCAACTGGGCGACGCTCATGCGCTCGGCGGCGTTGTCCTCGGCGATCAGCAGCCGCTTCTTGCGCGGCCGCACGTACTCGTTGATGCGCGCCAGCGCCGCGTTCAGCCCCTCGGTCGTGGTCGGCTTGTTGAGGTAGGAGAAGGCGCCGCGCGCCAGGCCCTGCTGGCGGTCCTCGTCCATGCTCAGGATCTGCACGGGGATGTGCCGGGTCTCGAGCGTGCGCTTGAACTGGCTGAGCACGTTCCAGCCCAGCATGTCGGGCAGGAAGATGTCGAGCGACATGGCGACGGGCTTGTATTGCAGCGCGAGGTCGAGCGCCTCCGCGCCGCGCGCCGTCACCACGGCCTTGAGGCCGGCGGCGTGCGCGGCATCGAGCAGGATGCCGGCGTAGTTGGGATCGTCCTCGACGATCAGCAGCGTGCGGTCACCCACCTCGATGTTGTGCCGATCGTCGGGGAACTGGTCGGCGAGGTGCTCCGGCAGGGCGACCTGCGGCAGCGGCAGCGAGCCGGGCTGCGGCGTGCGCAGCGCGGTGCGCGGGCCGGTGTACATGGTCGGCAGGAGCAGCGTGAAGGTGCTGCCGATGCCCGGCGTGCTGCGCAAGGTGAGCTCGCCGCCGAGCAGCATGGCGAGCTCGCGGCTGATGGCGAGACCCAGGCCCGTGCCGCCGTACTTGCGGCTGGTCGATGCGTCGGCCTGCTGGAAGGCCTCGAACACGATCTTCTGCTTCTCGACCGGAATGCCGACGCCGGTGTCTGTGACCTCGAAGGCGACCACCGCGCTCGCCTGGTTCAGCGCGGTATTGTCGGAGCGCCAGCCGGTCAGCGCGTTCACGACACGGAGGCGGACGCTGCCCTGGGCGGTGAACTTCAGCGCGTTGCTGAGCAGATTCTTCAGGATCTGCTGCAGGCGCTTGGAATCGGTGACGATCGAACGGCCGAGGTTGGGATCGACCTGAACGTCGAACGAGAGGCCCTGCGACTCGGCCTGGTGCCGGAACGGCCGCGCCACCGTCTCCAGCACGTTGGTGAGAAAGATCTCCTCGGCGTCGACCGTCACGGTGCCCGATTCGATCTTGCTGAGGTCGAGGATGTCGCTGATCAGGTTCAGCAAATCGGTGCCGGCGCCGTGGATGGTGCGCGCGAACTCGATTTGGCGCGGCAGCAGGTTGCCTTCCGGATTGTCGGCGAGCTGCTGGCCGAGGATCAGGATGGAGTTGAGCGGCGTGCGCAGCTCGTGGCTCATGTTGGCCAGGAACTCCGACTTGTAGCGCGAGGTGAGCGCCAGCTCCGACGCCTTCTCCTCCACCGCCCGGCGCGCCTGCTCGATCTCCTGGTTCTTGCGCTCGACCTCGAAGTTGCGCTCGGCGAGCTGGGCGGCCTTCTGCTCGAGCTGCTCGTTGGTCTGCTGCAATTCGACCTGCTGGGTCTGCAGCTCGCTCGCAAGCTTCTGCGACTGCTCGAGCAGGCCCTCGGTCTGCATTGTAGCTTCGATCGAGTTCAGCACGATGCCGATCGCGGTGGTGAGCTGTTCGAGGAAGGCGATCTGCAGCTCGGTGAAGTGGCTGAGCGAGGCGAGCTCGATCACCGCCTTGACCTGGCCTTCGAACAGGATCGGCAGCACCATCACGCTCTTGGGCATGGCCTGGAACAGACCGGAGCTGATCGGATGCAGGGTCGTCGGCATGTCGGAAATCAGGATCTGCCGACGCTCGGCGGCGCACTGGCCGATCAGGCCCTCGCCGATACGGATCGTGTCGGGATGGCCGTTGCTGGAATCGGCGTAGACCGAGAGCAGCCGAAGCTTGTCCTCGCCCTCCACCTCGGTTTCGGTCTGGTAGATCACCGCCTGGTGCGCGCCGACCAGCGGCGTCAGCTCGCTCAGCAGGAGCCGGCCGACGGTGCGCAGGTCACGCTGGCCTTGCAGCATGTTGGTGAACTTGGCGAGGTTGGTTTTCAGCCAATCCTGCTCGCTGTTGCGCTCCGTCGTGAGACGGAGGTTGTCGATCATGATGTTGACCTTGTCCTTCAGCTCGGCCACCTCGCCTGAAGCGTCGACCTGGATGGACCGGGTCAAGTCGCCCTTGGTCACTGCGGCGGAGACCTCGGCGATGGCGCGCACCTGAGTCGTGAGGTTGGTCGCCAGCATGTTGACGTTGTCGGTGAGGTCCTTCCAGGTGCCGGCGACGCCCGGCACCTGCGCCTGGCCGCCGAGCTTGCCTTCGGTGCCGACCTCGCGGGCGACGCGCGTCACTTCGCCGGCGAAGCCGTTCAGCTGGTCGACCATCGTGTTGATTGTCTCCTTCAGCTGCAGGATCTCGCCGCGCACGTCGACGGTGATCTTCTTGGAGAGATCGCCGCCCGCCACGGCGGTGGTCACCTCGGCGATGTTGCGCACCTGGGTCGTGAGGTTGGCCGCCAGCATGTTGACGTTGTCGGTGAGGTCCTTCCAGGTGCCGGCGACGCCCGGCACCTGCGCCTGGCCGCCGAGCTTGCCCTCGGTGCCGACCTCGCGCGCCACGCGCGTCACTTCGCCCGCGAACGAGCGCAGCTGATCGACCATGGTGTTGATTGTCTCCTTCAGCTGCAGGATCTCGCCGCGCACGTCGACGGTGATCTTCTTGGAGAGGTCGCCGGTCGCCACTGCCGTCGTGACTTCGGCGATGTTGCGCACCTGGGTCGTGAGGTTCGCGGCCAGCAGGTTGACGTTGTCGGTGAGGTCCTTCCACACGCCGGCGACGCCCGGCACCTGCGCCTGGCCGCCCAGCTTGCCTTCGGTGCCGACCTCGCGCGCGACACGCGTCACTTCGCCGGCAAAGCCGTTCAGCTGGTCGACCATCGTGTTGATGGTCTCCTTGAGCTGCAGGATCTCGCCGCGCACGTCGACGGTGATCTTCTTGGAGAGATCGCCGTTGGCGACGGCGGTGGTCACCTCGGCGATGTTGCGCACCTGGGCGGTGAGGTTGGTGGCCATGAAGTTGACGTTGTCGGTCAGGTCCTTCCAGGTGCCGGCGACGCCCGGCACCTGCGCCTGGCCGCCGAGCTTGCCCTCGGTGCCGACCTCGCGGGCCAAGCGCGTCACCTCGCCGGCGAACGAGCGCAGCTGGTCGACCATCGTGTTGATGGTCTCCTTGAGCTGCAGGATCTCGCCGCGCACGTCGACGGTGATCTTCTTGGAGAGATCGCCGGTCGCGACGGCGGTGGTCACCTCGGCGATGTTGCGCACCTGGGTCGTGAGGTTTGCGGCCAGCAGGTTGACGTTGTCGGTGAGGTCCTTCCACACGCCGGCCACGCCGGGCACCTGCGCCTGGCCGCCCAGCTTGCCTTCGGTGCCGACCTCGCGGGCGACGCGCGTCACTTCGCCGGCGAAGCTGTTCAGCTGATCGACCATCGTGTTGATGGTCTCCTTGAGCTGCAGGATCTCGCCGCGCACGTCGACGGTGATCTTCTTGGAGAGGTCGCCGCCCGCCACGGCCGTCGTCACCTCGGCGATGTTGCGCACCTGGGCGGTGAGGTTGGTGGCCATCGAGTTGACGTTGTCGGTGAGGTCCTTCCAGGTGCCGGCGACGCCGGGCACCTGCGCCTGGCCGCCGAGCTTGCCTTCGGTGCCGACCTCGCGCGCGACGCGCGTCACTTCGCCGGCGAAGCCGTTCAGCTGGTCGACCATCGTGTTGATGGTCTCCTTGAGCTGCAGGATCTCGCCGCGCACGTCGACGGTGATCTTCTTGGAGAGATCGCCGCGCGCCACGGCGGTGGTCACCTCGGCGATGTTGCGCACCTGGTCGGTGAGGTTGCCGCACATGGCGTTCACCGAGTCGGTGAGGTCCTTCCAG
>JAFAKN010000328.1 GCA_019235415.1 Alphaproteobacteria bacterium
TCGGCTTTGGTCCTGTCCGGCAGCGCGTCGTAGGCGGCACGCAAGTCGGCGAACTCCGTCTCGCCGCCCTCGTCCGGCACGACGTGGGCGTAGAGCATCGACAGCGCCCCCGGCACGGCACGGAACGAGGCGTCGGTGTGCCACAGCCGGTTGGCCAGCCAGTCGAGCCGGCGTCGGCTGTCGCGCTGCAACACGTTACCGTCGCCGTCGAGGTTGGCGACGTCGGCGATCTCGACCGAGGCGATGCGATGCTTGATGTCCTGGTGCCGTGCCTTCTGCGCCGAGGCCTGGATCGGCCCGAAATGCCGGGCGAAGGCCAGCTGCCGCTCGTCGTCGAGCGACTGATCGTGGAAGACCACGACGGCGTAGCGGTCGATCGCCTCTTCGATCGCGTCGCGGTCGGCGGGCTGGAGCGGCCGGGCGAGGTCGATGCCGGAGATCTCGGCAACGAAGTCGGCCGTCACGGGCGTCACGATGATGCTCACGGGCAGCTCCAGCGGCTATAGTGACCGCGCCATCATTGTCTCCCAGGAAACGCCATGCCGCAAACCCACAAGCTCGCCCTGCTCGACGATTACCAGAAGGTCGCCCTCAGCATGGCGGACTGGGATCGCCTGAGAAGGCGCGGCGTCGACATCACCGTGTTCCACGAGCCGTTCTCGTCGGTCGAGGACGCTGCCGAGAAGCTTGCGCGCTTCGAAATCCTCGGCCTGCTGCGCGAGCGCACGGCATTCCCACGGACGCTGATCGAGAAGCTGCCCAACCTCAAGTTCATGGTGTTGACCGGCGCGCGCGCCTCCAGCCTCGACGACAAGGCGGCGAGCGAGCGCGGCATCCCGATCAGCAACACCCCGGGCGGCGGCTCGAACGCCTCGACGGCCGAGCTCTGCTGGGCGCTCCTGATGTCCTGTGCGCGCGATCTCGCCAAGGGCGAACGCCTGATGCGCCAGGGCGGCTGGCATGACGGAATCGAGCAGATGGTCGTGCTCGAGGGCAAGCGACTGGGCGTGCTCGGGCTGGGGCGGCTCGGCAGCCGCGTCGCGGGCTACGCCAAGGCATTCGGCATGGATGTGGTCGCCTGGAGCCAGAACCTCACGGAGGAAAAGGCGGCCAAGGGCGGCGCCAAGCTGGTCTCGAAGGACGAGCTGCTGGCGACCTCCGACTTCGTTTCGATCCATCTCGTGCTGTCGGCTCGCACGCGCGGGCTTCTGGGGGCCGCCGATCTTGCCAAGATGAAGAAGACGGCGATCCTGGTGAACACCTCGCGCGGGCCGATTCTCGACGAGGCCGCCCTGATCGACGCACTCAAGAGCCGCACCATCGCCCATGCGGGGCTCGACGTGTACGACAAGGAGCCGCTGCCCAAGGGCCATCCGCTCACCAAGCTCGACAACGTCACCCTGGTGCCGCACCTGGGCTACGTCGTCGAGGAGAGCTACCGGCACTTCTACGCCGGCACCATCGAGGACATCGAAGCCTGGCTCGACGGCAAGCCGATCAACGTCATCAACCCGGAGGCGCTCAACGTGTCATCCCGAGCGTAGCGAGGGACCTTTCAGGCGACAGGAAAGGTCCCTCGCTGCGCTCGGGATGACAGAAACGTTCCGCCGAAAGGAATGTCGATTCCGCGCCGGGTCGGACGTCGATGAGGTGACGGGATGGACCGTCACCACGCAGAGGAGATCGACGATGGCTCAATATATGCTGCTGCTGCACCAGGTCCCCAACTACAACGTGGACCTGCCACGCGAAAAGTTCATCGAGATGGGCAAGCGCTACATGGCCTGGGCCGACAGCCTGCGCCAGAAGGGCACCTTGATCGGCGGCGAGAAGCTGGCCGCGGGCGGCGTGCGCCACATCAAGCTCAAGGACGGCAAGCCGGTCGCCAGCGACGGCCCCTACGCCGAGGCCAAGGAAGTGATCGGCGGCTATTTCGTGATCGAGGCCAAGGACGCGGCCGAGGCCGAGGCGATTGCCACGGACTGCCCGCATCTCACCCTGGCGCCGACCAACTGGGTCGAGATCCGGCCGATCGACGACATGACGCAGATGCGTCAATCGGCGGCCGCCAGCTGAGCGACATCGACCGGCTCGTCGATTCGCTGGCGCGCGAATCGACGAGCCGCCTGGTCGCCGCCCTGGCGCGGCGGCTGGGCGCGCGGCACATCGCGCTGGCCGAGGACGCTGTCCAGCATGCGCTCCTGCAGGCGTTGACCTCCTGGCCGTTCAAGGGCGTGCCGGCAAGACCCGAGGCGTGGCTCGCGGCCGTCGCGCGCAATCGCGCCCTCGACCAGCTGCGCCACGAAGTGCGCGGCCTGGCCCTCGCCGATGAGCTGCTGCCGTTCGAGCCGCAGGCCGTGGAAAGCGAGGGTCGCTTCGGCCGCGAGCTCAACGATGACGAGCTCGCGCTCCTGTTCGCGGTGTGCCATCCGGTTCTGTCGCCCGAGATGCGCGTCACCTTCGCGCTGAAGTCGGTATGCGGGCTCGACGTGCCGCAGATCGCAGCCGGACTCCTGAGCGAGCCGACGACAATCGCCCAACGCCTGGTGCGCGCGCGTCGCCAGCTCGAGCAGGCGAGGGTCGACGTCGCGCCGCCGCCGCCCGACGCGCTGCCGGCGCGGGTCGAATCGGTGCGCACCGCGCTCTACCTGATGTTCAACGAAGGCTACTCGGCGAGCTCGGGCGAAGCCCTGGTGCAGCCCGAGCTGTGCACCGAGGCGCTGCGCCTGGCGCGCGCTCTCGCCCAGCATCCCATGACCGCAGGACCGGCGAGCGACGCTCTCGCCGCACTGCTTGCGCTCACCGCGGCACGCCTGCCCACCCGGGTCGATCCCGAGGGTGTGGCGCAATTGCTCGAAGACCAGCCGCGCGACCGCTGGGACCGCGGACTGATCGCGCTCGGCCTGGCTCACCTCGAGCGCTCGGCCACCGGCGGCGCGCTCACGGTCTGGCATCTGCGCGCCGAGATCGCCGCCCTGCATGCGATGGCGGAGCGCGCGGCGGAGACCGACTGGGCGCGCATCGTGCTGGTCTACGACCAGCTGCTGGCGCTCGATGCGTCGCCGCTCGTCCGCCTGTCGCGCGCCGTCGCGGTCGGTCGCGCCTCCGGCGCAGCGGCGGGCTTGCAGGCGTTGCCGACCGAAGACGGCGGTCCTTACGGCGCCGCAGCGCGCGGCGTCTTCCTGGCGGAACTCGGCCGCGTCGACGAGGCGTGCCGACACTTCGAGCGCGCCGTGCAGCTTGCCCGCACCGAGCCAGAGCGCCGGCTGATGGAACGCCGCCGCGATTTATTGGAACCGCGGGCGCCTCATGATACCCCGAGCGGAGCGAGGGATCCTTGTGGCGCCAGGAAAGATCCCTCGCTGCGCTCGGGATGACACCGAAACTAGGTCCGGAAGCGCAGCAGCAGGTGATTCACGCCGTTCAGCTTGACGTAGAGGTCCTCGAACTGCGCGTAGAAATCTTCCCATTGCGGCAGGCCGCCATGGGCGCCCAGCGCGGTGTAGATCTCGGCCACCGTCTTGCGGCCGTCGATCTGGCCGATGATGCGCGGTGCGAGCGGCGGTAGCTGGGCGCGCCACGGAAAACCGTCGAGATTGGCGATCAGCGGCGTGCCCGGCTGCAGGCCGGCCGCCAGCTTCTGGGCGTCCATCTCGCGCAGCACCGGGATCGCCGAGGTATCTTCCGGCCGCGCCACCGTGTCGAAGCCGGCGCGCGTTGCATAGAACACGTGCGTGCGCAGGTTGCCGGCCAGGCACTCGGCGAAGCCAGCGCGCTCCAGCAGGGGGAGTGCGCTGAGCTGCCGGGCGATGATCGGGTCGCTCATGTAGGTCGCGGGCTCGTAGCGCACCGGTTCCAGGAAGGCGACCACCCGCAGGCCGCACTCGGCGGCCATCCGTCCGATGTCCGGCACCGTGAAAGCGCGGTCGCAGCTGTGCAGCAGCAGGTCGTAGAGACCCGCGTCGCCGCCAGTGACGTGGTCGTTGAGATAAGGGTTGCGGCGGAACAGGTTGGTCGTCGGCAGGAAGCGAATCAACCGCTTGGCCATGGCCAGCCGGTCTTCGAGGGCCATCGACGGCGGTGCCAGGGTGCGCAGCATCTCCTGCAGGGGATAGACGCCGCTGCGGCCATACTCGCCGTACAGCATGACGCCGATGCCGCCCTCGGCGCTTAAGACGCTCGCCAGTGCCTGCATCCCGACGGCGGGATCGGGCAGGTGATGCAGCACGCCGGTGCAGTCGATGTAGTCGAACTGGCCGATGGTCATCGCCGGCAGGTCGAGGAGCGAGCCGGTGATGAAGCGGATGTTGCGCAAGCCGCGCGCCTTGGCGCGCGCCTCGCAGACCCGGCGCGAGGCCTCCGACAGGTCGAGATAGACCACTTCGCCCGGGCAGCGGCGATCGACCATCTGCTGCGCCAGCATGATGCAGGCGTCGCCCGTGCCGCCGCCCGCCACCAGGGCGCGGAACGGCCGGTTGAAATTGACGCGGCCGGCGTAGAGGTAGTGGTTGACCTCGAGGATGTGGCTCGGCGTGCCGGTGATCAGGCGA
>JAFAKN010000360.1 GCA_019235415.1 Alphaproteobacteria bacterium
GAAGCGCGCCTCGGCACCCGAAATCTGCTCGGTGATGTCGAGCAGGTAGCGCGAGTTGAAGCCGATCTCGAGCGGGGTGGCCTCGTACGCGACCTCGATCTCCTCGGTGGCGCTGCCGGCATCCGGGCTGGTGGCCGAGAGCGTCACGACGTTCTTTGCGACGGCGAGCTTGATTGCTCGCGACTTCTCGGTGGAGATCGTCGAAACGCGGTCGACGGCGTTGGCGAACTCCTTGCACGGCACGTTCAGGACCTTGTCGTTGCCGGTCGGGATGACGCGCTCATAGTCGGGGAAGGTGCCGTCGATCAGCTTGCTGACCAGAGTGACGTCGCCGCTGGCGAAGCGGATGCGCGTATCGGAAAGCTCGACATCGACCGAGCCATCGCTCTCGTCGAGGAGCTTGCGCACCTCGCCCACCGTCTTGCGCGGCACGATGACACCCGGGATCTCCGACGCGCCCTTTGGCAAGGGCACCTCGACGCGCGCCAAGCGGTGGCCGTCGGTCGCGACACCGCGCAGCACCTGGGTCTCGTTCGACGCGGCGGCGTGGAAATAGATGCCGTTCAGGTAGTACCGCGTCTCCTCGTTGGAGATGGCAAAGCGCGTGCGGTCGATGATGCCCTTGAGGTCGGTCGCCGGCAGCTGGAAGCGGTGCGGCAGGTCACCCTCGCTCATGGCCGGGAAGTCGGCCGGTGGCAGGCATTGCAGGGTGAATCGCGAGCGGCCGGCGCGGATCACCAGCGTGCTGCCGTCGGACGCGGTCTCGAGCTCGACCTGCGCGCCGTCCGGCAGCTTGCGCACGATCTCGTACAGCGTATGGGCCGGTGCGGTCGTCGAGCCGGTCTTGCCGGCACTGGCCTCGACCGACTCGGTGATCGAAAGGTCCATGTCGGTGGCCGCCAGACTAAGCCGCCCTTTCTGCGCGGTGATCAGTACGTTGGACAGGATCGGGATGGTGTTTCGCCGCTCGACCACACTCTGGACATGGGCCAGCGCCTTCAGGAGGGCTGCCCGTTCGATCGTCAGTTTCATGGTTGGCTTTGATCGCTCTACAGGGGTCTAAAAGCCGTTTCGGACACCCCGTTTCACGCGGCCCGAACGGACCGCTGCGGAACGGTTGCAGACTATAGCATGCCGCGCCTAGGCGGGAAGCGATTTTGCCCGCCAATTGAGGGCTTTAACGCCCATATCCGACGCAAGAAAGGCGCCTTCCGGTCGCCTTCCCCCACCCGCCCTTCGGGCACCCTCCCCGTCCGACGGGGGAGGGTGTAGGAGGGGTCAGCCCTGCAACTGTCGCTTGAGTAACTCCACGTCTTCTGCAATCGAGAGATCGGAAATCTTCAATTCCTCGATCTTGCGGACTGCGTGCATCACCGTCGTATGATCACGGTTGCCGAAGCGCTTGCCGATTTGCGGCAGGCTGAGCGTGGTGAGTTGCTTGGCGAGGTACATCGCGACCTGGCGCGGGCGTGCCACCGAGCGTGCGCGCCGCGGTGAACTCATCTCCGCGAGCTTGATGTTGTAGTGCGCCGCCACCCTCTGCTGGATCTCGTCGACGGTGACCTTGCGGTCGGCCTGGCGCAGCAGGTCGTGCAGAACGTCCTGCGCCATCTCGACGGTGATCTCTCGGCCGATCAGTTGGCCGTGCGCGACGACGCGGTTGAGGGCGCCCTCGAGCTCGCGGATGTTGGTGTTGATCTTGTGGGCCAGGAATTCCAGCACCGCAATCGGCACCGGCACGCGCGCCGTCTCGGCCTTGGTCTGCAGGATGCTCAGCCGCAGCTCGTAGGTCGAGGCATGGATATCGGCGACCAGCCCGCTACCCAGCCGCGAGCGCATGCGCTCCTCGATGTCCTGCAGCTCGCTCGGCGGCTTCTCCGAGGAGAGCACGATCTGCTTGTTTTGCTCGACCAGCGAGTTGAAGGTGAAGAAGAACTCGTCCTGGCTCGCTTCCTTGCCACAGATGAATTGCACGTCGTCAACCATGAGCACGTCGACGTTGCGGAACAGCTCCTTGAACTGGCCGGTGTTCTTGGTGCGCAGCGCCTGGATGAAGCGGTTCACGAAGCTCTCGGCCGTCAGATAGAGCACGCGCACTTTGGGATCGCGCTCGCGGATGGCGTGCCAGATGGCATGCATCAGGTGCGTCTTGCCGAGACCCACGCCGCCGAAAATGTACAGGGGATTGCGTTCGGGCAGCGGCCGGTCCTGCTCGGCGATGTTGCGAGCGGCGGCATAGGCGAACTCGTTGGGCTTGCCGACCACGAAATTGGCGAAGGTGTAGCGCGCTTCCGGGCCCTGGAAGGATTCCTCGCCACCGCGCCCGATCGCCGGCCCGAGCCGCGGCATCGGTTGCGCGTAGCTCTGCGAGGGCACCGGCGGCATGGCGATGAGCTCATTGGCCCGGCGCGGCGGCGACGGCGGCGGCACGAGGTTGACTTCGACGTTGCCGACCTCGGTGTTGACGGCCTGCCAGTAGGCGAGCACGCGGTCGCCGTAGTGGCGCGCCACCCAGTCGCGCACGAAGCGCGTCGGCGCGTAGAGCCTGAGCTTGCCCGCCTTCAACTCGCCCAGCTCAACCTCGCCGAACCAAGTCTTGAAGGCCTTGTCACCAATCTCCTTGCGCAGCCGATCGCAGACGCGCACCCAGTGCGCTTCGAGATCCTTGCGACCCGCGACCTCTTCCATCTCGGCCCCCGCCACGGTCCTTTGTTCATACGTTGCTTGCTTGGTGTTGCTCAACATCGGCGCTTGAATTCGGTTCACGATTGTCTCCACGGAAGTCCTGCTGCCTTCCATCCCCCCACTCTGCCGCGCTTCGCCTCGGCATCCAGGGGCCCCTCGAAGCCCTCTGCCACGTTGAAGCAACTACTGTAGCCGGCTGCGGTTAGGGCTTTCGCCGCCGCAGCCGAACGTGCTCCACTTCGACAGAGGAACAGAAGGGGCGCCGTCTTGTCCGGCAAGGCGGCCACAAGCTCCGCGACGAACTGCGGGTTGGGCTGCATGGTCGGAAAGACCTGCCATTCGACCAGTGCCACTTTCTTCTTGAGGCTGTCGAGATCGGGCAGGCCCACGTAATTCCATTCGGCGCGTGTGCGCACGTCGATCAGCACCGCGTCGTTCTGTTCACTCAGAATCTTCCAGGCCGTCGCGGGGTTGACGTCGCCAGCGTAACCAGGTGCGGGAATCGCGTTGTACGTGTCGGCGAACTTCGTATCGTTCGACATTGTCCCCCGCCCCTCGATTCGCCGAAGCAGGCCGCCGATACGAGCCAACGATGCTCAGCAGGACTGCAGATCGGTGAGACGACGAAAACTTCAACAATGCGTCCTTGTTCGACGCTCTCTAATTCTATCGTCGTTGTCACCGAAGTCTGCGGCTCTCTCCCTTGCTCGTTCTAGAGACGAAGTGGAAGCCCCCCACCTTCGCCTCGGCTCGCAACTCAGCGGCCCCACGCCCCGTCGCGATGTGCTTCGACTCTTAGACAGCTTCGTTGCGCTTCGCAAACGGTTCGGATGCACAACAGCGCGCGCTATCCATCATGTTCGTAGCGGGAGGCGCTTGACAGAATCGAGCGATGAGAATCTTCGACTCGAATCGCCCTTCGCGTCGCTCAACATCTAGCGCTGCGCCGCCGCGCGCCTTCGATAAACACGAATCGTATGAGGTTCGGCGAATAGATGACCTAACGATCTCGCGGCGAGCGGCGCGAAAAAAAAATTGCAAACCCCAGAAAGCAAAAACGCCGCTCGATGCCGAGCGGCGCTCTTCGTTCGCAATGCCGCGTGCGATCATGCCATCGCCTTGACGCGCGCGGCCAACCGCGACACGCGTCGCGCGGCGGCGTTCTTGGCGACGACGCGTTTGGTGGCGCCGCGCTGAATCTCCGGTTGTGCCGCACGCAGCGCTGCCATCGCCGACTGCTTGTCGCCCGACTTGATCGCTTCCTCGACCTTCTTGATCGAGCTGCGTACCCGACTGCGGCGGGCGATGTTCACGGCCGTGCGGCGCTCCGTCTGACGCGCCCGCTTCTCGGCCGACTTGTGACTAGCCATCGAATTCTTTTCCCTGGCCTCGTAGCTGGAAGGGCGCGCTTATACGGCCGGGCTGCAAGCCGGTCAACCCCGCGAAAATGCCCCGATTTAGCGATGTTTCCAGGCCGCCTTGCGCTTGTCGGCGAAGGCCGCCATGCCCTCTGCCCGGTCGTCGAAGGCGAAGGTGGCATGAAACGTGCGACGCTCGAAGCGGACGCCCTCGCTGAGCGTCGTCTCGAACGCGCGATTGACCGCTTCCTTGGCAACCATGGTGGCGGGCAGCGACATCGACGCGATCTTTTCCGCCGTCGCGATCGCCTCGTCCATCAGCTGCGCAAGCGGCACGACTCGGCTTACCAGACCGCAGCGTTCGGCTTCTGCGGCGTCCATCATGCGGCCGGTGAGCACCAGGTCCATCGCCTTCGACTTGCCGATGAAGCGCGGCAGGCGCTGCGTGCCGCCGGCGCCCGGGATGGTGCCGAGCGTGATCTCGGGCTGGCCGAAACGCGCATTGTCGGCGGCGATGATGAAGTCGCACATCATCGCCATCTCGCAGCCGCCGCCCAGCGCAAAGCCCGCGACCGCAGCGATGATCGGCTTGCGCACCTGGCTCACCTTCTCCCAGCCGACCGTGATGAAATCCTCAAGGAAGACGTCCTGGTAGGACTTTCCTTTCATCTCCTTGATGTCGGCGCCGGCGGCGAACGCCTTGTCGCTGCCTGTGAGCACCATGCAACCGACCTCGCGATCGGCTTCGAACGAATCGAGCGCCTGGCCCAGCTCGCGCACCAACTCGGCACAGAGCGCATTGAGCGCCTTCGCTCGGTCCAAGCGAATGATGCCGACCCGGCCCTTGGTTTCGGTCTTGATGTTGGCGTAGTCGGTCAACGCTTCCTCCAGGATTGGACACGGGCTCTTATCAGCGCTGGCAGCGCGTACAATAGAAGGTCGAGCGGCCGGCTTGCACCACGCGGCGCACCAGCCGGCCGCAGCCCGGCGTCGGGCAGCGCGCGCCCTCGCGGTCGTAGACATTGAAGCGCGTCTGAAAATAGCCGAGCTCGCCGCCCGGCTGCACATGGTCGCGCAAGGTCGAGCCGCCGTCGTCGATCGAGCGCAGCAGCACCTGCTTGATGGCCTTCACGAGGCGCTCCGCCCTCTCGCCCTGCACCGTATGGGCCGAGCGCCTGGGCGAGACCCCGGCCAGGAACAGCGCCTCGCACGCGTATATGTTGCCGACCCCGACCAGGGTGCGCTGGTCGAGCAGCGCGGCCTTGATGGGCGTACGCTTGCCGCGCAGCCGCACTGCCAGCGCGGCGCCATCGAATGTCTCGTCAAGCGGCTCGGGGCCCAGTCCCTTGAACAGCTTATGGCCAGCCACGGCGGCGTCCGGCTCGAGCAGCATCAAACCGAAGCGGCGGGCGTCGTTGAAGCGCACCTGCCAGCCCTCGTCGGTGTCGAGGACGACGTGGTCGTGACGATCGAACGGATGCTCGCTGGCGCTCTTGGCGTCGTGCAGTGTCATGCGTCCGGACATGCCGAGATGGGCGATCAACGTATTGCCGTCGTCCAACCTCAGCAGCAGGTATTTCGCGCGGCGGTCGATGCCAAGCACGCGCCGCCCTTCGAGACGCTCCGCGAACTTCCCGGGGAACGGCACGCGCAGGTCCTTGCGTCGCTGCAGGACGCGCACGATGCGGTGGTCCACCAGCCTGGGCGCCAGCCCGCGCCGCACGGTCTCGACTTCCGGAAGCTCCGGCATGTGGCGGTCAGGTACCCCGCGCGCCGAACAGCGCCGTGCCGACCCGCACATGGGTGGCGCCGAGCTTGATGGCCGTCTCGTAGTCAGCGCTCATGCCCATGCTGACCTGGCCGAGTCCGTTGCGCGCCGCCATCTTGGCCAGGAGGGCGAAGTGCAGCGCCGGTTCCTCGTCGACCGGTGGAATGCACATCAGACCGACGACCGGCAGTTTGTACGCTTCCCGACATTTGGCGACGAAGCCATCGACATCGGCCGGCAGCACGCCCGCCTTCTGCGGCTCTTCGCCGGTATTGACCTGGATGAAGCAGCGCAGTTGGCGGCCGCCCCGCTCCATCTCCTTGGCGAGGATCGCCGCCAGCCGATCGCGGTCGACCGACTGGATGACGTCGAACAGCGCCACCGCATCGCGCGTCTTGTTGGTCTGCAACGGCCCGATCAGGTGCAGTTCGAGGTCGGGATGGCGCGCCCTCAGAAGGGGGAACTTGCCCTCCGCCTCCTGGACGCGGTTCTCGCCGAACACGCGTTGGCCGGCGTCTAAAAGCTCCTGGACGCGATCGGCACCATGGGTCTTGGAGACGGCGACGAGGGTGACGGACGCCGGCTCGCGTCCCGCAGCGCGAGCCGCCTCAGCAATGCGCCGGCGCACCTCGGCCAAGCGGTCGGTTCCGGTCTTGAAGGCAGCGTCATTCATGCGGGCAGGTTCAGGCGCGCGTCGAGCGCCTCCTCGTTGTTGGGATCGGCCGCCAGCGCGGCGTCGAGCGTCTCCTGCGCCTTGTCGTACTCGCCGAGGGCCGCAAGGCAGGCGCCGTAGTGGGCCAGCAGCCGACTGTCGCCAGGCAGGCTCTTCAGGGCCTTCTCATGCAGCGGACGAGCTTCCGTGGCGCGCTCGAGGTCGAGCAGGACGCGGCCGAGGTTGGTGAGCACGAAGGGATCGTCGGGCAGAACCCGCGACGCGCGCTTCAGCGCTCGCCGCGCCTCGTCGAACCGACCAAGTCCGCGCAGCGCGAGACCCTGGTTGTTGAGGGCGCGCGCGTCGTTTGGCGCTTCTCCGAGATAGGGCGCCAGGACCGCCAGCGCATCGCCGAATCGATTGCGCTCGAGATGGTGCAGCGACAGCTGCAGCACGGCATCGCGATCGCCTGGGCTCGCCTGCAAAGCGCGCTGTAGGAGGCTGACGACGTCGTCGTCATTGCCGGCCGCGGCTTGGGCGAGCGCCAGCGTCTTCATTGCTGCTGCAAACCCGGGGTCGAGCTCGAGAGCGCGCTGCAGCGGCTCGATCGCTTCAGCGGATTGGCCGGCGAAGTGCAGCAGGAAGCCAACGACGTGGTGCAAAGCGGCGCTGTCGGGCGCCAGCTCCAGCGCTTGCTGCACTGCGGCGAACGCCTCCTCGTGATGGCCAAGCGCACCGAGCGCCAGTGCGCGATCGCCGAGGATCTGGGCGCGGCGCGGCCCATCGTCCTCGGCATCGACCAACGCCATGTCGAGTACGTCGATCGCCTCTTCGTTGCGGCCGAGGCGATAGAGAGCGTAGCCCATCATGTTGCGGGCGCGCGCCTGCAACGGCTTCACCGCAGCCCCTTCCTGGATGGCGACATCGAGCTTGGCGACAAGCTCGGCCAGCTCGCGCTCGGCCGCCGCATAGCGCGCCTGGTCCATATGGACCGAAGCCAAAGCCACGCGGGCCTCGAAGTGCTCCGGCTGGCGGCGCAGGGTGTCGCGCAAGCGGCGCGCCGCCTCGTCGAGTCGCCCTTGGCGGCGGGCGACCAGGGCGAGATTGTACGATAGGAGCGGCTCGCTCGGGTCCTTGGCCAGCGCCTTGCGCCATAGCCCCTCGGCTTCGGCAAGCGCGCCGCGCTGCGACAAGCAGACGGCGAGGAAATGCAGGATGTCAGGCCGCTCGCCATGGCGACCCAGCGCGCTGCGAAAATGCGGTTCGGCCCGGTCGAACCAGCCGGCCCTTATGTATTGCAGCCCGGTCTGGAGGTCGGGATCGGGGGCGAGCGGCGTGGAGGGGGCCAGTGCCATGCCCGCTGATGTAGACCCAGCCCGTCGGCGACGCTAGACGAATTGCCATGGCCAAGGACCTCGACCTGTTCGCAAAAGCGATGGCGGGCGCAGCCGTCAAGCCACTGAAGTCGCGTAGAAGAAGATCGGATTCCTCTCCCCCGCTAGGGGGAGAGGCGAGGAGAGGGGGCGACGACGTGCGCAGCCCCCTCTCCCAACCTCTCCCCCTGACGGGGGAGAGGAGAAAGAGGGAGGCAGCACAGGAACTCTCCCTCGACGACGCCGGCTTCGACCGCGACATCTCCCGCGCGCTGTCACGCGGCAAGCTCGTGCCGCAGGCGTCCGTCGACCTGCACGGCATGACGGTCGCGGCGGCTGAGCGTGCGGTCCGCGCTTTTCTCGATCGCGCCGTGGCCCAAGACCTGCGCCTGGTGCTGGTCGTCACCGGCAAAGGCGTACGCCTCGAAGGCGGCCGCGTGTTCGGCGGCCGCATCCGCGCCGAGCTCTTGGGCTGGCTGAACCGGGTCGACAATCGGACGCAGGTACGCGCCGTGCGGGCGGCACACCCGCGGCACGGCGGCAGCGGTGCGTTCTACGTGCTGCTGCGCCGCCGCTCGTCGGCCAGCAACCGGTCCTTGCGCGCGGTGCCCCAGCGATAGCCGGTGAGTGAGCCTCCGGCGCCGACGGCCCGATGGCAGGGGATGACCCCGGCGGCCTGGTTGGTGGCGCAGGCACGGCCCACAGCGCGCGCCGCGCCCGGCTCGCCGATTCGCTTGGCGATCTCGCCGTAAGTTCGGGTCTCGCCTGCCGGGATCTCCGTCAGCGCCTTCCACACCTTCCACTGGAAGGCTGTGCCAACGATGTCGAGCGGCACTTCCGGCGCGTCGAGCGCCGACGGCTTGCGACCGTACAGCCGCGCCAGCACCTCTTTTACACGCGGTGCCAGGCCCGCGTCGTCGCGCGCGATTCCTGCAGCCGGGAAGTCGCGGCGCAGGTCCTGCTCGAGGCTCTTGTCGTCGTCTCCCAGGAAGACGGCGGCGATGCCCTTGGCCGTCGACCCAACCAGCACTCGGCCGTAGTCGGACTCGACGATGGTGTAGTCGATGTGCGCACCGGCGCCACCCTTGGCGTAGGTGGCGGGCGTCATACCCAGCGCCTTGTCGCTCGATTCGTAGACGCGACTGGGCGAGCCGTAGCCGGCGCCATACAGCGCGTCGGCCACCTTCTCGCCGCCGCGCAAGGCCTTGCGGAAGCGCTCGCGCTTGCGCGCAGCCAGCCAGTCGCGCGGGTTGACGCCGAGCTCGGCAACGAAGCGCTTGCTGAGCGCGCCGCCCGACAGGCCGACGCTGCGTGCCACCTTGGCAAGGGAGGGCGGCGTGTCGGCATCGGCCGAATCGAACAGCGCGCAGGCGTGCGCCACGGGTTTGCTGAGGCCCAGATCGGCCTGCCAATCGGTCGGCTTGCAGCGCTTGCAGGGGCGGAAGCCCGCCGCCTCGGCGTCGGCCGGGGAGGCGTGGAACGCCACGTTCTTCCGCAGGGGCGGACGGGCGGCGCAGGACGGCAGGCAATAAACACCGGTCGTCCTGACCGAGAACCAGAAGCGGCCGTTGTAGGCGCGATCGCGCCGGCGGACGGCCGTCCAGCAGGTTTCCGTTTCGGGCAGCCGGACTCGGCTCGGCGAGGCCAGCGCCAGGGTTGGGAGCGAAAAGGTGTGTTGGGTCATGGCGCCATCACAGCACGTGGCCCCAACCTCCTCTATCCGCAAGCCGCCGGCAATTCTTTGCTGGGAGATCTTGCCGGACCGCGGGCCTCCAGGCCCGCATCATCCTCGCTTCTAGACCGACAAGAGCGGACCTGGAGGTCCGCGGTCCGGCAAGAAGAGGCTACCCCCAGAATCCGCGGTCGGCCTCGAAGCGCGCAGTGGCGCGGTCGACGCCGATGTCACGCAGCAGGCGCTCGTCGAGCTGGGCGAGCTGTCGTCGCGAACGGGAAAGCTCGGCGCAGGTCATGACTTTCTCCACGCCGACCACAGCCAGACCGGCCAGAAGCGACATGGCGCGGGCGAAAGTGAAGGTGGGGGCGTCCGCGCGGGCCATCTCCCGAACGTTGGACAGGGCTGACATGGCTTAGCTCCGTTTGAGGCGGCCGGGACCGGATGGCGCCGCTACACCTCGTTTGTAGGCCCAATCTGGGTTAGACTAGCTTGCCCTGCAAAGGATCATAGCTCGGGGGAGCCCTAGAAAAATTATGCACAGAGACCGGAGATGAGTCGCTCGCAACTTCCCTTGAATGCCTTGCGCGCCTTCGAGGCGGCGGCCCGCCACGCGAGCTTCACACACGCCGCCGAGGAGCTGCATGTCACCCAGGCCGCCGTCAGCCATCAGGTCAAGGCGCTGGAGGAGCGGCTTGGCGTGGCGCTGTTCGTCCGCCGACCGCGGGGGCTCGAGATCACCAGCGAAGGCGAGGCGCTGTTGCCCGACCTGCGCGACGCGTTCGACCGCATGACCAACGCGCTGGAGCGCGTCGGCCGCAAGGCCAACTCCGGCACACTGAACGTCAGCCTGGTCACCACCTTCGCGCTCGGCTGGCTGGCGCCGCGGCTGCATCGCTTTCAGGCGAAGCATCCCGAGATCGAGGTGCGCATGACGACGACTCAGCGGCGCATCGACTTCGCGCGCGAGGACTTCGACTGCGCCATCCGCTTCGCCGTGCAGCCCGAGCCGGATCTGCATGCCACAAGGCTTTTTTCCGATGTGCTGACCCCGCTCTGTGGCAAACGCTACAAGGACAAGCTGAAGACTTTGGACGATCTCAAGCGCGTGCCGTTCATCGACATGACCTACGATCCCGAATGGTCGATCTGGCTGCGCGCCGTCGGCATGGGCGACTTCAAGCCCAAGCGCGTGCTCACCTTCGACTCGACGATGATCGCGGTCGAAGCGGCAATGGAAGGGGCAGGCGTCGCCGTCGGGCCGCCGCAGCTGTTCCGCGAGGAGCTTGCGTCGGGTCGGCTGTTCCAGCCGTTTCCGCAGATCGTCGACAGCGGCAAGGCGTGGTGGTTCGTTTGTCCCGCCGCCTCGGTGAGCCGGCCCAAGACGCGCGCGTTCGAGGACTGGCTGATCGAGGAGCTCAATCCACCGCAAGCGCGCAGCATCCGGCCAAGCGTCGTCGCATCGGTCGGCGCCCGGCGTTGAAGGACAAAACAAAGTCGGGCTGCTGTGTCGACGGCATCGGACTACCCTTAGAAAAATTCGGAGCAGAGCTTTGTTGAAACGAACCCGGCAAGAGGCCTCGTCCAGCGTCGCGGAAGCCGGCGACATCGCCATCGCGCGCCCCTGGGCGCGCATCGGCACGCGCACGGCCGGCATCATCGGCGGCTACTTCACGGTTGCCAACCGCGGCAGCGAACGCGACCGGCTGCTGTCGGCCGCCAGTCCGGCGGCCGCGACGGTCGAAATCCACGCCATCAAGGTCGTCGGGCCCGACATTCGCATGCAGCCGCTGCCCGACGGCGTTTCGATCCCGCCCGGCACGACGATCGAATTGAAGCCGCGTGGCTATCACCTGCAACTGATGGCGCTGAGGCAAGAGCCCGCCGTCGGCGCCGAACTGCTCGTGACGCTGGTGTTCGAAAGGGCGGGCCGAGTCGATCTCAGGCTATCCGTGGCCGACAGCGGCCTGGTCGGCGCCGACATTTTGGACGAGGAGGCTCACCGCGGCGGATAGCGGTGGGTGGCGCCAAACGCGTCTTCGACCGTGAGCGCGTCGGGATCGTCGCCGAGATAGCAGGGTCCGAGATAGGTGGGGCCGATCGGCACCTTGCCATGGCCGCCCGGCACGTCGAGCACATAGGTCGGCTGCGCCAGGCCCGACAGTCGCCCGCGCAGCGCCTTCACCAGGGCCTGCCCGCGCTCGATCGATACCCGAAAGTGCCCCGTTCCGCGCACCAGGTCGGGATGGTGCAGGTAGTAGGGTTTGACCCGACAGGACACCAGCGCGCGCATCAGCGCCTCGAGCGTCGCGACGTCGTCGTTGATGCCGGCCAGCAGCACCGTCTGGCCGAGCAGCGGGATGCCGGCATCGGCGAGCCTCGATAGCGCCGCGCGCGCCGCCGGAGCGAGCTCGCGCGCATGATTGCAATGGATGCCGAGCCACAGCGCGGCGCGCTGGGGCTTCAGCGCTGCCAAAAGCGCGTCGGTGATACGACCGGGGTCGACGACCGGGACGCGGCTGTGCACCCGGATGACGCCGACATGGCCGATCGCATCCAGGGCCGTGACCAGGTCGGCCATGCGGCGCGGCGACAGCATCAGCGGATCGCCGCCGGTCAAGATGACTTCCCAGATCTGCGGCCTTCGGCGGATGTAGGCCAGCGCCGCCGAAAGCTCGTCGGCCGACAGCGCCTCGCCGCCCGGGCCGACCTTCTCGCGCCGGAAGCAGAAGCGGCAATAGACGGGGCAGACGTGCAGGGGCTTCAACAGGATGCGGTCGGGGTAGCGATGCACGATGCCTTTCACCGGCGAGCGCGCCTCGTCGCCGATCGGGTCGGCAAGCTCCTCCGGCGCGATCTCGGTCTCGGCCGCGCTCGGCACGAACTGCCGTGCGATCGGATCGTGCGCGAGCCGGTCGCGGTCGATCAGCGCCAGCATCTCGGGTGTGATGGCGACCGCCATGCCGTCGACCGCCGCGGCGAGCCGCGGCTCGGGCGCGACCAGCCCCAACCGTTCGAGCTCCTGGAGGGTTCGTACCGTTTGCATGGCGGCGGTCGAATACTCCCATTGGCGGCTTCCAACCAGTTCGGAAAACCACCATCATCCGCGCAACAAGACCGGCGAATCATATTCCTCTCCCCCGCTAGGGGGAGAGGCAAGGAGAGGGGGGATCGACGGGTGTAACCCCCTCTCCTGACCTCTCCCCCTAGCGGGGGAGAGGAACTCGAGGGACCAGTGGAGTGGGGGCACCGACGATGGCCTTGGCGACACGGCGACCGCTGTTCGGCGAGCAGCAGCGTTTCATGCTGTTCCTGGTCGCGCCCGCCGCGTTGCTGATGCTCGCGTTCCAAGTGGTGCCGATCGCAATCGGCGCCAACGCCTCGTTCCGTGACTGGGCACTCTACAATCCCAAGAAGACCTGGGTTGGTCTCGCGCACTACCAAGCAGTCTTGAGCGACCCCGAGTTTTTGGGCGTCGTGCTGCCCAACACCTTCCTGTTCATGCTGCTGAGTGTCAGCGGTGCCATGGTGCTGGGCCTGGCGCTGGCGCTGCTGCTCAACCGCCCGTTCCGCGGCCAGAAGCTGGTGCAGACCGTGCTGCTGGTGCCGCTGATGGTGGCGCCGGTGATCGCCGCCATCATGATGCGCTGGATGTTCAACGACCAGTTCGGCATCGTGAACGCCGTCCTGGAGGGGCTGGGGCTCGACGGCCAGCCGTGGCTGGTCGAGCGCTGGAGCGCGTTCGGCGTCATCCTGCTCACCGACATCTGGCTCTGGACGCCGTGGTACACGCTCCTGCTGTTGGCCGGCCTGCAGAGCCTGCCGCGCGAGCCGTTCGAGGCGGCCGCCATCGACGGCACCTCGACCTGGCGTGTCTTCACGCATCTCACCCTGCCGATGCTGCGGTCGGTCATCGTGGTCTGTGTGGTGATCCGCGCCATCGATGCCTTCCGAACCTTCGACATCGTCTGGACGCTCACAGGTGGCGGGCCGGGCCGCTCGACCGAGCTCTTCAGTCTCTATGCCTACGTGCTGGCTTTCCTCAGTCTCGATTTCGGCCGCGGCTCGGCGGCGGCGATCATTGGCGGGTTGATCATCCTGGTGGTTGGCGTGGTGCTTTACCGGGTCGTCGATCGCATTGCGCGGGCGTGACGCCATGGCCATGGTCAAGCAACCTCTGCTGTTCGCCCGCTTGCCGCTCAGCGCTCGCCGCTTGCTGTTCGCTCTGTTGCTTTTCGGCAT
>JAFAKN010000090.1 GCA_019235415.1 Alphaproteobacteria bacterium
AGAGCGGCTGCGTGCCCTTCTCGGCGGCAATGCGCGCGCCGCAGCCCTGGTCGTTGCGGACGTTGGCGGGATTGCCCTTCTTCACGATCAGCCCGTTGCTGAAATGGCCGTAGCGCACGAAGGAGACCAGCGGCAGGCGGGCCGGCAGGATGCCCATGGCCGACATGCCGACATCGACGCGGCCGCCCTTCACCGCCGGGACGATCGAGGCGAAGCCCATGCGCTGGATCTCGGTCTTGACGCCCAGCACCTCGCTGATCGCGTTGAACAGGTCGACGTCGAGGCCGACCTGGGCGTTCTGTGCGTCGAGGTAGTTGAACGGCTCGAAGTCGAGCGGCATCGCGGCAGTCAGCACGCCCTTCTGCTTGATGTCGTCGGGCAGGAGCTTGCGCGCCGCCTCGTCCGGCGCGGCCCATGTCGCCGTGCCGAACAGCATCCCAGCCCCGGCCAAAATCGCGCCGATCATTCGCCGGCGGTCGAACCGGCCCCGGCCATTCTCCTTGGTCATCCCCAGTCCTCCCTTCAACGATGCGAGCCTTAAAAGCTCGCTTTGGATTTTTGTTGCCCTCCTTCAGAAGGCCAGCAAGCGACGTGGATTGTCGACCAGCACCTTGTGGAGCTCGGCCTTGCCGAAGCCCTTCTTCGCCAGCCGGGGAGCGAAGCTTTCGTGCAGATAGCCCCAGTAGACGAGCTCGTTCAGCTGCTCGGGCTCCTCCGCGGTGATCGGGCCGCGGGCGTGGCTGAAGAAGCGATCGTAGGAGAACACCAGGCGGTCGATGTAGCCGAGCTCGGTGAGGGCCGCGACGGCGTTGGCGATCAGCTCGTCGAGCTGCTCGGCACTTTCGTTCTGCCACGGGATGCCGATGTGATCGATCTGCAGGTTGGTGCCGCGCCGGCACAGCTCCTTCAGCTGGTCGAGGTTGGGATGCACGAAGGCGTGGCCGATGATGACCTTGCCCGGATCGGCGCCTGCTTCCTCAAGGAGGTCGAGCAGCTCGATGCCCGGGTTGGTGAAGGCATAGTCCATCGGCTGGGTATGCGTGTTGATCGCGCAGCCGACCTTGCGCTGCGCGCCGGCCACGGCCCGGATGCATTTGCGCTCGTAGGGGCCGACGTGCCGGCCGTCGTCGCCGGCTGCCGGCGTGGGCTGCATCTTGCCCAGCCCGCCGGTAGAGACCTTCAGGATGCCCGCCTTGTAGGGCGTGAGGCGGCTGTCATAGACCATGCCTTCGGTCAGGTCGCGGACCAGCATCTCCTCGATGTATTCGACCGACTGGCGGCGCCAGTGGAACGGAATGCCCATGGCGGCGCTTTCCGGAAAGAAGCCCGTGGTGGCGATGAGGTGGGCGCCGCTCTGCCGCGATGCCTCGGCCATCAGCTCGGGATGCCGACCGATCTCCGCCGGCGTCAGGTCGACCACGGTCTTGATGCCGTAGCGCGTCACGCCGAGCGCCAGCACCTGGGCGATCTCGGCCGCGACGGTGTCGAAATCCCAGACATTGCGATGATCGTGCTCGCAGCCCGGATAGGCGTAGCGGATGTGCTCGTGGGTCAGCGTGACGCCGGCGTCCGTCGGATCGATGTCGCCGAGCACGGTTCTGATCTTTGCCATGACCAAGCCTCTGGGGTGAGAGCCCGACTATGGCTCAGGCCGAAGTGCCGGTGCAACAGATCGGCCGATGCCCGCACGAGCCCGGCTTTTGCTCGGCAAAATGCGCGCGAATTGTTTTCGCTAAGCCGGCGTCCAGGCTTTCGCCTGGGCTTCGATGGCGGCGCGGTCCCAGTCGTTAATCTGGTCGATCAATTGGTTGGTGTAGGCCCGCGTGACGTCGAACGTGTCGGGCAGGTGGCCCTGCTTCTTCATCAGGTCGGCGGCGTAGTCCCACTGCGCCGGCAGGCTCTCGCCGTATTTGTTGGTGCCGCTGAGCTCGTAGCTGGAAAAGCGCGCCATGAAGACGCGGCGCGAATCGGCCATCAGCTTGGCCTCGTCGGTGACCTGCGGCTTGCTCTGCGGGTAGAGCTTCCAGTGCATCTGGATGGCGGCATCGGGATTGTGCAAGCCGAAATGCACGGCCTTGGCGATGCCGCGGCAGAGGCCGACGATCAGCTTCGGGTTGTCGCGGATCACCTCCTCGCGCGTGACGACGACGTTGCCGAACTGGCTGTCGAAGCTTTTCGGCCGGAACTCGATGAACTCCATGCCGCGGTTCTCGAGCTCGGCCACCGCGGTGTCCCACGACATCCAGCCGGCGATGTCGCCGCGCTTCAAGGCGAGCAGGGCGGGCGCGCCGGTGCCGGTCGCCACGAACTTGGTGTCCTTGGCCATGTCGAGGCCGGCTTCATTGAAAATCGCCTCGGCGTAGGTGCCGCGATTGATCACCGGCATGCCGAGCGTCTTGCCCTTGAGCTCCGCGACCTTGGTGATGCCCGACGACTTCGGCACCACGAAGCGGCCGATCGGCATGCGGGCATGCATGTAGACGGCTTTCAGCGGCACGTCCTTGGCGCGCGCGGCCAGCAGCGGATCGCCGCCCAGGCTGATGAAATCCATCTTGGAGCCGGAGACGAGCTGCACGCCCGCAGTGTCGCCCGCGACACCGAACACGTTCACGTCGAGCCCTTCTTCCTTCCAGTAGCCGAGCGCGATCGGCAACGAGGAGTGCCCGGCATGGCCGGTCGAGATGTCGACCGTCGTCGGACCCATGCTGGTCTTGACCAGCGCCGGCTGTGCCAGCACGCGATGGGTGGCCGCGCCCGAGGCGAACGAGGCGATGGCGGCGGCCGAGAGGAAATCGCGACGGTTCAGCATGGCGGAGCTACTCCTCGTTCGGCGCCCAGTAGAGGACCTTGCGACGGGCGAACTGCATGGCGCCGAAGATCGCCGTGCCGACGACGCAGAGGACCGCCAGCACGGCGAAGACCCCGGGTATGTCCATCAGGTTGTTGGCCTGGACGATCAGGTAGCCCAGCCCCTGGGTCGAGCCGACGAACTCGCCGACCAGCGCGCCCGTCAGCGCGAACATCACGGCGGTGCTGAGGCCCGCGAAGACGAACGGCAGGGCATTCGGCAGCTTGACCAGGCGGAAGCAATCCCATCGGCCGGCGCCCAGCGCGCGCAGCACGTCGAGGCGGCCCGGCTCGCAGCTCTTCAGCCCCGCGATCGTGTTCACCAGGATCGGGAACAGCGAGATCACGGCGGCCACGGCGATCTTCGAGCCGAGCCCGAAGCCGAACCACACCAGCAAGAGCGGGGCGAGCGCGATCTTGGGCATCGTCTGCAGCGCGATCAGGTAGGGGTAGACGATGCGCTCGACCACGCGGAACTCCGCGATCAGGGCGCCGAGTGCCAGGCCGATGCCCGTGGCGATGGTGAACCCCGCGGCCGCTTCGGCCAGCGTCGTCAGGAGATTGTCGAGCAGCGCACCGCTGTCGATCAGGCTCGCGAGCGACGCCGGGATGCTGGACGGCAGCGGCAGCACGAGGCGGCTCACGATGCCGAACGACACCAGCGCCTGCCAGGTCGCGATCGCCGAGACGCAGAGTGTCGCCGTCAGGGCGAGGTCGGAGACCACCTGCCGCTGCGCGTTCGAGAGCCGTCGCTTCGGCGGTAGCGGGCTTGCCTCGGTGGTGGCGGTCATCAGTGGGCCAGGGTGACGCGCGGGTTGCCGCCGGTCTGCTCGAGCAGCCGGCGGATATGCAGCACGGTGTTGGCGAACCGCGAATCGGCCACGACGTCGAGGTTGCGCGGGCGCGGCAGATCGATCTCGATCTCCGCGAGGATGCGGCCCGGCCGACTCGACATGACCAGCACGCGATCCGAGAGGAAGACCGACTCGGCGATCGAATGGGTGATCAGGAACACCGTCTTGCCGGCCTGGCTGGCGATCCGCGCCAGCTCAACGTTCATGGCGTCGCGGGTCATGGCGTCGAGGGCACCGAACGGCTCGTCCATCAAGAGGATCCTGGGATCGTGCAGCAAGGCGCGCGCGATGGCGGCGCGCTGGCGCATGCCGCCGGACAGCTCGCCCGGCAGCTTCGCTTCGAAGCCCGCAAGTCCCACCAGGGCCAGCAGCTCGCGGGCGCGCTGCCGGCAGGCCTTGGGCTCGAGGCGCAGCACCTGGCCGGGCAGCGTGACGTTGGCCAGCACCGTGCGCCACGGCATCAGGTTGGCGTCCTGGAAGACGACGCCGATGTCGGGCGTCGGACCGTGCACCACCCGGCCGCCGATGCTGACCGAGCCGACATAGCCGTCGACCAGCCCGGCCAGGATGCGCAGCACCGTGGTCTTGCCGCAGCCCGACGGTCCGACGATCGAGACAAATTCGCCGACGGCGACGTCGAAGCTGACCTGGCTCACCGCCTGGATCGGCTCTCCGGCGCTGGTGGCGTAGGCCTTGCCCAAGCCGCGCACCGTGATCGCTGCGGCGGGCGACGCCGAGCTGGCGAGCGTCGCTCCACCGGCGAGCGAGGTCCTGTGACGATCAGGGAGACGCTGCAGCTTGCCCATCGGGCGCCAGCCCTCAGGGCGCCGCGTTGCCGATCACCCGATCGAGGATCCACAGATTGTAGTCGTGGACCAGCTTGTCCTGCGGCGTGAAGCAGCCGCGGCCGTTGAAGCGCGAGCTGAGGCCCTTCTGCTGCCGTTCGGCCGCGACCACGTCCTCGTTGCGCACGACGTTTCCGTTGGCGATGTACTCGGCGAAGATCTCGTCGAAATCCGGCAGCGCCGCGGTGCTCTTGGGCACCAGGTTGGAGGTCACCAGGGTGCACTTGTCGGGCCCGTCGGGATAGACCTCGGTCGCCGACACCATGTCGATCGAGAAGCTCATCATCGTGTTGGCGTGGACCACCGGGAAGAAGGTCCCG
>JAFAKN010000189.1 GCA_019235415.1 Alphaproteobacteria bacterium
GCATCGCGCGCCGCGACGTTACATACGCCATGGAGGGCTATGCCGATAACCTCCTGAGCGACGTCGTATACAACAGGCAAAGAACGCTCGAGCGCGAAATCGAAGGGGAGACGGAGCCTTGACTGGAAGCCCGCGCCGACCGCCCCAGGGTCGGCGCGCTGCACGTCGGTGATGGCGGCCGGCGCGCCTGTGCCGGCAAGATCCAGGTGCGCTGTCGCACAGCCAGGCGCCGAGCTGCGCGCCGCGTTGCAGCGTTCGCTCAGTCGGAAGCCGCCGTCCTGCGCCGACCCATAACAGCCTTGGCGAGCGGGCTGCGGGCGGCACAGGGTTCGGCGGACCTCATAACGGTCCCGATTAAGCCGCCCAGTCGCGTCGGATACATTTTTCCACATCGCCTCGCATTCTGCGGCGTTCGCTGCCCAGGCGGGCACACCGCCACAGTTGCGGGCGAGGAGCTGCTGCGTCAGGCGGATGCGCAGGAGGCGATAACACCTGGACGCGCGAACGGTTGCATCTGCTTTTAAAAATTCCTTGAGCGCGTGTGCGGGTTCGGTGCGCTATAAGCCGATTATCCGACGCCAGGGAGCAGAAGCATGTCGAAAGCAAAGATCGTCGAGCATCACAAGACAGCGGCCGAGCATCACGACCGTGCGGCTACTCATCATCGCGAAGCGGCGAAGCATCACGAAGCCGACGCCCACGAAAAGGCTGGGCACCATGCTCACACCGCGCATGGCCATGCATCGCAGGCCATGCATCACGGCAGCGAGGCGAGCAAGCATCACGCCGAACTGCACGGCGGTAAGAAGTAGCGCAATCAAGGTTTTTAGCGCGACCAAAGCCCATCGGCGGCATCATGCCCGAGGCCGCCGGTGGGTCCGCCGTATGTATTGGTGCCGGTGACGCAGAAAGGGAAGGACGACGCTACGCGACGGGAAGATGACGACCACTGTCGCGAAACTGATGCACGAGCGGCACCTTAAGGCGGCTTCGCGGCTCCGCTCTCTTCTGCCAACTCCTGTCGATAGCTCCGCCAAGCCTCAGGGCAGAACCTGATCGAGGGTGATCCACGCGTATTTCGGGTTGGCAACCGAGGTTCCGCCGCACTGGCCCGCCCAGGTCGATCCGCGTATGACGGCGACCTTCACGCTCTGGCCCGGCTCGATGATCAGCACGACCCCCTGATCCGACTGGCTGCTGCTGGTCCGCACCGCAACCAGGCGCGCATTGCTGCAATTGTTGTTGTGGAAGACGGCGATGCCGTTGCTGTGCTCGCTGGTCTTGGCGGCCGGCGCGGGTGCGGTGCAGCCGAACTTGAAGCCGCAATCCTTGAAGGCAAGCCCGGTCGCATTGAGGCCCTGCACGCCCCTCTGCTCCTGGCCAGGATTGTGGCAGTCGGCGCACGCGCGGCCGGTTTGCTGAGCGAAGAACGGGTTGGCTTCGGCGGTGTCTCCAGCGGCCGCGATGAGGCAGACAACAGCAACCGCGCCGACGGTTGCCCGCGTGCTCCACTTCCCGATCATCGAAATCCCCGATGGCCCAAATGCCCGGCGGCGACTTGACTATGCAAGGTCTGCAAAGTCAAAGGGATTTGCGTGGATGCGGTCGCGACCGTCTTCAGCACCGACTGCAGTGCAAGCAAGGACACAGAGTTTCTGCCGAGCACGGCACGCAGAAACTCCTCTGTCATCCCGAGGCGAAGCCGAGGGACCTTTCCTGTTGCCCTAAAGGGTCCCTCGCTGCGCTCGGGATGACAGGGGTGTGCTCGGGAAAGGAGTCTCTGCCGAGCAAGCAGAACTCCTTTCTGTCATCCCGAGGCGAAGCCGAGGGACCTTTCCTGCTGCCCCAAAGGTCCCTCGCTGCGCTCGGGATGACAGGGGTGTGCTCGGGAAAGGAGTTTCTGCCGATCATGGCATGCAGGAACTCCTTTCTGTCATCCCGAGGCGAAGCCGAGGGACCTTTCCTGCCGCCCCCAAAGGTCCCTCGCTGCGCTGGGGATGACAGGAAGTCGTGTAAAGTAATACTTGATATTTAGTTTTGTTGGGCTAATCTAGGAGTCGTTCCATATGGGAGGCCTTGCCCGTGTCCACTCCAGATCCCGCGCCGCATGCCGAGGCGCCGTCGTGGCCCTCGATCGAGGCTGCGTTGCTCGACGAGGCGCGTCCCGCGCTGCCCGCCTTGCCGCTCGACGCCCTGCCGCCGTGGTGGCGCGGCTGGGTAAGCGGCACGGCGCAGGGCGTCGGCGCGCCGGAGGATTATGTTCTGCAGGCGCTTCTGGCGGCGGTCGCCGGCGTCTGCGGCGTGGGCGTGGTCGGCCGCGTCACCGACAGCT
>JAFAKN010000226.1 GCA_019235415.1 Alphaproteobacteria bacterium
GCCGGCGGCGCTGAAGCGCGGCGTGCGCCAGCAGGCCGAGCGCTACATGGCCTGCCTGGAGAGGTTCGCGCGCCAGGTCTTCGGCCGCGCCGGCGCCGGCGAGCTGCGCCGCGCCACCTTCGTGCTGGCCGACATTCCGATGGCCGCGGTGCGCCAGCACCTCGAGCGTCGCGAGCCGCCGCCGCCGCTGGTCGACGAGCTGATCACGCGGACGTATCGCGCGATCGTGGCGGGGTGACACTGCCATTTGTCATCCCGAGCGCAGCGAGGGACCTTTCGTTTGGCCTTAAAGGTCCCTCGCTGCGCTCGGGATGACAGAGGAGGCGAAACCCTCAAATCCTGAGGTTGGTGCGGGCGAGGTCGATCAGCTGGGTGGCGCGGCCGTCGAGGACGGCTTTGGCGACGAACATGCCGAAGCTCATCGCCTGCTCGAACGTGGCCTTGGGTGGCATGGCGAGCTCCTGGCGGGCGCTCACCACGTCGAGCAGCGCCGGTCCCTCGTGCGCCAGCACCTCGCGCACGCCCGCCTCGAGGCCGCCGGGCTCCTCGACGCGCACGCCGTGGATGCCGACCGCCTTGGCCATGGCAGCGAAGTCGGGGTTTTTGAGCTCCGTGCCGGTGTCCAAAAAGCCGCTGGCCTTCATCTCCATCTCGACGAAGCCCAGGGTGCCGTTGTTCAGCACGATCACCTTCACCGGCAGGCCGAGCTGCGTCAGGCTCAAAAGGTCGCCCATCATCATGGTGAAGCCGCCGTCGCCCGACAGCGACACGACCTGCCGGCCGGGGAACGCCGCCTGCGCGCCGATCGCCTGCAGCAGGGCGTTGGCCATCGAGCCGTGGTTGAACGAACCGATCAGGCGGCGCTTGCCGTTCATCTTCAGATAGCGCGCCGCCCACACCGTCGGCGTGCCGACGTCGCAGGTGAAGATCGCGTCGTCGGCCGCCTGCTCGCTGACCAGGCGCGTCAGGTATTGCGGATGGATCACGCGGCCGCCCGGCTTGCCCTCGGCCAGGGCGTCGAGGTCGTCGCGCGCCTTGCGATAGTGCGCCAGCGCGGCCTCGAGATAGGAGCGGTTGGACTTCTGCTCGAGCTTGGGCAGCAGGGCCGCGAGCGTGGCGCCGACGTCGCCGAGAACGCCCAACGCCAGATGGCAGCGATTGCCGAGACTCTCGGGCCGGATGTCGATCTGCGCCACCTTGGCGCCCTCGGGGTAGAACTGGCGATAGGGGAAGTCGCTGCCGACCAGCAGGAGCGTGTCGCACTCCTTCATCGCGGCGTAGCCCGAGGCGAAGCCGATCAGGCCGGTCATGCCGACGTCGAACGGGTTGTCGTACTCGACATGCTCCTTGCCGCGCAGCGAATGCACGATCGGCGCGTTGAGCTTGCCGGCCAGCGCCACGATCGCGGCATGCGCGCCGGCCGAGCCGGCGCCGCACATCAGCGTCACGCGCTCGCCGTCGTTCAACAGCGCCGCCAGGGCGTCGATGTCGGCGGGCGAGGGCACGACCACCGGCGGCCTGGGCGCGAGCCATGTGGCGGCGGCGGCCTCGGTCGACTGCAGCGCGACGTCGCCGGGGATCACCACCACCGAGACGCCGCGCTCAGCGACGGCGATGCGGATCGCCTTGTCGAGGATGCGGGGCATTTGGCTCGCATTGGACACCAGCTCGACATAGTGGGCGCACTCGGCGAACAGATGCTCGGGATGGGTCTCCTGGAAATAGGCGCCGCCGATCTCGGGGCTGGGGATGTGGGCGGCGATCGCCAGCACCGGCACGCGGCTGCGCTGGCAGTCGAACAGGCCGTTGATCAGATGCAGGTTGCCCGGCCCGCAGCTGCCGGCGCAGACCGCGAGCTCGCCGGTGAGATGCGCCTCGGCGCCGGCGGCGAAGGCGGCGGCCTCCTCGTGGCGCAGGTGGATCCAGTCGATCTTCTTCTGCTTGCGCAGCGAATCAGTGAAGCCGTTCAGCGAATCGCCGACCACGCCGTAGACGCGCTCGACGCCCGCCACGCTCAGGGTCTCGGCCATGAGATCGGCGATGGTGCGCGGCATGGGGAGCTCCGTCGGTGAAAGGTGAACCGCTTGTTGTCCCAGCCGCTTTGCTGTCATCCCGAGCGCAGCGAGGGATCCTTAGGCGACAGGAAAGATCCCTCGCTACGCTCGGGATGACAACGGCGGCTTTCGGCCTGACCGCCGTCTCGCCTCATCAGCTCCGTGCACTTTCGAAACCTGCGAGAAACTGCACCAGGTTGCGGCCGAGCTCGGGGCTGAGGTAGCCGCCTTCCTGCACGAGCACGGTGGGAAGGCCGAGCCGCGCGATCTTGGCGGCCATCGCGCGGAAGCCGGCGCCCGTCACCTTCAGGCCCTGCAGCGGGTCGTGCTCGCTGGCGTCGAGCCCCAGTGCCACGATCAGCGCCGACGGCGCGAAGGCGCGCAGGCGTTCGAGCGCCTTGTCGCCGGCCTCGAGCCACCGCGCGTCGGGCGAGCCGAGCGGCAGCGGCAGGTTGAGGTTGTAGCCGTGGCCCTTGCCGGTGCCGGTCTCGTGGGCGTGGCCCCAGAAGTAGGGATAGTAGACGCTGGGATCGGCGTGGATCGAGACCGTGAGCACGTCGTCGCGCTCGTAGAAAATGCCTTGCGTGCCGTTGCCGTGGTGCACGTCGACGTCGAGCAACGCGACGCGCGCATGCCTCGCGCGCAGGTGCTGGGCGGCGATCGCGGTGTTGTTCAGGAAGCAGAAGCCGCCCGCCATGTCGGCATAGGCGTGATGTCCGGGCGGACGGCAGAGCGCGTAGACCTCGCGCGCGCCGGACAGCACCAGGTCGGCCGCCGTCGTCGCGCACTCAGCCGCGGCCAAGGCCGCGTTCCAGGTTCCCGGGCCGATCGGACAGGAGACGTCGGCCTGATGCCAGCCCGCGCGACCGGCGAGGGCCGTGGGATAGGTTGCGGGATAGCGCGCCGGATGCACATTGGGCACGACCTCCGGCCCCGCCCCCGGCAGCTTCGCCCATTCGCCCGCGGCGGCTTGCAGGAAGTCGAGGTATTCGGGCGTGTGGACAGCTTGCGCGGGTGCGAGCCCGAACGATTGCGGCGGCACGACCTCGTGCCCGGCGCCACTGGCGGCGCCGAGCAGGTGCGCCGCGCGCTCGGGCTGCTCGGCGCTGCGCTGGATCACGCCGCGCACCAAAAAGGTCTGCGGGTCGTGCCGCGCGTGCTGGTCGGAGTAGACGATCTTCATGAGGCCACCGACATCATTGCAAGTTGTATTCCCATCCCGGTCGCCAGGCTGCGCTCTTTCGCCAGTCCTCGGCCAGAGCCTGCTCCCAGCTCTTGCCCCCGAGAAGGACGTCGAGCGCGAGTTGCGGGGCCTTGTGCGCGACGACCGCCACGTTCTTGCCCTCGTAATCCTTCTTCAGGAATTTCAGGAAATCGGCAATGCGCGCTTTGACGTCCTCATAGCTCTCGCCGCCGGCAAATCGGGTCGTGACGTCGCCGTTCGCCTGCATGGGTTCGACAATGTCGGAGGGCGCGCCGTTCAACTCGCCGTAGTTGCACTCGCGCAGTCTGGCATCGGGAATGATCGGGCAGGTTCCCTGCCATACCAGCCTTGCGAACTCGTGAGCCCGTTTCAGGTCGGAGCAAAAGACGACAGCGAACTTTGCGCCCTCGCCATGCCTCTTCAACTGGGCGGCCTGCTTCACGCCGCGTTCGGAAAGCCCGACATCCTTCCAGCCTGAGGAAATGCGCCGCTCGTTGTCGGCCGTGGTGCCGTGAACGAAGAAGGTGATCCTTGTCGACATGGCAGGCGGCACTTTAGCCGGTGCGGATGGCCTTGGCGTCGCGCAGGTCGGCGATCTCGGCATCGCCGTAGCCGACCTCGCGCAGGATCTCGACCGTGTGCTCGCCGATGCCCGGCGACTTGCGCCGGGTTTCGACCGGTGCGTCCGAGAGCTTGATGGGATTGCCAGCGGACTTCACCGGTCCGATGCCGGGATAGTCGATCTCGAGCACGCTGCCGCGCGCCTTGGCATGCGCGCTCTGCATCACGTCGCTGACCTTGTAGGCGGCCGAGCAGGGCATGCCGGCGGGGATCAGCCGGTCCAAAAGCTCTTGGGCGGTGTGCTGCAGGAAATGCGCCTCGACCATCGGCTCCAGCATGGCGCGATTGGCGACTCGTTCGGCGTTGGTGGCGAAGCGCTTGTCCGCCAGCCAATCCTGGCGCTCGAGGGCGGTGCAGAAGATGCGCCAGAAGGCATCGTTGGTGCCGGCGACGAATACCGACAGCGTTTTCGTGGGAAACACGCGCAATGGGAAGATCAAGGAGTTGCCGGTGCCCATTCGCACCGGGTTCTCGCCGGTGAGGCCGTGGTTGGTGATCCAGTGGCTCATCAAATGCATACCCACGTCGAACAGCGACAGGTCCAGCCGCTGGCCGCGGCCGGTCTTGTGGCGGCCGAGCAGGGCGAAGGCGATGCCGGCGGCGCAGAACGAGCCGGTGCAGTAGTCGATCGGCGCGGTGCCGACGCGGCACATCTCGCCGCCGAGCGGACCGGTCGCTTCGATCAGCCCGACCTCGGCCTGGATGCAGGGATCATAGCCGGCGCGCGGGGCGTAGGGGCCGGTCTGGCCGTAGCCCGAGATCGAGGCATAGACCAGCCGTGGATTCTCCTTGGAGACGACGTCCCAGCCGAAGCCCAGCTTGTCGATGACGCCCGGCACGAAGGCCTCCATGAAGACGTCGGCCTTGGCGACCAGCCGCATCAGCACCTCTCGGCCGCCCTCGGTGCGCAGGTCGACCGCCAGCCCGCGCTTGTTGCGGTTCATCGACGGCACCCAGGCGCCTCCGAAATGCGGCCGGAAATGCTCGCCCTGCAGCGGTTCGACCTTGATCACGTCGGCGCCCATGTCGCCTAAAATCTGGCCGGCGGTCGGCCCGGCGATGACTTGCGTGAGGTCGAGAACGAGGGTGTCGGAAAGCGGCGGCATGCTCCTGCAATAGCGTTACTGATGGCCGCCGACCAGTCTACTGCTAGTCGGACAACAGGCGTCTGGCCAGCAAACTCCGCATATCGCGCCGACCGTCGGCGATCAGGACAACGACCACTTTGTCTCGGACAACTCGGTAGATGATCCGATACGGTTTGTAGTGGATTTCACGGAAGTTCCGAACGCCGTGCTCGAGGAGCTCTCTTGGATGGGGGCCGCGGTTTGGGAATGCCGATAGTTGTGAAATGGCCCGTTCGATGTTTGCGGAGACGAGGAGGGCTCGTTCGATCGAATCGTTCTCGGCGATGTACGTGGCGATCTCGTCGAGGTCGCGTTCGGCTGCGACGTCGATGACGACAGCATAGCTGTTCACGGCCGTTTCTTCGTCGCTTTCAGCCGTTTCCGGAGATCACGGAACACCTCCTTCGCCGGCCGATAGCGGCCTTCCTCGATATTCCGCTCGGCCAACGCGAGGATCTTCAGCAAGGCCAGCGTCTCCTGGGTCTGTTCATAGGAGATGATGTCCTGGATGACGGCTTTTGCCTCGCCGTTCTGGGTGATGATCATGGGCTCGCCGACTTCATTGAGCTCCTGGATGATTTCGGCGGCATTCGCCTTGAAATAGCTGATGGGCTTGATGCGCGCGGCGCGGGTCATGCTAAGGTCCTCTACGGAAGATCTGAATTTAGTCCGTTAATGGTTCGATCACAACGGAGCTGCCATGAGTCCCGCCGACCGTCCCAACTTCCGCATCGACTCCGAGCGGCTGTGGTCGAGCCTGATGGAGCTGGCCAGGATCGGCGGCACGGAAAAGGGCGGCGTGTGTCGCATCGCGCTCACCGATCTTGATCGCCAGGGGCGCGACCTGTTCGTGCGCTGGGCCACGGAGGCGGGCTGCTCGATCAAGGTCGATCGGCTGGGCAACATCTTCGCGCGGCGCGAGGGCCGCGATCCGACCAAGCCGCCGGTGATGACCGGTAGCCATCTCGACACCCAGCCGACCGGCGGCAAGTTCGACGGCGCCTACGGCGTCGTGGCCGGGCTCGAGGTGCTGCGCGTGCTGTACGATTCGGGCTACGTCACCGAGGCGCCGATCGAGGTCGCGGTGTGGACCAACGAGGAGGGCTGCCGCTTCGCGCCCGCCATGGTGGCGTCGGGCGTGTTCGCCGGCGCCTTCGAGCTCGACTACGCGCTGTCGCGCACCGATCGCGACGGCACGACGTTCGGCGACGCGCTGAAGGCGATCGGCTACGACGGTCCCGAGGCGGTCGGCGGCCGCGAGGTCGGGGCGTTCTTCGAGGCGCACATCGAGCAGGGGCCGATCCTCGAGCGCGAGCACAAGACGATCGGCGTGGTGACCGGCGCGCAGGGCCAGCGCTGGTACGAGATCACCTGGACCGGCATGGAGAGCCACGCCGGCACCACGCCGATGGAAGGCCGGCGCGACGCGTTGGTCGGCGCCGCCGAGCTTATCGTCGCCGCGCGGCGTATCGGCAGCCGGCCGGACGGCCGCTCGACCGTCGGCGTGATCGAGAGCCAGCCGCAGTCGCGCAACACCATTCCGGGGCGCGTGTTCATGACGGTCGATTTCCGCCATCCCGACGACGACGCGCTCACGAGCATGGACGGCGAGCTGCGTGCCGCTGCCAACGACATCGCCGCGCGCCATCGACTGCAAATCGCGATCGAGCAGATCTGGTACTTCCCGCCCTCGCCGTTCGCCGAGGAGCTGGTGCAGTCGGTGCGCCGCGCAGCCGAGCAGGCGGGCTTCCCGCACTGCGACATCGTGAGCGGCGCAGGGCACGATGCCTGCTACGTCTCGCGGGTGGCGCCGACGGCGATGATCTTCGTGCCGTGCAAGGACGGCATCAGCCACAACGAGGTCGAGGACGCGGCCAAGGGGGACATCGCGGCCGGCTGCCAGATCCTGCTGCAGGCCATGGTCGAACGAGCCGACGCTTGAGGGCTGATCGGTGAAGCCCGGGCTGTTGTCCGCCGCGACCGCGGCCCTGGTCGCGACGGTGGCGGGGGTGGGCGGCACCTTGCCGGTCGTGCTGGCGGCCGCGCAGGCGGTCGGCGCGACGCCGCAGCAGGCGAGCTCGTGGGTCTCCGGGCTCGGGCTCGCGACCGCGGCGACCGCGCTCGTGCTCAGCGTCCGCTATCGCATGCCGGTCATCACCGCCTGGTCGACGCCGGGCGCGGCGCTGATCGCCTCGACCAGCGGCGTGCCGAGTTTTAGGGCCGCGGTCGGTGCGTTCGTGCTGGCGGCGGTGCTGATCCTGCTGACCGCCGCGGTCCGTCCGCTCGGGCGGCTCATCGAGCGCATTCCGGCCAGCATCGCCGCCGCCATGCTGGCCGGCATCCTGCTGCGGCTGGTCGTGGCGATGGTCGAGCACCTGCCGCATGCGCCCTTGCTGGTGCTGCCGCTGGTCGGCCTGTTCCTGGTGACGCGCCGTTTCTGGCCGGCGCTGGCCTCGCTGGTCGTGCTCGTCGCGGGCGCGCTGCTGGCGGTGGCGCTCGGCATGGTGAAGCCGGTGCCGGCGCTCGGCCTGTCGACCCTGGCGTTCGCGGCGCCGGCCTGGGACGCCGCAACCCTGATCGGGCTCGGCGTGCCGCTCTATCTCGTGACCATGGCGTCGCAGAACCTGCCGGGCTTCGCGGTGCTGCGCGCTTCGGGCTACCGGCCGCCGACCCAGCCGGTGCTTTTGGCGACCGGCGCGGCGTCGCTGGCGACGGCCTTCGTGGGCGCGCACACCTCGAACCTGGCGGCCATCTCCGCGGCGCTCTGCACTGGCCCGGAGGCCCATCCCGATCCGGCCGAGCGCTGGAAGACCGGGCCGTTCTACGCCCTGTGGTGGGGCCTGATCGCGCTGTTCGGCGCATCGCTGGTCGGGCTGTTCGGCGCCTTGCCGCCGGCGCTGCTGGCGACCGTCGCGGGCACCGCGCTTTTAGGCTCGATGGCGAGCGCCATGGGCAGCGCGCTGGCGGGCGACCAGGATCGGCTGGCGGCCGCCGGGACGCTTGCGGTCACCGCGTCCGGCGTGACCTTGATGGGCGTCGGCTCGGCGTTCTGGGGTCTCTGCTTCGGCCTGCTGGTTCTGGCCGCGGACGGCATACGCCAGCGGCGTTGACGCGGGTCAACGCCAGCGGCGTTGACCCTGCTGGCGCTTCACCAGTTGGGGGCGCGTGACGCTGGCTTCGGTGGCGGCTTCGACGCTGGCGTCGGTTGGGGGTCGGCGAGTGGCCGGTCGACGGCGATAGCCTGAAGCGGTGCCTGCTGGAGGCTGAAGTGCACGGCTGTGCCGCCTGCTGCCCCGACCAGCACGAGCACGATCGCCCAGCGCAGCCAACGGCTCTCTGCCAGGCGCGGCGGTATCACCGCGCGGGTGTGCAAAAGCATGTGCCAGAAGTTGAACCGACCGCTGAGGTCCATACAGGCCCATCGGGTTGGTGCCGCG
>JAFAKN010000324.1 GCA_019235415.1 Alphaproteobacteria bacterium
GCCACCACCTCGATCGGCTTCTTCTTGGCCTTCATGATGTTGGGCAGCGAGGCATAGCGCGGCTCGTTCAGGCGCAGGTCGGTGGTGATCACCGCCGGCAGCTTGATCTTGATGTTCTCCAGGCCGCCGTCGACCTCGCGCTTCACCTCGGCCGTGCCGTCGGCGATGGCGACCTTGTTGGCGAAGGTGCCCTGCGACCAGCCGAGCAGCGCCGCCAGCATCTGGCCGGTCTGGTTGGAATCGTCGTCGATCGCCTGCTTGCCGACGATCACCAGGCCCGGCTGTTCCTTGTCGACCACCGCCTTCATGAGCTTGGCGACAGCGAGCGGCTGCAGCTCGGCATCGGTCTGCACCAGCACGCCGCGGTCGGCGCCCATGGCGAGCGCGGTGCGGATCGTCTCCTGGCACTGCTGCGGTCCGGCGGAAAAGGCGATGACCTCGGTCGCGATCCCCTTCTCTTTCAGCCGGAGCGCCTCTTCCACGGCGATCTCATCGAAGGGGTTCATGGACATCTTGACGTTGGCCGTCTCGACGCCCGTATTGTCGGCCTTGACGCGGATCTTGACGTTGTAGTCGATGACCCGCTTGACCGCGACCAGCACTTTCATCGCGCGTTGCCTATCGGTGGGTTGCCGCCGGACCTCCCGTCCGGCGAAGGGGATTTCGTGTAGGGGTGTTCAGCCGACTATGTCAAGGCTATGGCGCACCGCACAAAATCGCACGGTGAAAGATTTTTAGCGCGCTGTTTCAACAACTTGGGGGTACTAGCGCGTCGCGCCCGGCACCCACAGCACGTCGCTGGCACCGTCGTCATTCAGCCTGCGTGACAACACGAAAAGATGGTCGGACAGCCGGTTGGCGTACTTGAGGGCCTCGGGATTGATCGGTTGCTCGGCGGCCAGCTGCGTCATGCGCCGCTCGCCGCGGCGCACCACCGTGCGCGCCAGATGCAGCCAGGCCGCGGCCTCGCTGCCGCCGGGCAGGACGAACGACTTCAGCGGCTGCAGGTCGGCGTTCATGGCGTCGATCTCGCGCTCCAGGCGCTCGACCTGCGAGGGTACGATGCGCAGCGCTGCCGCGCCGCGCTTGCTCTCGCCCTCTTGCGTGCAGAGATCGGCGCCAAGATCGAAGAGATCGTTCTGGATGCGGGCCAGCATCGCGTCCGCTTCGCGATGGCGGTCGCCGCCCGGCAACGCGCGACCGATCGCGTTGCGCGCCAAGCCGAGCACCGAGTTGGCCTCGTCGATCGTGCCGTAGGCCTCGACGCGCGGATCGTGCTTGGCGACGCGCTCGCCGCGGCCCAGCGAGGTTTGCCCGGCATCGCCGCCGCGCGTGTAGATGCGGGTCAGGCTGACCATGTCACGTGCCCCTGCCTCATGTGCCACGATTGGCGAGAAACCACAGCAGGATCAGGATGATGGTGAGGAACTGCAACCGCACGCGCCACCACATCAGCTTGTTGCTCTGCCGGCCGCGCTCGACGTTGCCGTCGAGATTGCGGCTCATGTTGACCAGGCCCGCGAACAGCATGCCAAGCGTCGCAAGGCCGGAGACGATAACGCAGACGAACAGGATGCCGGCGAGGGTGTTCATGATTTCAAACTCCACTGTCGTCGCGAGCGGCCTGTTATCCCGAGCGAAGCGAGGGATCCTTAGGGCCACAGGAAGGATCCCTCGCTGCGCTCGGGATGACAGCGGCCTACGCTCGGGACGACAGTTGGCTGCGCTCGAGACGATGCAATCCATCTGTGCAATCTATCTGTGCAATCTATCTGTCATTATGCCGCCCGGCGCCAGCCCGGGCGCCGGACCACGGCCGCGCCTGCTTCTTGGCATCGACGCCGGCTGCCGCCCGGAAGACCGCCTCGGCGGTCTGCTCGGCCGACCACAAGGCGGCATGGACGGTGCCGTATTCCACCGGCTCGGTCGCCTCGCCGGCGAAGAACACCCGTCGCGCCAGCGGCCGGGCGTGCTCGCGGCGATCCTCCGGGGCGCTGCCGACGCCGGGATAGGTGTAGCCGCCGCGCGACCAGGGATCGCTCAGCCAGCGCGGATAGAGCATGGCCTCGGGCTCGGGGATGTCGTCGCCGAACATCTTGCGCAACGAGGCCATCGCCACGTCCTTCACCTCCGCATCGCCGGCGCTGCGATCGAGCCGGGCCGCAAGGGCGCCGTTGCTGAAGCTCAAGAGGACCGGCCGGCCGGTCTCCTCCTCGTGGTTCACCCATGTGTTGAAGGTGCCGCGGCGGTCGGGTGCATCGGGCAGCCGGCCGAACCATTTCGGACTGTCCGGCCAGAAGCGCTCCGGGAACCGCAGATAGATCTTGCCCAGCACCCCGGCGCCGTAGCCCAGCCGGCCGATCGCGATGCGCTGCGCCTCGGGCGGCGGCGGATCGATGGCCGGCAGTCCGGCGCGCAGCAAGCCGATCGGCACGGCGACGACGGCGCGATCAGCGTCGATGCGCTCGCCGCTCTGCAGGAAGGCACTGACGCCGCTCTCGCTCCAGGCAATACGCTGCACCGGCGAGTCGCGCCGGATCGAAAGCTGCTGCGCGGCATCGTCGATCAACCGCACGAATCCGCCCTTGGGCTGCGCATTGCGCTCGAGCCCCTCGAGGGGAAACCATTCCTCGACGGCGATCGCCTCGTAGGGCGCGCCCTGCACGCCTTCGCTCATCTCGAGGAAGGTGGCGATCACCAGCTTGTCGACCTCGGGCAGCCACGCGGCGTGCAGCAACGGATCGATCGCCTGCTTGAGCGAGATCGAGCGCGGGCCCCAGCTCGCAGTCATCGCCTTGCTCTTCCAGCTCGCCCATTCGATCGCCGCCTTGAAGGCGGCGCGGCCGAGGAAGGCGCGCTTGCGCTGGCCCTCGCGCGTCGGCGCCGTCGCGCGCTTGTCGATCAGCAGCCGCTCGCCCTGCGATTCGAGCAGCCGCACGCCGAGCTTCTCGCACCACAAGGTCAAAGGATTGCCGTCGACGCCGTGGACCCACGATCCGCCGACGTCGAGCGGCGCGCCGAGGGAATCGTCGGTCCAGGTGCGGCCGCCCAGCCGCGCGCGCGCCTCCAGCACCGTGACCTGGAAGCCCGAATCGTGCAGCAGCCTCGCCGCAACCAGGCCCGCCATGCCGGCGCCGACCACCACGACACGCTCGGCCGGCGCGCTGCCCATCGACCACGAGCCCGTCATGCCAAAAGCAGTCCCGGCAGCTTGGCCATGTCGTCAAACACCTCGCCGCCGGCGGCCTTCAACGCTGGGGCGTCGGCGTAGGGCTCGCCGGCATAGGCGAGCACGCGCATGCCGGCGGCGTGCGCCGCCTTCACCCCGGGTACCGAGTCCTCGATGACCGTGCAGGCGAACGGCTGCACGTCCATGCTGAGCGCGGCATGCAGGAAGAGATCGGGGAACGGTTTTCCGCGCGGCACTTGGGCAGCGCTGAAGATGCGGCCCTCGAAGAGCTCCCACAGCCCGGTAAGCCCCAGCGTGAAGCGCATCTTCTCCAGCGCCCCCGAGCTGGCCACGCAGGTGGCGACGCCGGCCTTGTGCAGCGCCTGCACGGCGTCCTTCACGCCGGCGATCGGCCGGAGCGGCGCGTTGCGGAACATCTGGTAGGTGATGACCTGCATCTTCTCGACGAAGTCATCGGGCAGCTTGCGCCCGAGCTCGGCCTCGCAGACCTCGACGCACGACTTCAGCGACAGCCCCATCAGCCGGCGCAGCACCTCGTCGGGCGACCAGTCCAGGCCCTGGGCGCGGATGGCACGGGAAAAGCTCGCATTGGCGAGCGGTTCGGTGTCGACCAGCACGCCGTCGCAATCGAAGATGACAAGCACTCGGAAATCTCGGTTGGTGGCCCTCCCCCTCCGCCCTTCGGGCACCTCCCCCGTCGGACGTATTACGTCAGTCGGGGGAGGCCGGGAGGGGGAAACGATCAGTACGGATCAATATAGATCAGTACGGCCTGTCACCTGCCACCGTCACCCGGTTTCCGCTGCGCGTGTGCGGCCAGTAGTCCCACATCGCCCGATGCTGGACGCAGCGATTGTCCCAGAAGGCGATCGAGTTCTGGCGCCAGCGGAAGCGGCATTGGAACAGCGGATTCTCCATGTGCTCGTAAAGATAGCGCAGGATGCCGTCGCTCTCGTCGCGCGGCACGCCGACCAGGGCACGCGTGAAGCCGCGATTGACGTACAGCGCCTTGCGGCCCGTCACCGGATGGGTGCGGATCACCGGATGCTCGGCGCGCGGATATTTCGGCTTGTCGGCGATGCCGTAGTTGGCGTAGAGGCCGCGATAGACCTGCTCGCCGTCGTGGATCGCCGTCATGCCGTCGAGGTATGCCTTCATGCGGTCCGACAGCGCCTCGTAGGCGGCGTACATCGAGGCGAACAGCGTGTCGCCGCCGCGCGGCGGGCACCGCTTGATGTAGAGGATGCTGCCCATCGGCGGCTCGGGATCGCAGCTCACGTCGGAATGCCAGCCCTCGCCGTTGGCCCTGGGCGAGTCCTTGTCGGCATGGATGATCATGAGCTCCGGCCGGCCGGACTCGTGCGGCGCCGCGGGATGCACGTGCAGTTCGCCAAACAGCCGGCCGAAGGCCACGTGCTGGTCGGGCGTGATGTGCTGGTCGCGGAAGAAGATCACCGAGTTCTCGGCCAGCGCGCGATGCACCTCGTCCTGCTGGCGGTTGCCGAGCGGCTTGCTCAAGTCGATGCCGCCGATCTCGGCGCCGATGATGGGCGTGAGCTTGTCGACGCTTAGCGTCTCGTACGGCGCGCCGTCCTCGGCCAGGTGGCGATAGCGGGGCCCGGCATTGCCGCGCAGGGATCCTTGCATGGCTCTCTCCTACTCCAGGCGTATATTGGCACGACGGATGATATCACCCCAGCGTTCCTTCTCGCTGCGGGTGAAAGCCGCGAACTCGGCCGGACTCATCAATTTGGGCGCGCCGCCCATGGAGTCCAGGCGGGCCAGCACATCGGGCATGGCGGCGACGGCATGGATGTCGGCGTTGATCTTGTTGACGATCGCAGCCGGCGTGCCCTTGGGCACGTAGTAACCCGTCCACGTGGTGAGCAGGACGTCAGGCAGGCCGGCCTCGGCCGCCGTCGGCAGGCCGGGCAGCAGCGCATAATGCTCGGTGTCGGTGACGAACAGGCCTTTCAGCGCGCCGCGCTCGATGGCGATCTTGGCGTTCACCGTGTCGATCATCATGAAGGTTAGAAGACCGCTCTGCAGATCGGGGATCGCCTGCGGGTTGCTCTTGTAGCCGACATACGTGGCCTCCACGCCGGCCGCCATCTTGTAGAGCTCGGAGGCCACCCGCGCCGGCAAGGCACCGGCACCGAAATTGTGCTTGCCGGGCTCAGCCTTGAGCTTCGCCGTGAGCTCCGCGGCGCTCTTGATGGGGCTGTTCCTGTCGACCAGCAGCACGAAGGGCGAGGTGCCGATGCGGGTGATGGGCTCGAAGTCCTCAATCGGATCGTAGCTGAGCTTGTCGTACAGCGCCGGGTTCACGGCCTGGGTCATGGCCGACGTGGCGAATATGGTGAGCCCGTCAGGCCTGGCGCGCGCCACAGACTCTGCGGCAGGAATGCCGTTGCCGCCGCCCTTGTTGTCGACGACGACCGGCTGGCCCCACAGCGCGGCCAAGCGTTCGGCATAAACCCGGGCGCTGATGTCGGTCGCGGCACCGGCCGGAAACGGCACG
>JAFAKN010000405.1 GCA_019235415.1 Alphaproteobacteria bacterium
GCGGGTCGGTCTTGGCGCGCCGGATCTTTACCGCGATGGCGTCGGCATCGTCGGTCAGGTTGATGCGCGACTGGTCCGAGGGATCGGACTTGCTCATCTTCTTGGTGCCGTCGCGCAGGCTCATCACGCGTGTCGCGCCGCCGAAGATCAGCGGCTCGGTGATCGGGAAGTAGTCCGGCACGTCGAAGTCGTTGTTGAACTTGATTGCGATGTCGCGCGTCAGCTCGAGGTGCTGCTTCTGGTCCTCGCCGACCGGCACGTGCGTGGCCTTGTAGAGCAGGATGTCGGCGGCCATCAGCGACGGGTAGACATAGAGGCCGAGCGACGCCCCCTCGCGGTCTTTGCCCGCCTTCTCCTTGAACTGCGTCATGCGGTTCATCCAGCCGACACGGGCCACGCAGTTGAACACCCAGGCGAGCTGGGCGTGCGCCGGCACCATCGACTGGTTGAAAATGATGTGCTTGCTGGCATCGACGCCGGCGGCCAGGAAGGCCGAGGCGATCTCCCGCGTCTGGCTGGCGAGCTGCTTGGGGTCCTGCGGCTGGGTGATGGCGTGCAGGTCGACCACGCAATACAGGCACTCGTAGTCGTGCTGCAGCCGCGCGAAGTTGCGGATCGCGCCGAGGTAGTTGCCGAGATGCAGGTTGCCGGTCGGCTGCACGCCGGAAAAGATCCGGCCCTTGAGGCCGCGCGCGGCGTAGGGGGCGAGATGCGTGTTGGTCGCCGGGGTGGCGCCCGAGTTGGCCGTCGTGACGTCAGGCATGGATGTGGACTCCGGTCACTGGGGAAGGGCACGGGGTTTGGACCTCCGCGCACCCCGCCGGTGGAGGGCGGGGGTGCCGCGATATGGCGGAAACGAGGGGTGAAATCAAGCAAGCGACATTGACGTTCCGGGCCGCGCCTGTTCCCATCGCGTCTGGATTTGCACGCATCTTGCAGCATAGCCGGAGCGTGGGGTCCGGGGTTTCGACGGTGGGATGGGAGGCATCCGATGAATGAAGGCGATCTCCGCGCATTGCTGCGGCGTGTAAAATCAGGCCGGCTGTCGCGGCGCGGTTTCGTGCAGCGCATGGCTGCGGTCGGGCTGACGGCGCCCATGGCGACCCAGCTGCTGGCGCATGCCGGCGTGGCGATGGCGCAGTCCAGGCCGGTCTACAAGCCGACCAAGCGCGGCGGCGGTGGCGTGTTGAAGGTGCTGTGGTGGCAGGGCCCGACGCTCCTCAATCCGCACTTCGCGACCGGCACCAAGGACCAGGACGGCTCGCGTCTGTTCTACGAGCCGCTGGCTGGTTGGGATCAAGACGGCAACCTGCGGCCGATCCTGGCCGAGGCGATCCCCGGCCGCGAGGACGGCAGCTTGGCGGCCGACGGCAAGTCGGTGACCTGGAAATTGAAGAAGAACGTGCGCTGGCATGATGGCCAGCCGCTTACCGCCGACGACCTGGTGTTCACCTGGGAGTATGCCCGCAACCCGGCGACGGCGTGCCTCACCATCGCTTCCTATCGCGACGTCACCGTCGAGAAGGTCGACCAGCACACCGTCACCGTGAAATTTCCCAAGCCCACGCCGTTCTGGGCCGACGCCTTCGTCGCGGCGGCGGGCTGCGTCATTCCCAAGCACATGTTCAGCGACTACATGGGCGAGAAGTCGCGCGACGCACCGACCAACCTCAAGCCGGTCGGCACCGGTCCCTACAAGTTCAAGGACTTCAAGCCCGGCGATATGGTGAGCGGCGTCATCAACACCGATTACCACCAGGACAACCGGCCTTATTTCGACGCCATCGAGATGAAGGGCGGCGGCGACGCCGTCTCTGCCGCCCGCGCGGTGCTGCAGACCGGCGAGTTCGACTTCGGCTGGAACATGCAGGTCGAGGACGAGATCCTTCTGCGCCTGGAGAAAGGCGGCAAGGGCCACGTGGTCATCAACCCGGGCAGCAGCGTCGAGCACATCCAGCTCAACAACACCGATCCCTCGACCGAGGTCGACGGCGAGCGCTCGAGCATCAAGACCAAGCACCCCTCGCTCACCGATCCGGCGGTGCGCCAGGCGCTGGCGCTGCTGGTCGACAAGGATTCGGTCGAGAAATTCATCTACGGCCGCACCGGCATCGC
>JAFAKN010000404.1 GCA_019235415.1 Alphaproteobacteria bacterium
GAGTGGCAGGCGGCGGCGCAAGTGGTCGTGAACGAGCTCGAGCGCGACACGCCGCTTGCCGGCAAGCCGTGGGGCCACGAGCTGACGCAAGGATGGAACCTCGCGCGCGCCTGGCGGCGCTACAACAACAGGAACGTCGAGATCATCCTCGCCGAATACCTCACCTTCGTCGCGCTGTGCCGGCAGGGTTGCGCCGACAACACCATCGACGGCCAGCACTACAAGGCCGTCGCCGAGCAGGTGAAGGCACTGCGCCTGCAGCAGGGCGGCCCGTATGGCGTGGCGGCCCATGCGCATGCCTGGCTCGCGGCGCTGCCCGATGCGAGCGGTGCGGGCGGCAAGAATGCCGAGCTGTGGTCGAAGGATCCCGATGCGGCGGCCGCCGACTACGCCACCGGCAATCTCTACGCGTTGTACTGGTTGCTGGCCCGCCAGCAGGCCACGCCGGCCGAGCAGGCCGCGCTTTTCTCACGGCTGGCGCTACTCGTGCAGGGCAAAGGCTGGATCGGCGCGCGCTGCATCGACATCTCCAAGGTCGCCACCGTGCTCGATGCGCCGCCGCGCATCGTCTCATGCCATTAGGCACGGCGGATCATCCTCACAAACATTCAATGCTGGCGTCATGCCTGGTGCATGACGCAAGCGTCATATTCTGCGCGAACAGCAAGATTGCAAAGTGGACCTCATGACCAACGCCAAATCCGTCGTTGATGGCGCGAGCGATTTGCGTGCGGGGCTCAGCCCGCCGCGCGGCATTGCGCACCCTGTTACGCGGCGTCTGTTCGTCTCGGGCGCGGCCGCCATGATCGCGGGCGGCGCAGCCCTCCCGGCGCTGTCGGCCACCATCAATCCCTACAGCTGGGATCTCAACCCGCCGACCGACACGCGCGACAACTTCATCGCCTGGGGCAGGGCGCGCGGCGAGGACCCGGTGTTCCTCGGCCAGCGCTGGGACCGTTTCCAGGCGATCCTCGCGAACAAGGACATCTGGGACGCCAAGACGGCCCGCGCGTTCCTCATGACCCCGCGCGAGGAGTTCGCGGCGGTCAACCCCAACATCCATCAGCGTGCCTACGAGCATGCCTTCCTCGATATCGGCTACGGCGTCACCATGTCGGGGCCGCACCTGCAGGCGCGCATGACCAACGTGATCGACGTCAAGCGCGGCGAAAAGGTGCTCGAGGTCGGCACCGGCTCGGGCGTGCAGTCGGCCTACATCGCCAACCTGACCGACAACGCCTACACCATCGAGATCATCCAACCGCTCGCCCAGCGCACTCGCGGCGTCTACGACCAGCTGATCGCCAAGGGCTACACCGAGCTAAAGCACATCAAGACCAGGTCGGCCGACGGCTACTACGGCTGGGAGGAGGCCGCCCCGTTCGACAAGATCATCGTGACCTGCGGCATCGACCACGTGCCGCCGCCGCTGCTGCAGCAGCTGAAGGCCGGCGGCGTGATGGTGATCCCGGTCGGCCCCCCGGGCGCGCAGCGCGTGCTAAAAGTCTCCAAGACGCAAGGCGCCGACGGTTCGATCACAACGTCCCGTGAGGATATCTACGGCGGCAAGATCGTGCCCTTCGTGCCGTTCACCAAGCTCGAAGACGGCAAGGTCGTCGGCACGCACAACAACTGATCAGGCTGCTTGCGCCACCGCGTTGGGGGTCCCGGCGAACTCTGGTACGCTTCGCCGGATTGCACTCGGGAGCCGCCAGCAGAAGGGGCGCGATCATGTACCAGCGCATCCTGATATCGACCGACGGATCGGAGGTTGCCCAGAAGGGCGTCGATCATGGACTATCACTGGCCAAGAGCGTCGGCGCCAAAGTCACCATCGTCACGGTGACGGAGCGCTTTCCTATCTACGCGGGCCCCGACTGGATACCCGGGCCGACCGACCTCGCGGACTACGACGCGAGACAGAAGGAAGCGGCCACGAAAATCCTGGCCGATGTTTTAGCCGCCGCCGGTCGGCTCGGCGTCGACGCCGAAACCGTTCATGTCCCCGAGGCCCAGCCCGCCGAGGCGATCATCGCAACCGCCAATAAGAAGCACTGTGACCTTATCGTCATGGCTTCTCACGGCCGACGCGGGCTCGGCCGTCTTCTGCTCGGCAGCCAGACCTCCGAGGTCCTTGTCGGCAGTCCGGTTCCTGTTCTGGTCGTCAGATAGTCAAGGCCCGCTCGAGCCGTCGAGCGGCGGGCAGCACGGGGAAATCACGCACTACGACTTCCTCCGTCGCCGTGTCGAGCACCGCGCAGCTCAACTGCCGGCCATTGCGCGGGTCGCGGCCGATACCGGCCGAGCCGGGGTTGACCACCAGCACCCGACCGACGCGACGGACGAGCTGCTGGTGCGTATGGCCGTAGAGCACGATGTCGGCGTCGGCCTCGCCGAAGCGTTCCAGCTCGGAGCTGGTGGGCAGCACGTAGCTGCCGCGCGGCTCCCACGGCGTTGAGTGCACCATCAGGATGCGCTTGCCGTCGATGCGCAGCTCGCGCCGATGCGGCCGTTCGGCGAGCCAATCGAGCAAGGGCCGGTCGATCTCCGGCTCGGAGCGCGCCCGAACGCCCGCCGCACCGAGGAAGACCTCCTCGTGGTTGCCCAGGATGGTGAGCGCGTCGAGTGCGCGCAGCCGGCCGATCACCGCATTGGAGAATCGATGCTCGTAGATGCTGTCGCCGAGGCACAGCAGCGCATCGATCGCGCCCATCATCTCCAGGGCGCGATCGAGGCCATCGATGTTGCAGTGTAGGTCGGAGACGATACCGAGCTTCAACGGTAGCCTCTGGTGCGGTTCATTGCCGGGAGGGCGCCACTCTAGTGGCGCCCCATGGCGTGGTGCAACGCCGAGGAAGGGCGCCACTTCGCGCAAAGATGTGCGCCCAATCGGAATGCGCTGTAGCCTGGCGCATGACCGAGATGCTGAGATCCGGCTCCGGCGGTGTGAACCGCGGCGTCGACGATCCGGAGCGACTGGCTCACCCCACCAACACGACGCCCGAGAATCAGGCGGCAACCTTCCGCAACCTGGACCAGATCCGCCCGCACCGTATCATCCGGCGCGGCGAGGCGGCGCGGCCGCTGCCGCCGCACGCCCGTTCGCTCGCGGACCTGGGCTTCGACGTGGGCGACGTCCGCTTCAGCCTCGGCGACTACATGGCGCGCTGCCGCGTGGCCGGACTCCTGGTCCTCAAGGACGGCGAGGTTGCCGTGGAGCACTACGGCATGGGCAGCGGTCCGGAGACCCGTTGGCCGAGCTTCTCGACTGCCAAGTCGCTGACCTCGACGCTCTGTGGCGCCGCGCTGCACGACGGCGCCATCGGCAGCCTGGACGATCGCTGCGACCGCTACCTGCCGCGGCTGCGCGACTCGGCCTATGAGGGCGTCACCGTCCGCAATCTCCTGCGGATGTGCTCGGGCGTGGCCTGGAACGAGCAAGATGACGGACGCTCCGGCGCCGGCGCCCTGGCCCGAGCCCTGACGAGCCGGCGGCCCGGCGCCATCCTGGATCTTTTATGCAAGCTGCCGCGCGCCCAGCCGCAGGGTGTCGTGTTCAACTATTCGACCGGGGAGAGCTGCCTGCTTGGCGCGCTGGTCGCCGCCGCCACGCGCCGCCCGCTGGCCGACTACTGCGCCGAGACGATCTGGGGGCCTGCCGGCATGGAGGCCGACGGGTGCTGGTACCTCGAGTCCGACGGTGGCCTGGAGACGGGCGGGTTTGGCGTCATGGCGTGCTTGCGCGACCTTGGCCGCTTCGGTCAGCTGATGCTGGACGACGGCGAAGCGTTTGGCGGCCGGCGGGTCCTGCCGCCCGGCTGGCGCGACCTCGCCGGCCAACCCGACAGCGTGGCCACGACCTTCGGTCGGTGCATGCCCGGCTCGCCCATAGGATATGGCTACCAATGGTGGGTGCCGCCGCACGGGCCGACCGGCATCCACGCCGGCGCCTTCGTGGCGCGCGGCTCCTTCGGCCAATATATCTACGTCCATCCGAGCGCGCAGGTGGTCGCCGTCGTCCAGAGCGCGTGGCGCCAGCATGACGACCTCGAGGCCGAAGCCGAGACCTGGGCGCTGCTGCGCGCGACGCTGCTCGCCCTCCGACCGGACCCGACCTCCTAGAAGGCAGGCGACCGGCTTTCCCGTCACAGGCGAGCAGGGTCGCATCGCGATTGTGCAGTCCTGCTTCATAGCCTGTCGACATTATCGCGAATAGTCGCTCGCGGAAGGCGGCCCCACGTCTGAGACGCGAATTCAGGAGCACAGCCGATGTCGAGTCGCAGCATTCCCGACGTGATCCGGGAAACGAGACCGATGATAGCAATCCGCAACGTCGTCTTGGCACTCACCCTAACCCTGACAGGCACTACTTCCATGACCCATCCCTCAACTGCCCAAGCCCAAGCGCAATCCCAAGCCGTCTCACCCACCATTACCGGGGTAATGGTCGTCCTTACCGTGAAGGCGGGCGTCACGCGTGAGCAGGTCATGGCCGTCATGCCGGCTGAGATCCGCCAGACCGTGCAGCTCTATCTCAGCGGCAAGATTCGCCAGTGGTATTCGCGTGGCGACGGCCGCGGCGCCGTCTTCCTGCTGGATACCAAGGATGTTGCCGAAGCGCACACGATCATGGACGGCCTGCCATTGGCCAAGCAAGACATCATGGACCACGAGTACATTGCGGTCGGTCCACTCCTGCCACTGGGCTTGCTCATGGCCAATCCCGAGCGTCGGCAATAAGGGCGAGACCCGCGTGGAGGACGGCCGATGAGCGCCAATGCCATTCCCGCTGCCATCGTCCCGCTGCGGCCCGCTTGGCGTAGCCTGCTTTGGACGATCCCATTGACGGCTCTGTGGACGTGGCTGATCTACTCCTTGCCCGTGCTTTTGGAGAGCGGCCTTCCGGCTCTGACCGTTCGGCTGATGGTCCATGGGCTCGTTGCGCTCGGCTTGTGGCTCGGCCTTGAACGCACCGACCTCGCTCCCGGCCAACGTCGCACGACCTGGCTGGCGATCATGATCCCGCTCACGCTTTGGGCCGCTGGCGCCTGGACCGCGGCCATCGATGGCGTCTTCCGCGCG
>JAFAKN010000565.1 GCA_019235415.1 Alphaproteobacteria bacterium
CGCGGGCGAGCACGACGACAACCCGGATGGGCGTATCGCCGAGGATATTCGCGTGACGACCGAATCGGCGGTCGAGCTGGGCCAAGCCCTGTTCTACTGCATCCTGCTCTTTTTCACGTTCGTCGCCGTGCTGTGGAGGATTTCCGGCACCGTCCACGTGGACATCGGCGGGACGGTCATTGCCATCCCTGGCTACATGGTCTTCGTCGCCCTTACCTATTCGGCGATCGGCACCAGCCTGGCGCTATGGGCGGGCTTCCCGTTGGTCGGCGCCTCCAATCTGCGGCAGACGGTGGAAGCCAATTTCCGCTTCGGCCTGGCGCGCGCCCGGGAATATTCGGAAAGCATCGCCTTGATCGGCGGCGATAGCGACGAGCGAACGCATCTTCAAAATCTGCTGCGGGGCGTGAGACACGGCTGGGAGCGCCAGACCTATGGTCTGGTGCGCATCATCGTGTTCACCACGGCGTACGGCGTGCTGGCAAACCCGTTTCCGCTCCTCGTCGCGGCGCCGCGGTATATCCTGGGGTATATCACGCTCGGCACGCTGATGCAGACGGCGCAGGCGTTTTCGCAAGTCACTGCCGCGCTGGCGTTTCCTGTCGACAATCTTTCCGGCATCGCCCTGTGGCGGGCCTCCGTCGAGCGCGTGATGGCGCTGCAGAATGCGCTGGCCGGACTCGAGGAGAAACTCGGCGCGAACCGCATCGAGGTGACGCACGAGGGCAATTCGCTGCAGCTCGCCGGCGTGCACGTGATGGAGCACGATGCGACGCCGGTGATGCAGGAGATAACGGCCCGGATCGAGCCCGGCGAACATGTGCTGATCGAAGGCAAGACGCCGATCTGCCACAAGCTCATTCTTGCCATTGTCGGGCTTTGGCCCTGGGGCGCCGGAAAAGTGACGCTGCCCGCCGGCGCGAACATCTTCACGGCGACCGACCGGCCCTATTTGCCCGTGGGAACTTTAGGCGAAGCCGTTTGCTACCCGATGACACTGGGCGCGTGTACGCCGGACGACATCAATTCGGCGTTGCATCGCGTGGGCCTGGGCGAGTGGGCCGGGCAGCTTGGCGTGACGGAGAATTGGGAAACGGTGCTCTCCGTGGCGCAACGGCAGAGGCTTAGCTTTGCCCGCATGCTGCTTCATCGGCCCGACTGGATTTTCCTGTCGGAGGCAACCAATGCGCTCGAACCACCGGCCCAGCGCGAAATGGCCGAGTTGCTGGTCAAGGAGTTTCCGTCGGCAACCGTCGTGGCCGTTGGTCGAGCCGGATTGTTCGACGGATTTTTCCAACGCGTGCTGCATGTCGAGGCGGAGACCGCGTCCGGCGGCATGGCCTCCGGCAAGACGCGCGTCGCGACGCCTATTTGAGGGAGAGACCCGTGGGCTCGGCTGGAACCGATATCGAAGCTGCACCGAGTCGTCCCGTGCCTGCCGCCTTGGCGCTGCCGGCGTCGTTCAAGTGGGGCACCTCGACGGCGGCTTACCAGATCGAGGGGGCTGCAGCAGAGGACGGCCGCGGCCCCAGCATCTGGGACCTGTTCGGCCGACAGACCGGCCGTATCGCCAATGGCGATACCGGCGACGTGGCGTGCGACCACTACCATCGCTACCGGGAGGACGTCGCGCTGATGCGCCGCCTCGGCGCTCAGGTCTATCGCTTTTCCGTGGCTTGGCCACGCGTGTTGCCGCAGGGGCGCGGCCAGGCCAACAGCCTCGGCCTCGCGTTCTATGACCGCCTGATCGACGAGCTGCTCGACCACAGCATAGAGCCCTGGTTGTGCCTGTATCATTGGGACTTGCCGCAGGCGTTGGACGATCTCGGCGGATGGCAGAATCGCGATATCGCCCTTTGGTTCGCCGACTATGCCGCCCTGGTCGCGCGCCGCTATGGCGACCGGGTCCGGCACTTCGCCACCTTCAACGAACCCAATGTGTGCACGCTGTTCGGCTACGGCATGGGCTGGAACGCGCCCGGCATTGCCAACCGGCGGAGCTTTTTGCAGGCGGCTCACCATGTGAACCTCGCCCATGGCGAAGCGGTCCGCACCCTCAGGGCGTTGGCGCCGAGGGCTCTTCTTGGCGCCATCTACAATCGGCAGGTTTGTCTGCCGGTGAGCGCCGCACCGCAGGACGCGGTGGCGGCCGGACTCCTGGACGCCTGCTGGAACCGGCTCTATGCCGACCCGCAATGCTTGGCCGAATATCCGCCCGAGCTGGTCGACGGCGTGCAGGAATTCGCGCGCGCTGGAGACATGGCGAGCATCGCCCAGCCGATCGACTGGTTCGGCCTCAACCATTATTGCCCGATTTATGCGCGCGCCGATCCGAACCCGCTTGGTTTTGCCTGGGCCGATGCGCCGCGCGATGGTCCCGTGACCGGCGTGGGCTGGCGCATCGACCCCGATGCGTTCCGCAACGAGCTGGTCGCGGCGCATCGGCGCTACAAGCTTCCGATCTACGTGACGGAGAATGGCTACGGAGCCAACGAGACGCTCGATGAAGCGGATGGGGTGAACGATGGCGGGCGCATTGCCTATCTTGCCACCTATACCAAGGCGCTGGAGCAGGCTGTTGCTTCCGGCGCGGATGTGCGCGGCTATTTTGTCTGGTCGCTCCTCGACAATTTCGAATGGGGCTCCGGCTATGCCAACCGCTTTGGACTCGTCTATGTCGATTACCCGACCCAGAGGCGTGTTCCAAAAGCGTCCTTTGATTGGTTCGCCGAACTGATTCGCGCGCAGCGGAAGGTTTATGGCGCGTGATTCTCTCAGAGAACGGGATGATCGAGGGCTGGGTCACCCGTGGCGCCGAAACGTTGCTGCAACCCTTGCAGCCGGCGGCGTTTTCCGGATCGTCGCCGCAAGACGCGCTCCCCACGATCGAGGTCGACGCCAGCCGGACCTTTCAGCCGATCGAAGGCTTCGGGTTCGCGCTGACGGGCGGCAGTGCGTATTTGCTGGCCGGGCTCGCGGCGGCGGACCGCGCCGACCTGCTGCAGGAGTTGTTCGGTTCGACCGACGAGTCGGTCGGGCTGAGCTGCCTGCGCCTCAGTATCGGCGCCTCCGATCTCGGCCGGACCGATTACAGCTATTGGGATCTGCCTCCCGGAACGGCGGACCCCGACCTCGCGCGCTTCGATCTCGCCGCCGGCGACCCGGAGGTGGTCCCGGTTCTGCAGCAGATATTGCGTATAAATCCGACCGTGAAGATCATCGCGTCGCCGTGGTCGGCACCGACCTGGATGAAGAGCAACGGCAGCTTCGTGGCAGGAAGTCTGAAGCCGGAATATTATTCGGCATATGCACGATACTTCGTGAAATACGTGGAAGCGATGCGCGGGCATGGCATTCGCGTCAGCGCGGTGACGCCCCAGAACGAGCCGCACAATCCGAAGAACGAGCCGAGCATGGTGATGACCGCCACCGAGCAGGCGGAATTCATCAAGGGGTACCTCGGACCGGAATTGCGCAAAGCCGCGCCCGAAACGGAAATACTCTGCTGGGACCACAACTGCGACGAGCCGGATTATCCGCTCGCGGTGCTGGATGACGCCGGGGCGCGCGCCTATATCGCGGGCGTTGCCTGGCATTTGTACTCGGGCTCGGCGGAGGCGATGTCGAAAGTGCGGGCGCACCATCCGGCGCAGAAAATGTACTTCACCGAGCAATGGATTTCCGCACAGGACGATTTCATGGGCGCTCTGCGCTGGCACACGAAGAACGTCGTGATCGGCACGCTGCGGAACTGGAGCCGGACCGTGCTGGAGTGGAATCTCGCCTCTGATCCCGCGTACGCCTTGCACACGCCCCGCGGCGCCGTGGGAGCCCTGGGCGGCGTTACCATCGGGGCCACGATCAAGCGAAACGCCGGATATTACCTGATGGCGCACTCGGCGAGGTTTATCCGGCCGGGGTCGGTGCGGGTCCATTCGAGCGAGGTGGATCGGCTTCCCAACGTGGCTTGTCTGACGCCTGACTCGCGGATGGTGATGGTGGTCATGAATGACGCCGATGGTGCGAGGCGCTTTCGCGTGCAGCACCGCGGCGCCAGCGCAACGCTGGCGCTGGGGACGGGTGATGTCGCGACGCTCCGCTGGAACGCGGCAACGGCGGTGGCCTAGAGCACGTCCCGCTCGTGCCCCAGAATCAATGGGTTTCTAGAGCGAGAAAGCTCAGCGGGCGATCAGGAGAATGGGCAGGCCGAGCGAGCGGACCAGGCTGAGAGTCCGCGGCCCGAGGAACTTTACGTCGCCGCCGCGCAGCGAGGAGCCCAGCACGACGAGATCGTAGCGATTGCGGACCGTCGCGCGCCGGATCGCCACCTCCGGGCGGGCGCTGGTGGCGGTCAGGCCCTTGACCGGCACGCCGCTGCGCTTGCCCAGCCGATGGGCGTCGACCAAGAGCGACATGCCGACCCGCCGCGCCCGGCCGCGCAGCAGCAGCGTGTCCTCGCTCGGGTCGAAGACATGGAACACCGTGACGCCGCCGCCGCTGGCGCCGGCCAGCGCCAGCGCGATCTCGATGGCGAGCTGCGAATCGGCAGTCCCCGTGGTCGGCACCAGGATGTTGCGCGGCGCCATCGCCGCGCGGCCCAGCGCCTCGCCGTTGACCAGCATCGCCACCGGGCCCTCGACGGTCTCGACCAGGTGCTGCACCGGCGCCTCGAAGCGCGGCTGGTCGAGGGCGATCGGCTGCTCGATGCCGACGAAGGCGATGCCGTAGCCCCTGGCCGTCTCCCTCTCGACGGCCCCGTCGGCGTTATCGCGCCGCACCTGGACGAGCTGCTCGATGGCAGGGGCGTGATCGCCGCGCCGCGCGGTATGGGCGGCTGCCGTCAGGCGCTCGGCGCCCTGCCCTTCGCCAGTCTCCAGCACCGTTGCCAGCACATCCTGGCGGGCGGCGAACAGCCCGGCGAGGGCGGCCATCACGGCGCCGTTGGCGCTGTCGTCGAGATAGACCAAGGCCCGCTCCATGTTGGGCACGCTTTCGTTCTGCTCGGCCTCCGCCCGCTCCAGCCGCTGCACTTCACCCGCGCTGAGCGGCGTGCGGCCGAGCATCCAGCGCAGGCTGGGCGGCATCGCCATGGTGGTGATCACCGCCATGGCGACGATCATGGTGTAGAGCGGCTGGGTGAGCGCACCCATCGAGAGTCCGATGCTGGCGACGATGACCTCGGTCGAGCCGCGCGCGTTCAGCCCGGCGGCCAGCGTCAGCGATTCCCGCCAGTCCATCCCGCCCAGCCGGCCGCCGGCCAGCGCGCCCACGAACTTGCCGACGCTCGCCACCAGGATCACGGCCACCGTAAACAAGAGCAGCGTCGGATCGAACAGCGCGCGCAGGTCCATGCCCAGCCCGGCGACGGCGAAGAAGATCGGGCTGAAGAAGGCCATGATGAAGCCGCGCAGCTCGCCCTCGATGTGCTCGGTGAGGATCGGCGACTGGCCGATCAGGATGCCGGCCACGAAGGCGCCCAGCGCGGTATGCACGCCGATGAGGTCGGTGGTGAGCGCCATCGCCAGCATGATCACCAGGATGGCGGTGATGACCGGCACCTCGATGGTGAGATGGTCGTTGGTCCACAGGATGGCGCGCGCCACCACGCGCCGCCCGGGGCCGAGGCTCAGCGCCAAGAACAGCGCGGTGAGGCCGACGCTGAGCGCGATGGTCGGCAGGTCGACCGTGTCGTGCAGCGCGATGCCCGAGATCACGGCGGTGATGATCCAGGCCAGCGTGTCGTCGAGGATGGCGGTCGCCAGGATCAGCTGCCCGAGGTCGCGGCGCAGCGCGCCGACCTCCAGCAGCACCATGCCCACGATCTTGACCGACGAGACCGACAGCGCCGTGCCGAGGAACAGCGCGGTGACCAGCCGTGCCGCCGGTGACGGCAGCACGCTCGCCGGCAACGCGTAGGCCAGCGCCACGCCGCAGACGAACGGCACCAGGATGCCGAAGAACGACGTCGAGATCACCGCCCGCCGCCGGCGGCTCACCAGGGCGAGGTTGGTCTCCATGCCGGTCAGCAGCAGCAGGAGCAGGATGCCGATCTGCGAGACGGCATCGATCATGCTCTTGAGCGCCGGCGTTTCGGGAAAGACCAGCGCATGCAGGTCGGGCAGCAGCAGGCCGAACACCGAAGGACCCAGCACGACGCCGGCGATCAGCTGGCCGAAGATCGCCGGCTGGCCCAGGCGCGACATGCCTTCGCCGATCAGCCGGCCGAACGAGAGCAGCAGGATGAGCTGCGCGACGAAGGTCGCCAACGTGTTCCCGGTCACGTCTCCCCGTATACCATGCGAAGGCTACAGATCGTGCTCAGGCGCTCAAGCTGCAGGTGCGCCGGCCTCACGGGGCGCCGGCCTCACGGGCGCCGGCCTCACGGGCGGCGCCGGTATGTATGATCGTCCCGACATGCTGGCCGCGCAGCGCCGCCGTGAGCCGCCCGCGTATAAGTCCGTTCACGACCTGCACGCGCGCGAGGTGCCGCGCGTTGGCCATGACCTCGAGCAGCGCACCATCGAACGGCAGCGTGCCTTGGAAGCCCGCAAGCTCGGCGGCGCTGGTCTCGCGCAGCAGCTGCGCCTGCTTCCCGTCGGGGCCGTTGGGATCGGCGGTGTACACCCCGTCGACGTCCTCCACGATCGTGAGGCCGGCCGCCCCCAGCGCGTCGGCCAGCAGGAACGCCCCGGTATCGGCGCGGTGCAGCGGCAGGCGCGAGGTCGGAAACTCATGATGGTGATACGGCGGAAAGGCACTGCCCACGACCGCGCGGGCCGCCGTGAGATGAATGGCGAGCTGGCTCGCGATCGTCGGGTGCTCGATGTAGGAGACGCCGTCCGGCGCGAGCAGGTAGGCGAGCATATGGCCGTTCTGGCCGGCCTCGCTGGCGGCGAGCGGCGCCAGCGAGCCGACCGGCAGGCCGAGGTCGAGGCCGACGCTGTAGAGATGGCGGGCGCGGATGCCGGCACCGGTCAGGATCAGCAGGCGGTGCTCGGGCAATAGCGTCCGCAGCTCCTCGACCAGCGGCAGGATCGCCTCGTGGCCGCGATCCATGATCGAGCGGCCGCCGATCTTCACGACCTGCACCCAAGGCAGCAGCCGGATCGGGCGTCGGTCGGCGACGGGACGGGTGAGATCGCGGTCCAAAAGGGTCTGGCGCGCGAGCGGCGAGGCGACGTGCTTGATCTCTGTGGTGTCGGCCATGGCGATGGTGCTCTTCAGCTCGCGGTGATGAGGGTGCCGACGTGCTCGCCGGCGAGCGCGCGGCTGAGATTGCCCGGGACCAGGCCATTGATGACCTGCACCTCGCGCACGTAGCGGGCCGAGGCGAGCAATTCGAGCATGGGGAACTCGAGGATCGAGTCCTGCAATCCCCTCGTCATCATCTCGGCCACCGAGATCCGCGGGATGAAGGTGGCGTTCTTCGAGGTCTTGGGGTTGTCGGTGTAGAGGCCGTTCTCGTCTTTCACGTAGATCATCGCCTTGCAGCCGAACTGCTCGGCGACCAGGAAGCATCCGGCGTCGGTGCGGTAGGGCGGGATCACCGTGTCGGCCGCGGGGCGCATCCACAGGCTATAGGGCGGCATGCCGCTGAAGATGACGGCGTTCACCTCGGCAAGGTAGAGCGGCACCGCCGAGAGCCCGGCGGCGCTGACGGCGGAGACACCGTGCTGCGCCAGGAGCTGCCCCAGCATCGCAGCGTTCTGGTCGGCGACCGAGGCGCCGAGCTGCGCCAGCACGCCGGCCGGCAGGTGAAGCCCGGCGGCGATCGAGTAGAGATGCCGCGCCCGGGTGCCCGCGCCGGTCCCGATCACCATCTTGTGCCGCTTGCGGGCCGCGACGATCTCGTCGACCAGCGGGTAGACCGCAGCGCGCCCGCGATCGATGACGCTCTGCCCGCCGATCTTGATCACCGTGGCATCCGGCAGGATGCGGAAGTTCTCCGCCGCCTCGACCGCGGCCACGAGCTCGGGATCGCCGAGCGACCGCTGCATCAGGAGCCCCTCGAGCTCTGCCGTCGTGCTTGCCATTGTTTAGGGCGCGTCCTTTCGTTTCGCGCCCCGTCCTAGCGGCCGCCGCGGCGAACCTCAAGCCTCCTCCCCGGCGCGGCCCCCGCGCGTCATGTTCTTCTGGACCGCTCGCATCCTGCGCGCTTCATGAGCAAGAGCGAGCCAGAGGCTCGCGGTCCAGGAAACCATGACCCCTCCGGCCGCTACGCGGCCACCTCCCCTTCGCGGCATCCGCGAAGGGGAGCAGAGGACCGACGCGAGAGCGGCGCGCCGCGCGGAAATCTGCGAGAAATGGCGGTGATTTTCAGCGGGAGATACATGAAGACCACCTCGGGCGCCATCCTGGGCACCATCGCTTGTCTCGTCCTGTTGGGCACGACGCACCAGACGACGGCTCAGACGCCGGTCGACCCGGCCGTGACGGTGAGCGCTCTGATGAAAGAGGGCTATGAGCTCGTCAGCACGATCCGCACGACGGCCGGCTCGCCCGGCCTGTTCCTGCGCAAGGGGACAAGCCTCTATTTATGCTTCGTCGCCGAGACGCCGCGCTCCAAGACCGTGGCGACGCAGTATTGCAAGCCGGTCGAGTGACCGAGGCCGCTGCGCTTCTCCTTCAGTGGAGCGCGGACCTCCTGGTCCGCCTCAAAATTCATGAGCGGACCGGGAGGTCCGCGCTCCATGCGCGTCTCGACGGGCGCCCAGGGATCGCAAGCGGTCGGCCAGCTCAGCGGCTCCCGAGGCCGTGACCTTGGCGAGGACCGTGACGCCATTCCGGTCGCGGGCGTTCACGTCGGCGCCGTGCTGCACCAGCAGATCGATCATCTCGCTGCCGCGCGTCAATCCGCCGTGCAGGCGATGCAATGGCGTCGCGCCGTCCTCGTCCGTTGCGGTCGCCAGGCCCGGATCGCCCGCCAGCAGCACGCGAACCCGGTCGGGCCGATCGCAGCCGACCGCGTCATGGATCCCGGCGCGATCGATTAAAAGGTCGACGCTGTCGCCGAGCCCGAAGTGGCTGGCCCAGCCGATCGGCGTGCTGTGGTGCGCCTCGTCGCGGATCGACGGATCGGCCCCGCGGTCGAGCAGGAAGCGGACCACGGTCCTGATCTCGGCGCCGGTCCAGCGGCCGGTGCCGGTGGCGGCGCGATGCAGCACGGTCGCCTTCATGTCGAGGCCGGGAACGATGGCGTTGATGTCGGCCCCCTGCGCTAGAAGATAATCCGCGACCTCGAGCCTGTGGTGCGTGCACGCAAAGCACAGCGCCTGGCTCAGGATGTTGGCGCGCGTCCGCTCGCAGCGGAACGGCGATTGCCCGCGATGCTTCCACTCCTGGCCATAGGGATCGGCGAGCGCGCCGGCGCCGGGCTTGAGCGACCCGTCGGCCTCGAACCAGCCCTTCACCGCCTCGAGCTCGCCGAGGCCGGCGGCAAAGCGGAGGTCGCGCCGCGCGCCGCGCCGGCCTAAAAGCTCGGCGACCGCGACGTAGCCGAAATGCATGGCATAGGCCATCGGCACGCCATCGCCGTCGACGCCGTCGATGGCGGCACCTTCGTCGAGCAGGGCGGCGACCGCGTCGATCACGTCGAAGCTGATAGCCGATGCGAGCACGATGTCGTCCTCGATGTGGATGTCGGCGCCCGCCGCGACCAGCAGGCGGGTCATGTCGTATTCGTTGCCCTGCCGGTTGGTGCCGCGAAAGACGCCTTCGGAGACGCAGAACAGCGGGATGGAATCGTTGGGGATCCGCGCCGGCCGGCGAAAGCCCGCGATCCATCGCGGATTGGCGGCCGCGGGGTCGGCGCCGAGCGCCTCGCGCAAGGTCGCGATGTCGCCGCTGCGCACCGCGACGATCACCCGCTGCACTGCGGGCTCGAGATGGAGGTAGCTCTCGTACTTGCCCCAGTAGGCGTAGCCCTCCTGGTTGGCGATCAGCAGGCGGGCGTCGGCATAAGAGAGCGATGGCGCGTCCGGGTCGAAATTCTCGAACCGCTCCTTTGCGTGCGCTGCTTCGAGAAGGCGCCGCCGAGTCGCCGCGTCCCCGGCGGCAAACTCGGCCTGCAGCCGCACCACTCGCCGCTCGACCTCTTCCGCCGTCTCGACCCGACACACAGCCGTCATGAAAATCACCCCTTGGCCCTCCTCCCCTTCGCGGACGCCGCGAAGGGGAGGTGGCCCGAAGGGCCGGAGGGGTCATGCCATGTTCATGAGGGCATGACCCCTCCGCCCTCGTATGACGAGGGCACCTCCCCCGCGCGGGATCCGCGCCGGGGAGGAGGAACTACTCGCTCCCTAAGGATGAATGATCATCCCTGTGAACACGTAGGCCTGCAGCATCACCAGCACGCCGACCAGGCAGGCCAGCACGACGGAATGCCAGAACACGAAGCGCAGGATCGAGCCTTCGTGGCCGAACCAGTTGGTCGCGGTCGACGCCACGACGATCGACTGCGCGTCGATCATCTTGCCCATGACGCCGCCCGAGGAGTTGGCCGCGGCCATCAGGATGGACGACAGGCCGAGCTGCTCGGCGGTGATCTTCTGCAGGCCGCCGAACAGCACGTTCGACGCGGTGTCCGACCCGGTGAGCGCCACGCCCAGCCAGCCCAGCAGGGTGCCGAAGAAGGGATAGAGCAATCCCGCATGCGCGAAGGCCAGCCCGAGCGTCGCGTCGATGCCGGAGAAGCGGGTGAGCGTGCCGATCGCCAGCATGGCGGCGATGGTGATGAGCGAGTAGCGCAGCGCCCAGATCGTCTCGCCATAGGCTTTTATCAGCCGGCCGGGCGAGAAGCGCATGACGATGGCCGACAGGATGGCGGCTATGAGCATGCCGGTGCCGGTATACGTGAGCCAGGTGAAGGCGAACACCGCGCTCTCGGTCGTCGGCTTGGCGACCACCGGCGGCATCTTGGCCACCATGTTGTGCAGGCCGGTGACCTGGTAGCTCACGGTGGTGATCTTGTTCATCGGCACCTTGAACCAGTCGCTGCCCCACACCAGCAGCACGGCGCAGACGATGACCCACGGCGCCAGGCCCTGCCACCTCTCGGCGGTCGTGACCTTCGCGGTCGAGGCGGCAGGCCGCGCCGGCATCGTGGCCGCCGAGTCGTCACGACTACGCAAGGCCGGCGACAGCCAGGGCGTCGCGGGCTGCCAGATCTTCAGGAAGCCGATCAGGCAGGCCATCGACACCAGCGAGGCGCCGATGTCGACGATCCACGGATTGACGAAGTTGGAGATCAGGAACTGCGGCACCGCGAAGCTCACGCCGGTGACCAGGATGGCGGGCCAGATCTCCTTCATTCCCTTGAAGCCGGCGAAGGTCCAGATCAGCCAGAACGGCACGATCAAGGAGAAGAACGGCAGCTGGCGCCCGACCATGGCGCCGAGCAAAAACGGATCGAGGCCGGTCACCGACGCGAGCCCCTGGATCGGCGTGCCGAGCGCGCCGTAGGCCACCGGCGCGGTGTTGGCGATCAGCGACAGGCCGGACGCAGCGAGCGGCGAGAAGCCCAGCCCGATCAGCATCGCCCCCGTAACGGCGACCGGCGTGCCGAACCCCGACGCGCCCTCGAAGAACGCCCCGAAGCAGAAGGCGATCAGCAGCAGCTGGATGCGCCGGTCGGGCGACACGCCGCCGATCGTGCGCTGCAGCAGCTGGAAGCTGCCTTTCTCCACGCACAGGCGATAGAGGAAGAGCACGTTGAGCACGATCCAGCCGATCGGGAAGAACCCGGTCACCAGCCCTAGCACCGACGCCCGCACGGCGTGGCCGGTCGGCATGGTGAAGACCAGGATCGCGATCAGGATCGCCGCGCCCAGCGCGATGACGGCCGCGAGGTGCGCCGCCACCCGACCCGACGCGATCAGCACCAGCAGCACGACGACCGGCACCGCCGCGACCAGGGTCGACAGCAGTTCGGACTCGAGCGGGTTGTAGACTTGATTCCACATTTGTTTGGTTCCCCCCGGACTTTTCTTTCGTTGCCCGCAATTGGCCATCCGGATAGGGAAACGGCAATGGAAATTCCGCTGTGCACAACCGAATGTGACTAAGCCTTCGCGGCGGTTTCCGGCGCGGTGAGAGACGGCAGGCAGCTCGATCGCGCCGGCAAATTCTATTCGGCCTTGTGAGGCGTCATCGCCGGCGCGACTGTCGGATAGCAAGACGCGGCAAAGTCGGGAGGACCACGATGACGCCGACCCTGCGTGCCCTCGGTTGCGTTGTGGCGTTGATGTCCGCGTTCGTCCCGCCGGCGCTGGCGCAGAAAAACGACGGCACACTCTCGGTCGGCATGGAGCTCGACATCTCGGGTTTCGATCCGCTGAAGGTCGGAGTATTCGACACCGCTTCCACGATCGCGGCCAAGCTGCTGTTCGACACGCTGACCCGCCTCGACGACGAGGGCAATGTGCAGCCCAACCTCGCGCTTTCATGGTCGCACTCCGACGACTTCAAGACCTGGACGCTGGAGCTGCGGCGGGGCGTGAGGTTCCACGACGGTACGCCCTACAACGCCCAGGCGGTGGCTTGGAACTACGCCCGCATGAAGGACCCCAACAACCACTGCGCCTGCGCCTTCTACATCGCCGGCATCGACCACGTGGAAGCCCGGAATGAACTCACGGTGGTTTATCATCTGGTGGATCCGTCGGTGAACCTGCCGGCGCTGGTGTCGGTACCCGCCTCGGTCAATGTCACGCAATCGCCGAAGGCGATCGCCGAATTGGGCGCCGACTACAACCGGCATCCCGTCGGCACTGGCCCGTTCGTCCTTAAGTCGTGGATCGCGGGCGACCGCCTGGTCCTGGAGCGCAATCCCGACTATTGGAACAAGGGCCATCCCCATCTCGACCGGGTCGTGCTGAAGCCCTTGCCCGATTCGGCGACACGCTTTGCCAGCCTGCTGGCGGGTGAGACCGACGTGGTGTGGGCGGACGAGTACGAGCCTGACCATATCGCCCGCGCGCAGAAGGATCCGGCGCTCAAGGTGCACTCCTATGCCGGCGCCGGCGCCTCGGTTGCTGCCTTCAACACGAAGCTGGCGCCATTCGACGACGCGCGGGTACGCCGCGCGCTCGTCATGGCGCTCGACCGCAAGAAGCTGTCGCTGGCCCTCACCGACGGGCTGGCGCGACCGGCAAGCAACCCCTACGGCGACGGCTCGTGGATCAAATGCCGGGACGATGGCGCGCTGCCGACTGATCCGCAGAAGGCGCGCGCCCTGATCCTGGAATACGGCAAGCCGGTCGAGTTCAAGATGCTGTTCACGGCCACGCCACGGGGCCGGGCTGCCGCCCAGGTGCTGCAGCAGATGTGGAAGGAGGTCGGCGCCAAGATGGACATCGAGCTGGTCGACCAGGCGACGATCGCGCCGCGCGGCTTCCGCCGCCAATTCCAGCTCATTCCTTGGCGCATCGCCGACAGCGTCGATCCCGGGGCGCAAATGTTCGCCAACTTCCACTCCGGCAGCCCTGTGGCCCTCGCCAGCTGGGAAGATCCCGAACTCGACCGGCTGCTCGAACATCAGCGCTCGACCGCTGACCAGGTGCAGCGCGCCGAGGACTTCTGCGCCGCCGCCCGTCTGGTCAACCGCGAAGCGATCTGGTTTTGGACCTTCCAGAACACCTACTACGCCATCGCCAAGGCGCGCGTGAAAGGCATCCCCAAGCTCTACAGCGGCATCATCAACGTGGCCGACGCGTGGCTGGAATAGGCCCGAGGTTGCGTCCGTTGCCAAAGGAGAAGGGGGCAAAGTTTTGCCAGGATTGCTGGACGGCTGCCAGCCTTCTACGATCCGCTGCACAAAGCGGGGAAGTTCCCGTGGCCCGTGAGCAGCACACACCGGCAGCAATCTTGGCAGCAAGCCGCCACCAAACTGGCGTTGCGCTGGTTGCGCTTGTGGTGATGTCGACGCTGGCCTGGATAGCGTTCAGCCCCAGGCTTGCCGCAGGCGAACCGCTCACTGGGCCACGCACCGGGCGTTTCCTCTATGCTGTCAATCAGGCGGCGGCCACACGGGGTTCCATATCGGTCTACGACATCGCTGCCGGTCATCGCCTTGTTAAGACCATCGAGACCGTTCGCGACGTGAACAACGTCAAGGGCGTCGCCGCCAGCGCGGTGACCGGCCGGCTTTACGTGGCCTACCGTCCGCGCTCGGGCGCCGGGATGATCTATTGCCTTGATGTCCACGATGATGCGGTGCTCTGGAATCGCGCCATCGAACCCGGCGTCGACCGGCTGGCGATCCATCCGGGCGGGCAGCTCTTGTACGTTCCGACCTGGGAAGACGGCTCGGCCGACTTCATCAACGTCCTGGACGCCAGCACGGGCGATGTCGTTCGCAAGGTGCATTTCTCCAATCGATCGCACGACACTCTGTTCCCGGTGTCCGGGCCGCTCTTTCAGGAGACCAAGGCTCAGGATGGAAGCGGGAAATACCTCTATTCGATCGATCCACAGAGCTACGCGGTCTCTCGCGTCGGCCCTTACGCCGGCATTCTCGGGCCCTACGCCGTCGATGGCATGAGCCGCTACGTCGTGAACAACGTGACCGGCCTGTGGGGGATGCAGGTCGCCGAGCTCGCGAGCGGCCGCATCGTCACCGCCAGCCTTGCCCAGCATCCGCCCGGCGAGCCCGGGCTGCTGCACGGGATCGGCTGGACGCCCGACGAGCGCGAGGTGTGGCAGAGCAGCAGCGCGGGTGATCCGCACGTTTACGTATGGAGCATGCGCGATCGGATGGCCCCGGTCCTGGCACAGCGGGTCGGCATGAAAAGCCACCGCGGCTCCCATTGGGTGACCTTCGACATCGAAGGCAACTACGCCTATGTCGCGCCCAACAAGAGCAGCGACGACGCCACCGAGATATTCGAAGCCCACACCCACGAGTCGCGGGGTTTGATCGGCTCGTCGGAGGACATGATTGAAATCGATTTCGTCGACGGCAAGGTCAGCCGCGTCGGTGATCAGTATGGCATCGGGCGCGTCGTGCACCCTTGACAGGCCCCTTGACCGGACCCGGCGATCTCCAAAAAAAAGATCGCCCAAACTGGTCGCCCTTCATTGCATCGGGAGGTTTCCCACATGGTCGGCACGCGCAGCGTCAGGATGCTCGCCCACTACAAGACTTGGGCGGACAAGGTGATGTTCGATGGCGTCGCCCGCTCGCCGCCGGGCGAGGCGGAGAAAGAGCGCAAGACGCTCTTCAAGAGCATCATCGGCACGCTCAACCACAGCTATGTCGTCGACCTGATCTGGCAGGCGCATCTCGACCGCCGCGAGCACGGCTTCAAGGCGCGCAACATCGTGCTGCATGCGGAATTGCCGGCGCTCTGGGCGGCGCAGCAGAAGATGAACTGAACGTACGACCGCGCGCTGCTGGCATCGAGAGGCTCGCCGCTTCCACCACGTGCGGCCGCGTTACGTGATAGAGGTGGCCACGGGCGGCAGGCGAAGGACGCCGTGACAATGACCGCCCTGGAAGCTCGTCGCGTACGAAGTCAGGAACGCAGTTGCACAGCCATGGCGAACCGGCTCCAGAGTTCTGACCTGGAAGTCGGGCCTCGAAATAGGCCCACCGATGAGCCAATACGCACTATATCTTGCGCTCTGCGTACCGTACTATGATAAAGTTCTCGTGCCTACTCGTCCCCCTGATCTACCCGACTACGAACGGCCCCCAGTCAGCGAAGTCGTTCTCTCGCTGCAATTCGGGTCCCTTATCAGGCTGTCGACCGCCTACGTGGGCTTCTTATGGCAGCGATGGCGCTCTCGATACCCTGTTGTCACGGAACAGGGCGCTCTTGAGCCAGTATTTAAGGCATTCCATCAGCCATAATGAGCTCCCAGGTTGTGCGATTCGAGGCCCTGGTAGCTCCGCCTTTTCCTAGATACTGGTTCGAAAGCGCCAACGGGGTCGACCTGTGCCAAGTGCAGCAAGATCGGCTGATTCACAATTGGCGTCTCAGAAGCGAGCCCTATCCGCACTATGAGCAGATCCGTGCACGGCTCGTCTCGGACCTCGACGACTTCGAATCGTTTGTCGCCGACGAAAGGCCTGGGCAGCTGGTGTTCAACCAGTCCGAAGTCACCTACATCAATACAATCGACCTGCCGGACGAGCGAAATCCCCATGCCACACTCGATGACATCCTCGGCGTATGGAATAGGTTCGGCGGCATTGAAGGCGATCTGGAGGACGTGGCCGTTAGAGCACGGTATCTCTTCAAGAGGGAGACGACGCCGTATGGAAGGCTTCATGTCTCGGTTAGTCCCGGCGTGCGGCGAAGCGACGGCAAGCCAATTGTTCAGCTTGAGATGACCTTCCGCGGAAAGCCCACCGGGGAAGACCGAGCCGCAGCGCTCTCCCTTCTCGACGAAGGCCGCGCCGTTATCGTGAAATCCTTCGACAAGATGACTACGTCTGAAATGCATGCCTATTGGGGGCGGAAAGATGACTAGAACCAACGTCGCAGGCAGCGCGGCGATCATCGATAGCGACGCCACTTCAACCAGGTTGAGCTATCCAAGGTTTCGCCAAAGCTTTGAGGCGGTGTCTGAGCCGAAATGGCCTCGTGAAGTCTTGTCCAAGCTGACGTCGCTGCTCAAACTGACCGACGGATGGGACAGCTACGGCGCACGTGCTCCGAGCTGGGATGCAGCCATGTTCGCGTTGGCTGTGCTTGATTCGGTGATGCAACCGAGCACTCCCTCTCCGTCAGTGGTGCCCACGTCGAGCGGCGGCGTTCAGCTTGAATGGCACGTCAACAAGATGGACCTCGAGATCCACGTCGAGGGTCCCTATGCCGGTGACTATTGGTGGCGCGACCACGTAAGTGGCAAAGAGGATTTTGGCGACATCGATAGCGCTGATCTGACGGCTTTGCTTGAGCCGATCGCCAGGGTCGCCAAAAAAGCAACATGAGTGCGGCCGACGATGGTTCGATCGACGATTCCTGGTCTTTGCTCAGGCGAGTTCACCCGAGCCAAGTAGTGCGCGACGAAATGCCGGCGCCAGCCGGGTGTCCTCAGGTGCATTCAGGGATCTGGAGATGTCGGTCGACACCGAGGAAATCTGGCAGGCGAATGGCCGCGACTGGCGTGCCTCCCTTGAAGGATATGAAGGCTACTCCCTCGTGCGATTTAGTGCAGGCGTGCCGAGGTCCCTTGGGCTACCGGTGGTGCACGCCCCGCTACCTGCGAACCCGGCGCACACCGAAGTGCATGGCAAGAAGACAGGGAGTACCCGCGACAAGCTCGTTGCCGCGTCGCAAATGGGTGCACCTCGTTTAGACTCGTGCCTATGGCCGCCTCCAAGCAAGAACAGCGATTCGTTTGTGACTCGAGGTCCGTAGTGGGCATAACTAGGGCCATCTCCAGTCACGGAGATCTTGCGACACCAAATACTTAGATCGCTCTCGGTCGATTAGGAAACCGCTGCTCTATCTCTCCCGGGAAGATCGCGGGTCTCGCCCGAAAGCAGAGCTCGACGAGCAAAGCTTTACTCGGGTCCGCCTCTGGCCGCTTGGCCTCCGCGAGGGGCGGCAGAATGGGATCAAGTTCCTCCCTGGTGCGAACCGCCGCGAGCGCTGAAGGACGATCTACAATGCCGTCACGTCGCTCGACAGGGCGGCCCGATCCCGTTAGCGCCTTCGACGGAGGCGGTAGGAACTCGAGCGCTGAGGCTACGCCGCCTCGAGGTAGAAGAAATCGTCGTCGAGGAGGGTCTCGTCGTGGTCGGCCTCGTCGTTCGATGGGTCGATGGCGGCGCCGGTCGTGCCCTGCGCCGTGCGCTGGGCGAGGGCGACCGACTTGGCGACGCAGTCGCGGTTGAACAGGGCCATCGCCTTCGACTCTTCGTAGATCTCCAGCAGGGCGCGCGCGACCGAGGCGTCGAGGCCCGACCGTTCGAGCTCGCGGACCTGCATGCGCTGGCTCAGCAGCGCCTCCTGGCAAGCCGTGACGCGCGCACAGGCGTCGCGAAGACTGTGTTCCATACGAAAGCGATCCATGACAACGCTCCGGTTCCTTCGATCCCAGGACGTTCCGCAAGCCAACGCATGTTTTGGGCGAGCGTTGCGTCCTAAGCTATTGATGCCAGTATGAGAGGAGGCATTGGCGCTTTTTTCGACCGCTTTGGGGCGAGGCGCGAACTTCCGTGTGTAGGGCTCGCGACCGAATTGAGGCGGAATGGCGGCGCGCGTACCAGCCCGCAGCATCGCCCTTGACCATGCGGAGAGCCGGTCGGTTTCGGTTGGCCACGAGCGGCTCGAAGATTCAGTAATTCACCGAATACTGAAATTCCATTTCGGCAAAAGCTCAATATTTCAATGACTTAAGCCGGGACCGGCGCAAACCCGAATCCGGCTCCCGGAGCGCAAAAAGTAGCTCCTGCAATTCACAATGGCGGACGTCTTCCCTTGTTCTATATTTGTTCTTGACGACTCACTACAGTGTTTTTTACATAGACTCCAGCACCACCGAGAGGTTCGCCATGGACGGC
>JAFAKN010000673.1 GCA_019235415.1 Alphaproteobacteria bacterium
TACCGCCGGGCTGGACGGCGGCGCTCGATGCTGCCGACAATCTAATCCTGCGGAGAGCGTCATGAGCCTCTTGAGCCCGATCGACTATGCCGTCATCAGCCAGGCGCTGATCGCGGCGGCGCGCGAGATGGGCGTAAAGCTGATCCGTTCGGCCTATTCGACCATCCTGCGCGAGGCGCGCGACGGCTCGGCTGGGCTGATGGACCGGCACGGCAACACGGTGGCGCAGGCCGAGCTGATCCCCATGCAGCTGGGGCCGATCGGCGAGACCTTGCGCGCCTGCCTGAAACGCTATCCGGTCGATACGCTGCAGGACGGCGACTTCCTGATCAACAACGACCCGTTCGAGGGCGGCCAGCACATTCCCGACGTGTTCATCTTCACGCCGGCCTTCGTCGGCGGCCGCGTCGTGGGATTCGGCGCTTCGGTGGCGCATCACCTCGATCTCGGCGGCGGCGCGCCCGGCCTCAACATCCATGCCTCGGACGTCTACCAGGAGGGCCTGCGCATCCCGCCGTCGAAGTACAGCTTTGCCCGCGATTGGAACGGCGGTGCGTTCGAGCGGCTGGTCACCGCCAACGTGCGCGTGCCCGACCTCACGATCGGCGACTTCAACGCCCAGTTCGCCGCCAATGCGATTGGGGCGTTGCGCATAAAACAGCTGTGCGAGCGCTACGGCATCGACAAGGTCGAGATGGCGATGGCGGAGATGCAGGACTACTCCGAGCGGCGCGTGCGCGCCGCCATCGCCCAGGCGCCCAAGGGCACGTTCCACGGCGAGGATGCGATCGACGACGACGGGCTCAGCGACGATCCGCTGCCGGTGAAAGCCAAGGTCACCATCGCCGACGACACGGTCGAGATCGACTTCGAGGGCACCTGCCCGCAGGTCAAGCGCAACCTCAACTGCCCCTACTCCAGCACGCTCTCGGCGGCGCTCTCCTGCGTGAAGTCGGTGCTGACCAGCCCCGACATTCCCTACAACGAGGGCATGGCGCGGCCGATACGCATCAAGGTGCCGTACGGCTCGCTCTTGAACCCGCGGCCGCCGGCGCCGGTCCGCGCGCGTATGATTCCGGCCTACCGGGTGTTCAATGCGGTGATGAAGGCGCTGGCCCAGGCGCTGCCCGACATGGTGATCGCCACCGGCTACGACTGCACGACGGCGTTCTGCCTCAGCCATCTCGGCGAGAAGGGTTATAGCGTCTACCTGGAGATCTTCGGCGGCGGCTACGGCGCCTCGAAGACCGCCGACGGCTGCGACGCGGTCGATTCGCCGCTCAGCAATTGCTCCAACGCACCGGTCGAATCGCTCGACATCGACTACGACTTCTTCCGCATCACCGGCTACGAGCTGGCGCCCGATTCGTTCGGCCTGGGCGCCCGCCGCGGCGGCGCCGGCTTCTTCCGCCGCTGCGAGATCCTGAAGGACGAGGTGCAGCTCGCGATCTATTCCGACCGCTTCCGCCTGGCGCCGGAAGGCCTGTTCGGCGGCGAACCGGGCCAGCGCGGCTACTGCCGCGTCCACCGCGCCGACGGCACGGTCGAGGATCTGCGCAGCAAGGCGGCCGTCGACCTCGGCAAAGGCGACGCGGTCGAAATGTTCGTGGGCGGCGGCGGCGGCTTCGGCCAGGTGTCGGAGCGACCCGACGCACTGATCGAGCGCGATCTCGCCGACGGCTTGCTCTCACGCGATCCTCGCGCGGCGCGGAAGTTGGCCGCGGAGTAGTCGATAGCCGGCTCGGTCACACCGACCATACCTTGGCCGTGATGCCTGACGAACCCATCAATCTCGTACTGGCCCGCCTCAATCGGCTGGACGACCGGTTCAATCGCCTCGACGACAAGATCGATCGTCTGATCGATCGCGTGGGCGAGCTGACAGTGCGCGTCGGGTTCGCTCGAGATGCTTGTCGCGCATGTCCATGTCGACATGGCGGCACAATCTATCCGCATCGACAATCTCGGCGCGCGTTTGGAAAACGTAGAACGCCGATTGGAACTTCGCGACACATAGGTCCTGCGACATAGAAGGCCGGTAATCGCGTCCGGACATTGCGCTACCTGTCGAGCCAGACATCCTCCATGCGCCACCCGTTGTAGATGCTGTTCACCATGACGGTCAGGTTCTTGACTTCGGGGCGCCAGCAGGTGCCACCGCTCATGTAGTAGAGCATCGGCCGGACGGCATCCTGGGTGAGCTTGCGGTCGATCTCCCAGGCGATCTCCTTGCGCTTGGCCTGGTCGCGCTCGGCGGACTGGCGCGCGATCAGGCCGTCGACCTCCTTGTTGCAGTAGTCCATGTAGGTGCGCGAGCCACAGGCGTAGTTCTCCGGGTAATTCTGGTCGGGATCGTCGACGCCGTTGCCGACCTGGCTCAGGCCCATCTGGTAATCGCGGCGGATCAGCTTGGGCACCCATTGCGCGGTCTCGACCAGCTGCAGCTCGCCGTCAATGCCGACGTCCTTCAGCTGGCTGAGCAGCAGCACGGCGGCGTCGCGATAGGTCGGCAGGTTGCGGCTGGAGAGCTTCAGCTTCAACGGCTTGGCGGCGGTGAAGCCATGCGACGCCATGACGGCCCGCGCCTTCTCGCGGCTCTTGCCGACGTCGGGATCATAGCCGGGCAGCGCGCGAAGCGCGTCGTCCGGCAGGCCCCAGCGGCCTTCCGGCAGCGGCTGCATGGCGCCGCCGATGGCGCCCTTGCCCTGGGTCAGGATGTCGACGAAAGCCTTGCGGTCGAGCGCCAGCGCGACGGCGCGCCGGACTTCCAGATCGTCGAACGGAGGCACCGGGTTCATCAGGATGTTGGCCGCGACGTTCATCGGGGAGATGTCGCAGATCGCCTCCGGCATCTGCTTCTTCACGTCGCCGATCAAGGGCACCGTGATCTCGTAGGGGAACGTCACGTCGAACTTGCCCGAGACGAAGGCGAGCAGCGCCGTCGAGCGGTTGGGAATGATGGTGTACTCGATGCCGTCGAGGTAGGGCCGGCCCTTCTTCCAGTAGTTCGGGTTGCGCGCGACCTTGATGCCCTGGTTGGACTTGTACTCGACGAACTTGAACGGTCCGGTGCCGACCGGCGCCTGGCGCATGCGGTTGGGCGAGACGTGGCATGGGTAGATCGGCGTGAAGCCCGACGCCAGTAGGCCGAGCAGGGCCGGCTGCGGCGCCTTGAGCTCGAAGACGACCTCGTTGTCGCCCTTGACGATCACGCTCGCGACGTTGGCGTACCAGCCCTTGCGGAAGTTGACCTTGAAATTCTCGGGCGCCGTGCCGCCCAGGAGGTCGAAGGTGCATTTGACGTCGGCGGCGGTAAACGGCTTGCCGTCATGCCAGCTGACGCCGGAGCGCAGCGCGAAGGTCAGCCGCTTGCCGTCGTCGCTCCAGGTCCACTTCTCGGCGAGGTCCGGCACGATGCCGTCGAGGCTGTTCTGCCGCGCATGCGGGTCGAACACCACGAGGTTGTTGAACACGCCCATCATCGGCAGCACCACCGAGATCGTGCCTTCCTCGTGGATCGACATGCTGGCCGGGCTGTCGCGATGGGTGATGCGCAGGATACCGCCCTGCTTCTGGGCGAAGGACGGTGCCGACAGGAGCACGGCGGTCAGCAGGGCTGCGAACGCGGCTACAATGCATGACCATAATCGCCGACACCGAAGGTCGGACGAAACTCTTTTGCCCATTGCTTCACTCCCGAACGCTTCTGTGGGTACCGGTTCTCGCGCCGCCGCGCTCTCGCGGTCGGCCTGCCGCGCTGTTTGATCTGACGATATCGAAAACGCCCGGGGTGGTCACGTTGGCGCCGGCACCATAACAGAAACGCTCAGACGAAGCAGGGCATGCGTTTCCCCGGCAGCAGGTCGTACGGCGCGCGCCATCCAGGCAGCGACGCCAGGCGGGTTAGCCACGTCGCGACCTCGCCGTGCGTGGCCGCCAGGTCGTAGCCGCTCTCGTGCGAGG
>JAFAKN010000051.1 GCA_019235415.1 Alphaproteobacteria bacterium
CTGTCGTGAGTCGCGGTACCGATGTCATCCCGAGCGCAGCGAGGGACCTTTAGGGCAAGGGAAAGGTCCCTCGCTAACGCTCGGGATGACAGATGGTCTCTAAAATCCCGATCGGGTCGGCGCGACCACGATGTCGCGGATGCAGACGGTGGGTGGCAGCTTCCAGCAGTAGAGCACGACCTCGGCCAGCTCCTCGGCGCTCAAGAAGTCGGGATTGCCGAGCAGGTGACAGTACTCCTCGAAGCTGATGCCCATACCCTGGTGGATGTTGGTCTTGATGTAGGCCGGGGCGACGTTGATCACCCGCACGCCCTGCATGCCGACCGCCTCGCGCAACGATTCGCCCGCGGCCCGCACGGCGTACTTCGAAGCCGTGTAGCCGACTGCGACCGGGCTGGTCTTGCGGTCGCTGACCGAGCTGATGTTGATGATCGTGCCCGACTTGCGCGCGGCCATGTCGGCCAGCACCACCTTGGTGCCGTTCAACACGCCCTTGAGGTTGACGTCGATCTCGTGGCTGAAAGCTTCGGGCTCGACGTCGGTGAAGGCGCGTGCGTCGGCCATGCCGGCATTGTTGATCAGGCAGGCGGTCTTACCGAATTTCTCCTCGGCCTGTCGGATTGCCGCCTCCAGGGCCGCGTAGTCCGTGACATCGCTCGACGCATAGGCCGTGCTGTGCCCGTCCAGCCCGTCGATCGCCTTCATATGCCGCGCTATGAGCAGCAGGGCGTGGCCCTCCTTGGCGAAGGCATGGGCGAGGGCAAGCCCGATGCCCGAGCTGGCGCCGGTGATGACGACGAGCGGCTGGGACAAGCTCACCACCCTCAGTTGGCCATGGCCGCTCGCATGAGCGCGAAGGCCTCGAGCGTGTCCCAGTCGGCATCGCCTTCCACGCGTCCCAGCTCGCGGCCGGCCGGGTCGACGAGGATCGAGGTCGGCAGGAGCTGCACCCCCAGCACCGCCATCGCCTTCTTGCCCTTGTCGTAATAGATGTGAAGGTCCAGGAGATTGCGCTCCTTGTAGAACGGCTCGACCTTGGCCTTGGACGGCCCATCGACCGAGATCGGCAAGACGATGAACCGGTCCCTCGGCATGGCTTCTTGCAGGCGGTCCAGGCTCGGCATCTCCTTCACACACGGCGCGCACCACGTCGCCCAGATGTTGATGAGCCGCGCCTGGCCGGTGAAGTCGGAGAGCCGCAATGGCTGATTGTTGACGTCGAGGAATTCGAGATCGGGCACGGGCTTGGGCGGCCGCGTCAGCTTGAACCGATGCATCGACCCGGTGATCAGGCTTTTAGGAATCTCGGCTTCAGCCGCTGCGGGCAGGGCAACGGCAGCAAGGACGCCGCCCAGGAAGACCCGGCGGCTGGGGAGGAAATCTCGTACAGGATATGCCATAAGCCCCGTTCCTAAAGGACCATCGGCTCATATTCATGGCACGGAAGAACACCTCTGCGCGAGCGGGCAATGGCTCCGCCAACACCATGTGGGGCGGCCGCTACAAGCTCGGCCCGGCGGAGATCATGGAAAGGATCAACGCCTCCATCGGCTTCGACCGCAGGCTCTATGCACAGGACATCGCGGGCTCGCAGGCGCACGCCGACATGCTCATGGCGCAGGGCATCCTGTCGGCCAAGGATGGGCGCGCCATCAAGCAGGGGCTGACGCGGGTGCGCGACGAGATCGAAGCGGGGGAGTTCAAGTTCTCCACCAAGCTCGAGGACATCCATTTCAATGTCGAGGCGCGGCTCACCGAGCTGATCGGCCCGGCCGGCGGACGCCTGCATACGGCGCGCTCGCGCAACGACCAGATCGCCCTCGACGTCAGGCTGTGGGTGCGCGACACGATCGACCGGCTCGAGCCCATGCTGCAGGACCTGCAGGCGGCACTGATCGATCGCGCCGACCAATACGCCGCGACCATCATGCCCGGCTTCACCCATCTGCAGACCGCGCAGCCGATCACCTTCGGGCATCATCTGCTGGCCTACGTCGAGATGTTCGGCCGCGACCGCAGCCGCTTGGCCGACTGCCGCAAGCGGCTGAACGAATCGCCGTTGGGCGCGGCGGCGCTGGCCGGCTCGCCGCATCCCATCGATCCACGCACGACGGCGAAGGCACTGGGCTTCGGCCGGCCGATGGCCAATTCGCTCGACGCGGTGTCCGACCGCGACTATGTCGCCGAATTCATCGCCGCGGCATCGCTCACCGCCGTGCACCTCTCGCGATTGTCGGAAGAGATCGTGATCTGGTGCAGCGCGCCTTTTCGCTTCATCTCGCTGTCCGACGCCTTCACGACCGGCAGCTCGATCATGCCCCAGAAGCGCAATCCCGACGCCGCCGAGCTCACGCGCGCCAAGGTCGGGCGCATCGTCGGCGCCTTCGTGGCGGTCTGCACCATCCTGAAAGGCCTGCCGCTGACCTACGGCAAGGACATGCAGGAGGACAAGGAGCCGCTGTTCGACGCGGCCGACTCCCTGGAACTGGGCATCGCGGCGATGACCGGCATGGTGCGTGATCTCAAGGCCAATCCCGAGCGCATGCGCGCCGTCGCCGCGGCCGACTATTCGGTGGCGACCGATCTTGCCGACTGGCTGGTGCGCAAGGTCGGCCTGCCGTTCCGCCAAGCTCATCACGTGACCGGGCGGCTTGTCGGCCTCGCGGCGGACAAGGGTGTCGATCTCGACCGGCTGTCGCTCGCCGAAATGCAGGCCGTCGAGCCCAAGATCGACAAGAGCGTCTATGGCGTGCTGACCGTCGAGGCGTCGGTGAACGCGCGCAAGAGCCTGGGCGGCACGGCGCCGGCCAACGTGGCGCGCGCCGTGAAGGAAGCCCGCCGCCGCTTTCTCCTCCCCACGCAGTGGGGAGGTGGCGCGAAGGGCCGGAGGGGTCATCGTCGTGGCTTCTGACCCCTCCGTCCGCTCCGCGGCCACCTCCCCCCGCTTCGCGCGGGGAGGCAAGGACACCTTCTTTTCCTATAAGAACGATGAGATGCATGCCGAGGGCGTGCCGCTTGTCACCATCGCCGCGCAGGTCGGCACGCCTTTCTATTGCTACTCGGCCGGCGCGCTGCGAGCCGCCTGGCAGGAATTCGCCGACGGCATCAAGGGCATGCGGGCGAACGTCTGCTACGCCATGAAGGCCAACAGCAATCTCGCCGTGGTCCGCCTGTTCGGCGAGCTGGGCGCCGGCTCGGACATCGTGTCGGTGGGCGAGCTGCAGCGCGCGCTGGCGGCCGGCATCCCGGCCGGCCGCATCGTCTATTCCGGTGTGGGCAAGAAGCCGTCCGAGCTGATGGCCGCGCTGCAGGCCGGCGTCGGCCAGATCAACGTCGAGAGTACCGCCGAGCTCGAGACCCTGAACGCCGTCGCGGGCCAGCTCGGCGTGCGCGCCGACATAACCATTCGGGTCAATCCCGACGTCGACGCCGGCACGCACGAAAAGATCACCACGGGCCGCAAGGAGAACAAGTTCGGCATCGACATCGATTTGGCGCGCGACGCCTTCGCGCTGGCCGGCCGGCTTCCGCACCTGCGGGTGCGGGGCGTGGCCATGCATCTCGGCTCGCAGATCGATTCGCTCGAGCCCTATCGCGGCGCGATCGGCCGGGTACGCGAGCTGATTGCTCAGTTGCGTACCGACGGACACAGCATAGAGCGCTTCGACATCGGCGGCGGATTGGGCATCGTCTATTCCGACGAACGCCCGCCCTCGGTCGCCGAGTTCCTGCATATGGTGGACAAGGAAACCTCAGGCCTGGGTTGCGAGTTGACCTTCGAGCCGGGTCGCCGGCTGGTCGGCGAGGCGGGCGTGCTGGTAGGCGAGGTGATCCTGGTGAAGCCCGGCGTGCCCAAGACATTCGTGATCGTCGATGCGGCCATGAACGATCTGATCCGCCCGACGCTTTACGAGGCGTGGCACGAGATCCAACCGGTGCGGCAGCGCCCACATGCAGCCACGATCCGCTGCGACATTGTCGGTCCTATCTGCGAGTCGGGTGATTTTCTGGCACAGGACCGTGATCTGCCGCCGCTGGCTGCCGGCGACCTCATCGTGGTACGCTCGGCAGGCGCCTATGGCGCGGTCATGGCATCGACCTACAACAGCCGGCCTCTGGCGCCGGAAGTGATGGTCGATGGCACGCGATTTGCGGTCGTTCGGCCACGGCCGACGATCGAGGAGATGCTCTCCGCCGAGCGGTTTCCGCCCTGGATGGAGAGCGCGAAATCGTAGCGTACAGGATGAAGGACAGGCGATGGACGCCAGCCAGACCGTGATGTTCCAGGCCCCTGGGCTCCACCGCAAGATTGGCTTGGCGTGGTTGGCCTTGGCTTGGGAGAGCCTGTGGCCCCGCCTGATGCCACTGCTGTCCTTTGCGGCGCTGTTCATTGCCGCGGCACATCTCGACCTTTTTGCCGGGCTCGACCCGTGGGTCCACACCGGCCTTCTCGCCGTTCTGGCCGTTGCGTTCGGTGGTCTGGGCTGGTGGCGCCTGAAGGACTTTGCGTGGCCCACGCATGAGGCCGCGGTGCGGCGGCTCGAGCGCGACAGCGGCGTGCCGCATCGTCCGCTGGTTGCCGTGCAGGACAAGCTGGCGGCGGGCGGCAGCGATCCGATGGCCGCCGCATTGTGGGAAGCCCATCGCCGGCGCGAGGCGGAGCGGCTGGCGGGCCTCAGCAACAAGCCGGCGCACCCCGGCCTTGCCATCTTGGACACCTGGGCGCTGCGCTTCGTGCCGATCCTGGCGCTGGTGGTGGCGCTGGCGATCGCCGGTGGTTGGAGCAGCGACCGTATGGCGGCGGCCTTCACGCCGGCTTTTCCGCCACCGCCGCCGGTCGTCGCCAACCTGTGGATCGCGCCGCCGGCCTACACCGGCAAGGCGCCGATCTATCTCGACATGGCCGAGCACGACAAGCTCCTGCGTGTGCCGGTCGGCAGCAAGCTCGCGGGCTTCGTCGACGACGTGCGCGGGCGCCATGCGCCGAAGCTGCTGATCGACGGCAAGGCGACCGAGTTCGCCACCGTGAGCAAGGGCAAGTACCAGATCGAGCAGGTGATCACCGAAGGTAGCGCGATCACGTTGGAGGCGCGCGGCGACGAGCAGGCGCGCTGGAAGCTGCACGTCATTCCCGACCTCGCGCCGACCATCGAGTTCGCCCGTCCGATCGGCGTCGACAAGTGGTCGACCAAGATCGATTACCTCGCGGGCGACGATTTCGGCGTCACCGGGGTACAGCTGCAGATCCGCCTGCACGGCAGCGTGCTGGGCGATGACATGCTGAGCGACGACGAGGAGCCCGAGGTGCTGCGCATCGACCTGCCGGTGCCGCCGGGCGGCTCCAAGAAGGTCGCCGACACCTTCGTGCGCGACTTGACGAGCCACCCGTGGGCCGGCCTCAAGGTCACGGTGATGTTGTTTGCCACCGACGCGCTCGGCCAGAAGGGGCGCAGCGCGGTCGAAACCTTCCTGCTGCCCGAGCGGGTGTTCAACGATCCGACGGCGCGCGCCCTGATCGTGCTGCGCAAGGCGCTGACGCGCGATCCCAAGGGGCTGCGCCAGGACGTTGTCGACGGCATGCGGCTGATCCAGGCCAAGCCCGACAGCTATCGCAACGACCCCGTGGTGCAGCTCGGCCTGCGCATGGGGGCCGTGCGGCTCGAGGACAACGGCGACAAGCCGACCATCGCCGACACCCAGAAGCTTCTGTGGGATCTCGCGATGCGCCTGGAGAGCGGCGCGATGTCGGATGCCGAGCGCGCCGTGGAGGACGCCCGCCAGCAACTGCGCGACGCCATGCAGCGCCAGGCCGGCGACGAGGAGATCGAGCGCCTGATCCAGCAGCTCTACGATGCGATGGGGCGCTGGCAGAAGGAGCTCGCCGAGAAGATGCAGGATCCCGAGGAGCGCCGCCGCATGATGGAGCAGGCGGAGAAGATGGATCCCAACAACACCATCACCTCCGACGACCTGCAGCGCATGCTCGACAAGATCCGCGAGATGGCCAAGAACGGCCAGCGCGAGGAGGCCAAGCGGCTCCTGGAGGAGCTGCGCAAGATGATGGAGAACGCCACGCCGATGATGGCGGGGCCGAACCAGCAGCGTCAGCAGGGCCAACGCGGCCAGCAGGGCCAGGGCAACCAGCAGGGCCGCGAGATGATGAACCAGCTCGACCGGCTGTCGCGGCGCCAGAACCAGCTTTTGGGCGAGTCCGAGCGCCAGGGTCGCCAGCAGCAGGGCCGCCAGGGGCAACAAGGACAGCAGGGCCAGCGCGGTCAGCAGGGGCAACAGGGCCAGCAGGGTCAGCAGCCGGGTGACGGCGAATGGGGCGAGCAGCAGCGCGGCCAGCAGGAAGGCCTGCGCCGCCAGCTGGGCGAGTTCATGAACAAGCTCGACGAGAACGGCGCGCAGATGCCCGAGTCGCTGGGCCGCGCCGAGCGCTCGATGCGCGACGCCGAGGACGCCCTGCGTCGCGGCGATCCGCGCGAGGCCTCGCGCTCGCAGCGCCGCGCGCTCGACAACCTGCAGCAGGGCATGGGCGACCTCGCCGAGCAGATGCGCAATCGCGGACCCGGCAACGGCCAGGACCTCGCCGAGATCCAGGAGCGCGAGCGCAAGAGCGAGGATCGCGATCCGCTGGGCCGCTCCGACGGCAACTACGGCGATGCGGTCGATACCGGCGTCGACAAGGTGCCGCTCGAGCTCGAGCGCCAGCGCAGCCGCGAGATCCTCGACGAGCTGCGCCGGCGCGCCGGCGAGCAGGCACGGCCGAAGGAAGAGCTCGACTACATCGACCGCCTGCTGAAGACGTATTGATCGATTGGAGCGCGGACCTCTCGGTCCGCGACGTTGTCATCCCGAGGCCTTAGGCCGAGGGATCCTTTCCATCATCTCAAGGATCCCTCGCTGCGCTCGGGATGACACGAGAGCGGACTCGGTCGGGGTAACCCCCCGACCTGAGGAGGTCCGCCCCCCCGGCTAAGACTTCTTCTCCACCACGCCGATATAAGGCAGCCCCCTGAAGCGGTGCGCCCAGTCGAGGCCGTAGCCGACCAAAAACTCGTCGCCGACCTGGAAGCCCACGAAATCCGCCTCGAGCTTGGTGCGGCGCTTGCCGGATTTGTCGAGCAGGGTGCAGACGGAGACGTGGCGCGCGCCGCGTTCG
>JAFAKN010000167.1 GCA_019235415.1 Alphaproteobacteria bacterium
GACAGGCCCGAGCTTGGGCGAGCGGGCGCGACGGGCTCTGCAACGGGCGCAACCGTGCTCATCCTTCCAGCCTCACGCGGGGATCGATGACGCCGTAGAGAATGTCGATCAAGAGATTAAGCAGCACGTACATGACGGCCATGGTCAGCACGAAGCCCTGCACCGGCGCGAAGTCCGACGAGATCAATGCTTCCACGGCGTAGGAGCCGATGCCGGGCCAGGCGAACACCGTCTCGACCAGCACGTTGGCGCCGAGCAGGAAGGAGAACACCATGCCGAGCGTGGTGATGACCGGGAGCACGGCATTGCGGAAGGCATAGGTGAACACCACCGTGCGCGGCGCCAGGCCGCTGGCGCGCGCGGTGCGGATGAAATCGCTGCCAAGCACCGCCAGCATCGAACCGCGCGTCATGCGGGCGAGCGGCGCCAGCGAGAATATCGCCATCGAGATCGCCGGCAGCGCGAGCTGGCTGAGCGCGCCCCAGAAGGTTTCCCAGTTGGCGGTCAGCAGCGAATCGATCAGGTAGAAGCCGGTGATGTCGGTCGGCGGCGAGAGGAAGACGTCGAGCCGGCCGCTGGGCGCCGGCGCGATCTGCAGCAGGTAGTAGAAGACGTAGGCGAACAGCAGCCCGGTGAAGAACACCGGCAGCGAGACTCCCGCCGTCGTCACGATGCGGCAGAGATGGTCTATCCAGGTGCCCTGCTTGACCGCCGCCAGCACGCCGAGCGGGATGGCGATGGCGACGGCCAGGATCAGCGCCACGAGGGTGAGCTCGGCCGAGGCCGGCAGGCGGGTGGCGATCTCGGCGGCGACCGGCTGGCCGGTGCTGAGCGAATTGCCGAGATTGCCGTGCAGCAGGTCGACGAGGTAGGCCACGAACTGCTCGGGCAGCGACTTGTCGAGGCCGAGCTTGGCGCGCACCTCGTCGATCGCCTGCGGGCTCGCCGAGAGGCCGGCGAAATAGGCCGCTGGATCGCCCGGCAGCATCCGCGTCAGCATGAAGGTCACGATCACGACGCCCACGATGCTGGGCACCGCCGTCGCCAGCCGCGACAGGAGGAGCTTTAGCATTCGGCGCTTACCTCTCCCGTCATACGGGGGAGGTGGCCCCGTAGGGGGCGGAGGGGGAAAGCAACACAAACGATCTCCGACGTTCGACGCTCATGATCTTTGTCCTTCGGCCATCGCGACTGCCGCCTTCCCCCTCCGGCCCTGCGGGCCACCTCCCCCGTAAGACGGGGGAGGCGCTCACCCCTTCGCCAGCTGGCGATAATCGAGCTGGCGATGGAACCAGTAGCGGTAGCCGGTCACGTTCTTCTGCATCGCCACCTCCAAGAGCGGCTGGAAGAGCGGCGCGCGCGGCACCTCCTCGAAGGCGATGTCGATGAAGCCCTTCACCGCCTCCTCGTAGTCCTTGCCGGTCGTGAAGCGTGCCTTGTCGATCAGCGCGTCCATCGTCGGGTTCTTGTAGGACATGGTGTTGAAGACGGCGTTCTGGCCGTGATAGCACCAGTAGAAGAAGTACTCGGGATAGTTGAGCCAGCCGCCGAACGCGTTGACGATCATCGGCATGTTCTTCTTCAGGAGTTCGCCGCGCCAGTTGGCGCCGGGCACCTTGTTGATGGTGGTCTTGATGCCGATCTGCGCCAGGCTCTCCTGCACCAGCACGGCCAGCGGCTCGTTGGTGCTGGCAAAACCGAGATCGAAGGACAGCGTCGTCTCGAAGCCGGTCGGATAGCCGCCCTCCGCCATCAACGCCTTGGCCTTGGCGATGTCGTTCGAATAGCCGTCCTTCTGCGGCCAATCGAGGCCCTTGAACCTGTTGTCGGCGCCGCCGAACAGCGGGATTGCCTGGCCGAACATCACGGCGTCCATGATCTGCTTGTAGGGCAGCGCCCAGGCCACCGCCTGACGAACCTTGACGTTGTCGAACGGCTTCTGGGTGACGTTCATGCCGAGATAGGTCATCGCGTTCTCGATCGGCGTGGCGACCACCGTGAGCTTGGGCGACGTTCTAAGCTCGGAGAAATCCTTGGGCGGCAGGTCGAAGGAGACATCGGCATCGCCGCGTTCCAAGAGCGCACGGCGGTTTCCCGCCGACGGGATGATGCGCATGATGACGCGCTTGACCTTGGGCAGCGGCCCGTTCTTCCAGTCGTCGTTGCGGACGTAGACGACCTCCTGGCCGGGCTGCCAGCGGTCGACCTTGTAGGCGCCGCCCGAGGCATGGTTGTTCTTGCACCATTCCATGGCCCACGGATCGTTGGCGGTCGCGTGCTTCTTGCACAGCTCGGAGTTCATCACCACCGGCACCGGCACGCCGAGGTCGGGCATGGTGAGCTTGTCCGAACGCAAGAAGTCGACACGGAAGGTGTTGTCGTCGACCACGACGAACTGTTCGGGCTTCTGCAATGAGCCCGCCGCCATCTGGAAGGTCGGAAAGCCGCCAACCGTCACGGCGCGATCGAACGACCACTTCACGTCCTTGGCGGCGATCGGCGTGCCATCGTGGAACTTGGCGTCCTTGCGCAGCTTGAAGGTCACCGAGGTGGGCGTCAGGTTCCACTCGGTCGCGAGCTCGGGCTCGAGCTTGGTGTAGTCGTAGTGGTCGTTGCCATTGGCGTCCTTCTTAACACCGTAGGTCATCAGCCGGTCGTGGGTGTTCCACGACACTTCGTAGGCCGGCCGATTGGCGCCGACGCCGTGGATGTCCATCGAATTGGGCGGGCTTTCGCCGACGATCAGCAGAGTCTCGTTGCGCGCCTGCGCCTTGGCGTGCGACCAGATGCCGGGTGCGGCGACCGCGGTACTAACCGCGGTACCGGCGGCCGCGGCGGTCCTGACGAAGGTGCGACGCTTCATTGATGCCCCCTGATGTCCCAGCTCCCCGGCCAGCTGAAAACGCAAGGAGCGTGCCAAAGACCGCGCGCTTGTGTTGGCTGATTTCAGCCGATGGCTTGTCTACAAACCCAGCATGAAAAGCCCAATCGACCTCGGCGTGCACGCGCTGCGCTCCGCCTATGCCGCCGGCACGCTTCGGGTTGGGCAAGTGATCGACGAGGTTCAGGCCCGCATAGCCGCGGCCGGTGACGACAAGGTCTGGATCTCGCGCGTGTCCGACGCCGAGCTGCAGGCTGCGGCGGTGAAGCTCGACGCGCGGCGCGGCGAGCTTGCAAGCCTGCCGCTGTTCGGCATCCCGTTTGCCGTCAAGGACAATATCGACGTCGCGGGCCTTGCCACGACCGCGGCCTGTCCCGGCTTCGCCTACAAACCCGAAAGCTCGGCCGAGGTCGTGCGCCGGCTGGTGGCGGCCGGTGCCATCGTGATCGGCAAGACCAATCTCGACCAGTTCGCAACCGGCCTGGTAGGCGTACGCTCGCCCTACGGGGTGCCTAAAAACCCGTTCGATTCAGCGTTCATTCCCGGCGGCTCGAGTTCCGGCTCGGCCGTCGCCGTCGCGGCGGGGTTGGTGAGCTTTGCGCTCGGCACCGATACGGCGGGCTCGGGCCGCGTGCCCGCCGCCTTCAACAACATCGTGGGACTGAAGCCGACACCCGGCTCCATCAGCAACGAAGGCTCCGTGCCGGCCTGCCGGTCGCTCGACTGCATCTCGGTATTCGCCCTCTCCAGTGCCGACGCCGACGCGGTGCTGAAGCTCCTGGCCGAACCGCAGGTGACGCCGGCGATCAGCGAGAGCTTCCGCTTCGGCGTGCTCGGATCAGCGGACGCCGAGTTCTTCGGCGATGCGGCATACAGTTCTCTCTACGCGCAGGCGGTCGTTCGCATGAACGCTATGGGCGGCACGGCCGTCGAGATCGACTATGCGCCCTTTCGCGGTGCCGCCGAATTGCTCTACAGCGGCCCGTGGGTGGCCGAGCGCACGGCGGCCGTCGGCGCATTCATCGAAGGCGCCCGCGAGAGCGATGTCTGGCCAGCCACCCGCGAGATCATCCTGCGCGGCCGCAAGTACAGCGCCGTCGATGCTTTCGAAGGCCAGTACAAGCTCGCTGCCTTCAAGGCCCAGGCCGAGGCACAATGGAACGACCTTGCCTTCCTGATGCTGCCGACCGCGGGCACGATCTATCGCGTCGCCGATATCGAGCGCGAGCCGATGCTCTACAACATCCATCTCGGCCGCTACACCAACTTCGTGAATTTCTTCGGCCTGAGCGCGCTCGCCCTGCCGGCGGGCTTTCGCGCCGACGGGCTCCCCTTCGGCGTCACCCTGATCGGCCGGCCGCATGCCGAGCGGGCGCTGCTGGCGCTCGGCGCACGCTGGCAGCGCGCCTTGGCGCTGCCGCTCGGCAAGACTCTTAGCCGGCTACCGTCGGCCGAGTGCGATCCGAAGATCGACGCGGACCGACTGCTGATCGCCGTGGTCGGCGCCCACATGGCAGGCCTGCCGCTGAACGGCGAGCTCACCCGGCTCGGCGGCCGCTTCGAGCGCACGTGCCGCACGGCGCCCGTCTATCGGCTGTTCGCGCTGACCGGCGGCTCGGTCGATCGTCCCGGGCTGGTGCGCGTGCCCAAGGACGGCGGCAGCATCGAGCTCGAGCTGTGGAGCCTGCCGTCGGACAAGGTGGGCGCCTTCCTGCGCAACATCCCACCGCCGCTCGGGCTCGGCACGGTCGCGCTGGGCGACGGATCATCGGCGACCGGCTTCCTCTGCGAGAGCCATGCCACAGTGGGCGCGCGCGACATCACCGAGCTGGGCGGCTGGCGAGCTTACTTGCAGAGTATCGCGAAGTCCTCGTCTTGAGCACCCGCCTCTGTCATCCCGAGCGAAGCGAGGGACCTTTTCTGGTTGCCCAAAGGTCCCTCGCTACCGCTCGGGATGACATGAGGCGCTTCAACCTCGACGCATCGGTCTGCTAGGGTCGGGTTCGAGGAGGAACCGACCCATGAGCGGAAAGATCGCAGTCGTCACCGGCGCGGGCAGCGGCATCGGACGCGCCTCGTCGCTCGCCTTGCTGAAGAACGGCTACAAGGTGGCGCTGGCCGGCCGACGCAAGGACGCGCTGGACGAGACGGCCAAGATGGCCGGCAATAACGCGCCCAACGCGATGGCCGTCCCGACCGACGTCACCAAGCGCGACGACATTCTGGCGCTGTTCGCCAAGGTGAAGGCGACGTGGGGCCGGCTCGACCTGGTGTTCAACAATGCCGGCGGCGGTGCGCCGCCCGTGCCGCTCGAGGAGCTGCCCTACGAGACCTGGCTCGGGGTCGTGGCGGCGAACCTGACGGGGCCATTCCTGTGCACCCAGGAAGCTATGAAGATCATGAAGGACCAGAGCCCGCGCGGCGGGCGCATCATCAACAACGGCTCGATCTCGGCGCATGCGCCGCGGCCCTACTCGGTCGCCTACACCTCGACCAAGCACGCCATCACCGGCCTCACCAAGTCGACCTCGCTCGACGGCCGGCAGTACGACATCGCCTGCGGCCAGATCGACATCGGCAACGCCGTGACGCCGATGACCGAGCGCATGACCAAGGGCGTGCTGCAGCCCAACGGCCAGACCATGGTCGAGCCGCGCATGGACGTCGAGGCGGTGGCCAACGCCATCGTCTACATGGACAGCCTGCCGCTCGACGCCAACGTGCAGTTCATGACCGTGATGGCGACCAAGATGCCGTTCGTGGGGCGGGGGTAGCGACGGCACCCACTCTGTCATCCCGAGCGCAGCGAGTAATCCTTAAGGCAACACGAAGGATCCCTCGCTTCGCTGGGGGGATGACATGGGTTTGGGGTCAATACCCCCGGTCCTCGAGGTTCAGCAGCGGGAACGCCGAGTGCACATGCGGCAGGTTCGTCGGCATCGCCGGCGCGACGTAGCTCCTGTCGAGCTGCTTTAGCGAGGTGACGCCTAAAAGGCCCATCACCTCCCTCATCTCTTCCTCTAAGAGCTCGACGACACGCTCGATGCCGGCGGCGCCGGCGGCGGCGAGGCCGTAGCAGTAGAGCCGGCCCAAGCCGACCCAGTCGGCGCCGAGGCAGATCGCCTTCACGATGTCGCTGCCGCGGCTGAACGAGCCGTCGACCGCGACCTTGGCGCGGCCGGCGACCGCCTCGACGACCTCGGGCAGCACGGCGGCCGAGCCGCGGCCGTGGTCGAGCTGACGGCCGCCGTGGTTGGAGCAGTAGACGGCCCACACGCCTTCCCTGCAGGCGAGATCGGCATCCTCGCCGGTGCCGATGCCCTTCAGCATGAACTTCACCTCGGGGAACTTCTCCTTCACGCGGCGGAAGTTGTCCCACGAGAACGCGGCCTGGTGGTCCTGGCCGGTGGCGGCGACGCGCCACGATTTCACGAAGCGCTTGGCGATGTCGCGCTCGCGCCGCGAATAGACCTGGGTGTCGACGGTGATGCAGAAGGCATCGTAGCCCGCGCCCATCGCCTGCTTGACGCGCTCGGCCACCCAGACGTCGTCGCCGCGCACGTAGAGCTGATAGATCTTCGGGCCGACACCGCCCTCGACGATGTCCTCGAGCTTGAGCGTCGTCACCGAGCTTATGAGCATTCCGACATTGCCGGCACCCGCGCCCTTCGCCACGGTTATGCCGCCGCCCGGCTCGAACGATTCAAGCGACCCGACCGGCGCCAGCATCAGCGGGATGCGGATCTTCTTGCCGAGGATCTCCGAGGACGGATCGATCTTGGACACGTCGCGCAGCACGCGCGGCTTGAAGGCGATCGAATCGAGCGCCATGCGGTTGCGCCGCAAGGTGGTCTCGGTTTCGGTGCCACCGATCAGGTAGTCCCAGATGTTGGCGTTGAGCCGGATCTTGGCCCGCTTGACGATCTCGTGCAGCGTCGTGAACTCGCTCTCCAATCCGCTTGCCATGGTCCTCCCCGGCGTTTCCCGCTAGAACTAGCGCAATAGGCAAACGGAGGAAACGATGCCGGCAGCCGGCTCAACCGCATCGCGCAAGGCCGTCGAGACCGCCAGCGCCGAGAGGGGCATCCGGGTTCGTCCGCTGAACGGCTTCATCGGCGCCGAGATCGAGGGCGTCGATCTTCGCCAGCCGCTCACGCGCGAGCAGTTCCAGGTCGTGCATGACGCCTTCGTCCGGTACGAGGTCATCGTGATGCGCGGGCAGGACATCACGGTCGACCAGCAAATGGCGTTCGGCGCACTGTTCGGCGAGCTCTCGATCCATCCCTTCTCGCCCAACCTCGCCGACAAGCCCGAGGTCATCATCCTCGACTACTCCAAGGACAATCCGCCGGCGCTGACCGACATCTGGCATGTCGACGAAACCTTCCGCGAGGCGCCGCCGATGGCCACGCTCCTGCGCGCCAAGGTCGTGCCCGAGACGGGCGGCGACACGCTGTTCGCCAGCATGAGTGCGGCCTATCGCGGCCTGTCGGAGCGCATGAAGCAGCACGTTCACGGGTTGGAGGCGTTGCACGACTTCAAGCCGTGGCGGCCGCTGTTCGGCCACAAGGACCGCGCCAAGCTCCGGGCGCTCGAGGACGAGTTCCCCAACCCGTGGCATCCGGTGGTGCGCGTGCATCCGGTGTCGGGGCGACGCGTGCTCTACGTCAACCAGCAGTTCTGCGTGCGCATAAAGGACCTCAAGCCGGACGAGAGCGACGCGCTGCTCGCCTTCCTCTATCGCCAGGCCACCATCCCCGAGTACCAGCTGCGCGTGAAGTGGGAGCCCGACATGCTGGTCATGTGGGACAACCGCTCGGTGCAGCACTATGCGGTGCACGACTACTATCCGGCGCGCCGCACCATGGAGCGCGTCACCGTGAAGGGCGACAGGCCGATAGGCGTCGGCGGGCCGTATGCCGCGGACGAAGTCGCCGCACTCGGTAGCGTGAAACCGGCGATCGCCGACGGAACCCGGCCCGGGCCGAAGCGCGCCTTCGACCGGTACTAAAAATGCACCTCGGACGGCGCGCTGCCGTTCTCGGTCTCGGTGCCGCGGGGCTGGCATCGCAGGTGGCCCACGCCGAGCCGGAATGGCCCCGGCAGCCGATCAAGATCGTCGTGCCCTATCCGCCGGGAGCGCTGACCGATGTGTTGGGCCGGCTGGTCGGCGAACGGTTGAACCTCGCCTTCGGCCAGCCGGTCATCGTCGACAACAAGCCTGGCGCCGCGACGCAGCTCGGCGCGTCGTACGTCGCCAAGCAGCCGCCCGACGGCTACACGCTCCTGCTGGCGACGGTGTCGACGCTCAGCATCACGCCGGCGCTCTACGCCAGGCCGCTGACCACGAACGCCGACTTCGCAGGCGTGGCGATGCTCGGCAACGTGATCCTGATCCTGGTCTGCCGGCCGGATCTGCCGGTGCGCGACCCGCGCGAGTTGGTCGCGTTGCTGAAGGCCAGTCCCGATCGATATTCCTACGGTTCGCCCGGCCAGGGCACGGCACACCATTTGCTGGTGGAGCTCATCCGGTCGCGCGAAGGGTTCACGGCCACCCACATCCCCTACGTCGGATCGGTCAAGGCGGTCGTCGACCTGGCGGAAGGACGATTCGATTTCATGTTTCTCGATGCCACCGTCGCGCTCGCGCAGATCAAGGCCGGCAAGCTCAAGCCGCTCGCGGTCACCGGCGCCAAGCCGTGCGAGATCGCACCCGACGTGCCGGCGCTCGCCGAGTTCTTTCCCGGCCTCGACCTGCAGCCGTGGATGTCGGTGGTGGCGCCACTCGGCACACCGGGCGCCATCGCGCAACGCCTCAATGATGAAATAAATAAGGCGATTGCGTTGCCCGCGGTTGTGCCGCGACTGCGCGACGCCGGCGTCGAGCCTATGGCAATGACGCTGCAAATGTTCGAAGATTTCATGCGCTCTGACGCCCGACGCTGGGCCGATCTGGTCAAGCTGTCCGGCGCAAAAATCGAGTGAAACAAACGACAGGCAGGCAGCTCATGAAGCGACGCGTATTCACCCAGGGATTCGTCTTCAGCCTCCTTTGCGGGCCGGCGCTGGCGGCCGATCCGCTGCCGCCCCTGCACGAGACTCCGATGCTCGAGGCGGAGGTGAAGTCGGGCGCGCTTCCGCCGATCGCCAAGCGCATCCCCGAGCAGCCGTGGGTCGTGACCAAGTTCGCCGGCGACGACGGTCCTGGCCGGCAAGGCGGCGAGCTCAACATCCTGGCCGGCAGCCCGCGCGACACGCGGCTGATGACGATCTATTCGTACACGCGGCTCATCGTGTACGACGACAAGTTCAAGCTCGAGCCCGACATCCTCGAGAGCTACGAGAACAAGGACGACCGCGAGTTCACCCTCAAGCTGCGCGCTGGGCACAAGTGGTCCGACGGGCACCCGTTCACGACCGAGGACTTCCGCTTCTTCTGGGAGGACATCGCCAACAACAAGGAGCTCTCGCCCTCGGGACCCAATGTCGAGCTGCTGGTCGATGGCAAGCCGCCCAAGGTCGAGATCATCGACGAGCGCACCATCAAGTACAGCTGGGACAAGCCCAATCCGTATTTCATCGAAAGCCAGGCACGCGCCGCGCCGCTATGGCTGTTCCGGCCGGCCCACTATCTCAAGAAGTTCCATCCCAAGTACACGCCGGAAGAGGATATCGCCAAGACC
>JAFAKN010000267.1 GCA_019235415.1 Alphaproteobacteria bacterium
CGACTTCGCCATCCTCGAGGAGGACCCGCTCGAGGTGGCGCCGCAGAAGCTCAAGGATGTCGGCGTGTGGGGCACCGTGCTCGGCGGCCGCGTGTTCGAGGCACCCCGGTAATCCTCCCCAACGAAGTTGGGGAGGTGTCGCGGTCATACCGCGACGGAGGGGTCATGAACCAAGATCATGACCCCTCCGTCTGCTTCGCAGACACCTCCCCACGCGCTACGCGTGGGGAGGAGATTCCCTACTCCCGCAATCCCGCCTGGCGTAGAAGCGGCATGACCGCCTGGTCGAAGTATTTCAGTTCCTCGTTGTAGTCGAGAAAGCCGAACACGACCCCGTCTATGCCCGCTGCGGAAATGCACGCGAGCTCGCCGACGACCTGCTCGGGAGTCCCGATGATGCGATCCCCCAGCCGGCGACGATGCGCTCGCGGTGCTTCTCGATCCGATCGTTGAACGATTGGCTTTCGAGGCCCAGCGCGTCGATGAGATTGTCGGCCGCAACCCGGTCGCCCTGCTCGAGGATGCTGCGATAGACCTGCCGCGCTTCGGCCTCGGTCTCGCGACAGACGACCAGAGCCGAGGTGCAGATGCCGAGGTCGCGCTTGTATTCGCTGTGGGCCCGCCCGCGCACGCGCCGCCCACCTCGCGCGCCGCCTCGACGCTGTAGAAGCCGATGAAGGCGAAATCGACCTCGCGCGCGGCGAGGTCGGAACCGGCCGGCGAGTGCCCGGCGTTGATCAGCACCGGGTGGGGCTTCTGGACCGGATTGGGATGGGCCTGCGCCTGCTTGATGGGTGTACGGTGGGAACGTGCGACGTGGCGGCCACCATGATGCGGCGGGTCGCCTGAGCAAGGCCGGCCGCCCAGGTGTAGGTCTCGAACGACTCGCCGTTGAAGTCGGTGCTGCCGCCGAAGCCGCGCCAGCGTGCGACCGGCAGGGCGAGATCGAAGCCGATGGCATCCGCCCGCTTCACGATCTCGCAGGTGTGTTCCCAGGTTACCTTGTAGGTCGTAGGCGCATGCGAGATGTTCACGCCGTAGCTGCAGTTGATGCCGAAAACGCCCAGTTTAAGCTTGTGCGCGCTGTACAGCGGTATATGCGCCCGGCGATATTCCTCCACGGCTATAACGTCTGCTCTGTCCATCCAGGCGACCTCCCTTCCATGATCCCGCCCAGCGTCCTATGATGGCAATTCCCTTTACGGTGATCGGCGGATTTCTCGGCGCCGGCAAGACCACGTTGCTCAATCGGCTGCTGCGCGCCACGACCGGCCGCCGCTTCGCGGTGCTGGTCAACGACTTCGGTGCGCTCGACATCGACGGCGCTCTGGTCCAGCGACATGACGGGGATACCATCGCTTTGGCCAATGGGTGTCTGTGCTGCACGATCGGCGATTCGCTGGTCACCACCCTGTTCGCGTTGCTCGACCGGCCGCAAGGCTTCGACCATTTTGTGGTCGAAGCCTCGGGCGTCGCCGATCCCGGCAAGATCGCCGACCTTGGCGCGCTCGAGCCGCGGCTCAGCCGCGACGGCGTGGTGGTGGTCGTCGATGCTGCGACGGTACAGGAGCGGGCGGCTGACCGCCGACTCGCCGACACCGTCGAGCGGCAACTGGCGGCGGCCGATCTCCTCGTCCTCAACAAGCTCGATCTCGTGCCGGACCCCGCCCCGCTGCGCGAGTGGCTTGCCGGGCGAAGCGCGGCGCCGGTCCTCGACGCGCGCCATGCCGACGTGCCGATCCACCTCCTGTTCGGCCTGGACGAGATCGGTGAAGCAGGCGACGGCGAGGCCGCGCACGGTTTTGCCAGCTGGTCCTATCAATTCCATTCGGCGGTCGATCGCGAGGTCGTGCGCCGCTTGCTGAAGCGTGCCGACATCCTGCGAGCCAAAGGCATCCTGCGCTTCGCCGACACGCCGCTACGCCTTACCGTCCTGCAACAGGTCGGCGCCCGCATCGAGTTCGCCGATGGCGGGCCGTGGGATGGCAGGCCCTCACGGCTGGTGCTGCTCGGCGTTAAGCCCATGCTAAGCTCGTTGCCCGGGGAGGCAACGGCATGGCGGCCAGGCTGAAGGACAAGGTGGCGATCGTGGTCGGCGCGGGCTCGATCGGGCCGGGCTGGGGCAACGGCAAGTGCACCGCAGTGACGTTCGCGCGCGAAGGCGCCCGCGTGATGTGCGTCGATCGCAAGCAGGCCGCCGCCGAGGAGACCGTGTCGCTGATCGCCCAGGAAGGCAGCGAGGCGATTGCATTCGAGGCCGACGCCTCGCTGAACGACGACGTCAAGGCGATGGTCACGGCCTGCCTGCAGCGCTGGGGCCGCATCGACGTACTCGACAACAATGTCGGCATCGGCTCGACCGGCGGCCCGGTCGAGCTCGGCGAGGACGAGTGGCAGCGGGTGTTCGACGTCAACGTCAAGAGCTTCTTCCTCACTGCCAAGCACGTCCTGCCCGTCATGGAAAAGCAGAACAAGGGCGCCATCGTGAACGTGAGCTCGATCGCTTCGATCCGCGCCCCCAAGGGGATTTCCTACATCGCCTACAACGCGAGCAAGGGAGCTGTGAACTCGCTCACGCTCGCCATCGCCTCGCAGTACGCCGACAAGGGGATTCGCTGCAACGCCATCCTGCCCGGCCTGATGCACACGCCGATGATCGACTTCCTGGCTGAGCAGTACGCGCGCGGCGAGAGGGACCACAACCAAGCCTACGAAAAGATGATCGCCATCCGCGACCGCGCCTCGCCGACGGGAAAGATGGGCACCGGCTGGGACACTGCCAACGCGGCACTCTTCCTCGCGTCCGATGAGGCGGCCTACGTCAACGGCCACCTGCTGGTGGTGGACGGCGGCATCACCGTCCGCGCGTAAGCACGATTGCACCCCGAGCCTGCACGGTCGCGCCATGCTCCGCCTGCCGGGCAGCGATCCGACCCAGCCGATCGACGAGCGGCTGGCCGATCTCAGCGGTGCGCTCTGGTTCCATCCAAGACGCCGCGCGTTGCTCAGCGACCTGCAGGCACTGATGGCGGAGGTCGACGACGCCCGCCTCGCGGCGGTGCGCGCGACCTTCGCCGGGCCCATGCAGAGAGCCAGCGCGGAGTCGCGCTACAAGTATCTCGACGTCGCCTACTTCACCCTGCAGAAGCTGAAGCTGGCGCATGCGCTGGGGCTCGATCGCGGGCCGCCGCGGCGCGTTCTCGACATCGGCACCGGCGCCGGGCACTTCCCCTTCGTTCTTCGCCATTTCGGCCACGAGGTCGTCGCCATCGACATCGCCGACCCGGTCTACGAAGGTGTAGCCGCGTGCCTCGGCGTGCGGCGCACCCTCGTACGCATCGAGCCCGAGGTGCCGCTGCCCGAGCTGGGCGGCCGCTTCGATCTCGTCGTCGCCTACGCCACGACGTTCAATGTCAAGCGCACCGGTCGGGGCGAGCCGCGGCGCTACTGGTCATTGGCGGAGTGGCAGTTCCTGTTCGACGATCTTTGCGGCAACCAGCTGCGCCGGCCTGGCCGGATGTTCGTCCAGCTCAACGAGGAGCGGCATGATGGTTGGGCAGGCTTCCGTCGCCTTGCCTACAATCGCGACCTGCTGACCATGGCAGCGCGGAATGGCGCCATTGTCAGCCGGCGGCGTGGCACGATCGAAACTCGCCTGGAAGCGAGCGATGGCGATCGGATCATGCGGTGACGGGCGTCGGCACATGCCGGCGCAAAGCGGCGACCAGCTCCCGCGCCACAATCGGCATGTAGGCGCCGGCATAGTGGTTGTAGTCGGTGCCCCGGTGATCGAGGGCCCGGACCTGGCCATCGCGCTGGACGAAGTCTCGCGGGTCGAGACAAGGCAGCCCCGCCAAGCGGGCGGCTGCTAGGGTCTTCTCGACGTGGCGCAGGCGCTCGGCCAGATAGCGCCCGTCCGGCAGGCTGACGGCGACGTGCGACACGACGAGGAGAGGTCGCCCGAGCCGCTGCTGCAGCCGCAGGAGCCCCTCGGCGATCTCTTCCTGAGGCAGGTAGCGGAATGCGAGGTCGCGCAGCAACCGACGATGCCCATCGTTGAACTGCCAGCCGGTGCGCCAGTGCGCCTGCAGCGCCGCCTCGACCTCGCGGACCAACGCTTCAGATGGGCGCTGGCGGCGCTCGATCGTGCGCCGCCACTCCCGACCCGCCGACCCGGCCGGCTTCACGATCCGCGCCGTGAGCTCGTTCAGGTCGATGGTCCAGTCGCCGACGCTGTAGTGCTTGTCGGTGCAGGACTCGATTACGATTGCGTCGGCCAGCGCGACCGCCCGGCCCATGCTGGCGTGCGGACGCAGGCCGCCGTCACAGGCAAACGGCCGAAGTTCCGCTGGCATCGCGAGCTCGCCGCACGCCAAGCGGACGAACTGCAGGGCCGCGTGGACATCGTGGATATAGACCCGGCGCCACAGCGTGAAAGGTCGGTTCAGGTAGCGGATATCGCCCAGCCGGTGGGCGCTCAGGAGCGGCTTGTGGACGCGACAGGAGCCGAGCGCGAGGACGCGTAGAGGCTCGCCCGAGGTTGTTCCAGCGGCGGGGCACCCGCCGTCCGGCCTGGCCTGCCCTTGCCTCTCGCTCACCTTTCCCACTCCACCACCGTCCTTGCCGGGACTCGCTGGCGAACGACGGTCGCAGCGATCGGCATAGATGCGTCCGCTAACCTGCCACTTGACGCCCCCGGCTCTCAAGAGGCTGCCGGAGCGCCCGAGCGCGGCGTCAGCGTCCGCGCGTGAGCACGAAGCGGAACACGAACGGCCCGGTGAGGATGATCAGGAACAGCCGGAAGAGATGGTGGGTCGCCACCATGGCGATCTCGATGCCGAGCGCCAAGCCGATCAGGCTCATCTCCGCGAAGCCGCCCGGCGCATAGGAGAGCACCGTCGCGTCGAGATTGAGCCCGGTCAGCGCCACGGTGAGCTTGGCGAACGCCACGGCGCAGCCGATCAGCAGCACCGCGGCCCCGACGGACACCATGATCTCCTTGTGCAGCTGGTCGATGGCCGCGCCGACGAAACGGCAGCCGATGCCGGTGCCCATCACGACCTGCGCTGCCGCGACCAGCTCGCCCGGCGGCTTGGAAGCGGTGAAGCCGGCAAGATGGGCGATGGCGCTCATGATCATCGGCCCCATCATGAAGCTCGCCGGCAGGCGCAGCAGGCGGCCGACCACAGCGCCGACCACGCCGCACGTCGCCAGTATGGCGTAGTCCTTCCAGTCGTTGGTGTTGGGCCCGTGCACTATGGTGAGCACGCTGGTCTGCGCGCCGTTCACCAACCGGTACCAGACCGGGATGGTCAGCACCACGGTCAGGATGCGCAGCGCATGGGCGAGGGCGATGTGGCGCTCGCGGCCGCCCATGGCGCCGCCCAGGATGGTCATGTCGTTCAGCCCGCCCGGCATGGCGGCGAAGTAGCAGGTGGCCTTGTCCCAGTCGGTGAAGCGACGGAACCAGAGGTAGGAAAGCGTGGCCGCGACGAGCGTCATGACACTCATCACGCAGAGGCTCACGCTCCATTGGCCGAGCCGCTGCACCAGCTCCATCGTGAAGCTGGCGCCCAGCAGCACGCCCATGATGATCACCATGCCTTGCCGCAGCTCGACGCGCATGCCGACGCGCAGGCCGGCGAAAGCCGCGACGGTCGAGAAGGTGCAGGCGCCCAACATCCAGGCCAGCGGCATCTTGAGCCAGTTGAACACGAAGCCGCCCACCGTGCCGATGACGAGCGCCAGCATCAGCGGCCGCAGCCCGTGATGGCCAATGATGTGCTTGCGCTGGGGCTTGTAGGGAATTGTCTTGCCGCCAACCACGCGTCACCCCGAGCGATGCCGAGGGGCCGTATTATGCTCGGCCGCCACAGAAGAGGAGGTCCCTCCGCTCGGCCCAGGCGGCCTCGGTCGGGATGACGAGAAGGTGCTCAAGGGTCGAACTGCTCCTTGAGGATGCGCTCCTCGAGGTCGTGCTCGGGATCGAACAGCAACGTGAGGTTGATGTCGCTGGCCTCGGTCACCGTGACCGTCACAACGTCAGGAATCTCGACGGAGTCGGCGGTCGCCGCCACCGGTCGCTTGCGTGGATCGAGCACGGTGAATTCCACGCTGGCGTCGCGCGGCAGCAGTGCGCCGCGCCAGCGCCTGGGCCGGAACGCATTGATCGGCGTCAGCGCCAGCAGCCCGGCGCCGAGCGGCAGGATCGGGCCGTGCGCCGACAGATTGTAGGCCGTCGAGCCGGCCGGCGTCGCCACCATGGCGCCGTCGCAGTAGAGGTCGGGCAGCCGCTTCTTGCCGTCGATCGAGACGGAAATTCGGGCCGTCTGGCGGCTCGAGCGCAGCAGCGACACTTCGTTGATCGCCGCCGCTTCGCGGCTGCGGCCGCGCCGGTCGACAGCGTGCATGCGCAGCGGGGTGAGCGAGACCTGGCGTGCCTTCTTGAGCCGATTGACCAGGCCGGTCTCGCGATAGGTGTTCATCAGGAAGCCGACCGTGCCGAGATTCATGCCGAAGATTGGCGTGCGGTGGCGCATGTTGCGATGCAGCGTCTGCAGCATGAGGCCGTCGCCTCCCAGGGCGACGACGATGTCGGCCTGGGCAGGGGCGACGCCGCCGTAGCGCTTCTGCAGGCGGGCCCTTGCAGCGCGTGCCATGGGCGTGGCGGCGCACACGAAGGCAAGCCGGGGAACGGTGGGGGAGGGGGTGGCCATCGGGCGGTTTCTTATGGGGACGTTCGAAGCAAGATCCGTACTATAGCGGCGGATTGCGCCGCTGCGATAAAATCGGGCAAAAGCGAGGACCGCGAGGAGGAATGCCATGGAATTGGTGCCGCTGGGGCCGGGGTTCGGTGTCGAGATACGCGGCCTCAGCATTCTCGACGTCGCCAGCAATGCGGCGGCCTACCAGGCCGTGCGCGCGGCCTTCGAGGCGCACTCACTGCTGCTGTTTCGCGACCAAACCATCGCCGACGACATCCAGGTCGCCTTCAGCCGCGCCTTCGGTCCGCTCGAGCTGACCAAGGCCGCCTCGCTGGGCGCGGGCAGCTTCTACTCGCGGCTGACCAACATCGACGAGACCGGCAAGATCCTGCCGCCCGATCATCGCCAAGTGCTGGCCGCCAAGGCCAACGCGCTCTGGCACACCGACTCCTCTTTCAAGAAGACGCCGGCGCTCGCCTCGGTGCTGACCGCGCGCGTGCTGCCGGGACAGGACGGCGACACCGAGTTCGCCTCGACGCGGCTGGCCTGGGAACGCTTGCCCGCCGATCTGCAGGCGAGGCTCAAGGAGGCCGTCGCCACGCACTCGTACGCCAACAGCCGCGATCAGATCCATCCCGACCTCGCCAATGCCGAGGAGCGCAAGGCGCTGCCGCCGGTGCGCTGGCGGCTCAACTGGCGCAATCCAGTAAACGGCCGCCGCGCGCTCTACGTCGCAAGCCACGCCTACGCCATCGACGGCATGGACGACCGCGACGCACGCCAGCTGCTCGCGCATCTGCTGGACGAGGCCACGCGGCGCGAGTTTGTCTACGTGCACAAATGGCGGCAGGGCGACGCCGTGATGTGGGACAACCGCGCGATGCTGCATCGTGGCCGGCCCTGGGACTACACCCGCGAGCGCTCGATGATCCGCACCACCATCTCGGCGACCGAGGCCGACGGCCTGAACGAGGTGCGGCCGCCGACCCTGCACTAGCCCTTGTCTGTCGAGTGCCTCGTCTCGGCACATGCGGTCGGAGCGCAGGGCGCAAAAAAGTGCACGCATATGTGCACCTGGTATGTCAGTTCATCTACCTTCGCTGGCATGGACATCGATCTTGCGGTATTGTGCAATTGCTACTGTTGGGGCGTCGACTGCAGGGGTTGAGGGGTCGCCATTCGGGTTGGAGGCGGCTGGGGTAGCCAAATGGCAAAAGCGATCACAGTTCACGTCGAACCGGCGGTGCAGGACAGTGATCCGGCGCTGAACGCGGCCGATCAGGTCAATCCGGCTCTTTTGCTCGGCGCCGCTACGACGAGCGCCACCGTCTCCCCGAATTCCTCGAGCCAGGCCTCCGCCGGAATCAGCGCGACGAGCCCAGATGGCCCGGTCGCGGGCGACCCGGCCATCCCTCCACCGCTCGACGCCGGCGGTCTTACGCTTATGACGGCGTCCCTTCTCCCTGACACGGTGTTCGCCGTCGTGACCGGCGGGCTTACCATCAACCTGGAGTTCGACGCCGCCGCAATGGCGGCGCCGGCAAGCTTCCGCGCCGGCATCCAGCAGGCGGCGAACCTGCTGGCCGCCGCGATCTCCGACCCGATCACCGTCAACATAAAGATCGACTACGGTGGAACAGGAGGCTGGGCCGCGGCCGGCCCCGACGCGGGCCTGTATGAGGACTATTCGACGATCAGAACGGACCTCATCAACGACGCGTCCGCCGGCGATACGATTTTCAACTCGCTGCCCACCGGTTCATCGATTCAGGGCCAGTCGTTGGTCGCGGTCTGGAACGCCCAGCTGAAGGCGCTTGGGCTGTTGAGCGCCACAGCTGCCACGGACGATGGCGCTGCGTACTTCTCGACCGACATCAATCCCAATCTCCTGGTCGGCGTGGCGCTTCATGAGCTCACGCACACCATGGGTCGTGTACCCTACGGCCCGCAGCCGGACATCTTCGATTTTTACCGCTTCACC
>JAFAKN010000291.1 GCA_019235415.1 Alphaproteobacteria bacterium
CCTCGCACCGGCGACTCGCACCGAGCGCGGCTGCCCATGGGACTGCGGCCTCTGCCCCGACCATGAGCAGCATTCGTGTCTCGCCATCGTCGAGATCAACGAGGCCTGCAACCTCGCCTGCCCGGTGTGCTTCGCCGACTCCTCGCCAAAGAAGGATTCGCACAAAAGCCTCGCCGAGGTCGAACGCATGCTCGACGCCCTGGTGGCGAGCGAAGGCGAGCCCGACCTGGTGCAGGTCTCGGGCGGCGAGCCGACCTTGCATCCGCAGATCCTGGAGATCCTGGACGCCGCGCGGCGCCGGCCGATCCGTCACGTGATGCTGAACACCAACGGCATCCGCATCGCCGAGGACGAAACGTTCGTCGACGCGTTGGCCGCGCTGCGCCCGGGCTTCGAGGTCTACCTGCAGTTCGATTCGCTCGACGACGAGGCGCTGAAAAACATCCGCGGCGCGGCGCTGTCGCGCATCCGTCGCCAGGCGCTGGCCAACCTCGAGGCGCGCAACATCTCGACCACGCTGGTCTGCACCGTCAAGCGCGGCGTCAACGACCACGAGATCGGCCCGATCATCCGCCATGCGCTTTCCTACGCCTGCGTGCGCGGCATCAACTTCCAGCCGGTGCAGGATGCCGGCCGCAACGAAGGCTTCGATCCCGGGACCAACCGCATCGTGCTGTCGGAGATCCGCCGCCGCATCGTCGAGGACGGCGGCATCTTCGCCGACGGCGACATGATCCCGCTGCCCTGCAATCCCGCGTCGATCTCGATCGGCTACGGCCTGCGCGACGGCGACAAGGTCTTGCCGCTGACGTCCCTGGTGCCGCGCGAGGCGCTGCTGCCGGCGGTGCCCAACGCCATCTCGTTCGAGAAATATCCCGAGCTGCGCCGGCGCTTCGTCGATCTGCTGTCGCTGTCGACCGTCGACACCAACACCGCCCAGCGCCTGGGCTCGCTGCTCTGCTGCCTGCCCGACGTGCCGATGCCGCACGGCTCGGGCTACGAGAACGTCTTTCGCATCACCATCGTGGAGTTTTTGGACCGCTTCAATTTCTGCCTGGCCAACGTCAAGCGTTCCTGTGTTCACTTTGTGACGCCCGAGGGCCGCATCATCCCGTTCGATACCTACAACACCTTCTATAGGCCGGGTGCCGCGGGCAACGCCCGGCTCGCCAACGCGCGCCTTGCTACGGCCAAGCTGGCCGAGGCGGGAGCGAGAGAATGAGCGACCAGCCGCCGCGCACGCCGCCTCCGCCGCCCATCCAGCCGCTGCCGCCGCCGGCGCGGAACCCCGGGCTCGGCTGGTTGTTCGTCGTGTCGGGCGCCATCCTCGTGGTGCTGACGGTGGGCTGCTTCCTGGCTGTCACCGACGGCCGGCCCACCGGCGAGGATGCGATGGTCGGCCTCGTCTGCGGCTCGCCGACGCTGGCGCTGGGCGGCGTCTTTCTTTGGCTGGGAACCCGTCGCCTAAAGCGCTAAGCAGTCTATTCGGCACGGCACCAAGGCCATACGGAGTTTGGGATGCCCTTCGACAATGTCGGCCGGCCCGGACCGGGCCGCGGGGCCGGCGAGCGCGCCATCAACTTGCCGCCGGCGGTGCTGTGGCTGATCGGCATCAACGTCGCCGTCCAGCTGCTGCGCAGCGTGCTGAGCGACGACACCGACGCCAGCCTGATTCAGCAGTTCGGCCTGGTGCCGGCTGCCTACTCGGGCGGCAGCACGGATCTCCTGTCCCAGGTCGCCGCCCCCCTCACCTACCAGTTCCTGCACGGCGGCTGGATCCATCTCGTCGTCAACATGGTGAGCCTCGCCGCCTTTGGGGCGCCCGTCGAGCGCCTGCTCGGCGTCCGCCGCTTCATCTTCTTCTATCTGTCGGCCGGAGTCGTAGCCGGCTTCATGCACGTGCTGCTGTTCTCCGACTCGGTCGATCCGGTGATCGGCGCCTCGGGCGCCATCTCGGGCGTGTTCGGCGGCGTGCTGATGCTGATGCGCTATGTCGGCAGCCTGAGCTCGATCCTGCCGGTGGCCGCGATCTGGATCGGCCTCAACGTCTTCTTCGGCCTGTTCGGCGGCACGCCGGGCGCGGCCGGCGAGCAGGTCGCCTGGGTGGCCCATATCGGCGGCTTCATCTACGGCCTCGCCGCCATCCGCTTGTTCATGCCGAGACAGGCGTGAGCGGCACAATCATACACCGCCCCCGTCATACGGGGGAGGTGGTGCGAAGCGCCGGAGGGGGAAAGCCGCGGGCTGGATCGCTGCCGATTGCAGATCGGAGCTCACCGCATTTTCATCGCGTTGCCTTCCCCCTCCGCCCGCTGCGCGGGCACCTCCCCCGTGTGACGGGGGAGGCGTAACCGGCGACGGACCTCATGTCGGACGTGCCGCTGCGCCGCTACGTGGTCGCCAATGCCGTGGCGCTGGCGCCGTCCTACGCCGCGCTGCTGGTGCTGCACTGGTCGGGCGCGCTCGCGGGCAAGCCGACCTTGCTCGCGATGCTGGGCATCGCCGTCGTCACCATGTTCCTGGTGCAACGCTACCTCGGCTCGCTGATGCGCTTTGCGCGCTTCGTCGGCGAGCTGTCGGGCGAGCGCGAGCCCGCCATGCCGCGGCTGTTCTTCTCGCCCGCCACCGAGGAGCTCGCTGCCGCGGCGGCCCTGCTGTCGACCGCGTGGCGGCGCCAGCGCGCTTCGCTCGACAATCTCGCCGCGTCGGCCCAGGCGATCGTCGACGGCCTGCCCGATCCCCTGATCGCGCTCGACCGCCATCGCCGCATCGTGCGCACCAACCGCGCGGCGCGCCTGCTGCTCGGCCAGGTCGGCACCGAGCGCGACGTCTCGACGGCGTTCCGCCAACCGCAACTTTTAGCCGCCATCGACGGCCTGCTCGAGACGGCAGCCGACGGCAACTTCATCGCGCCCGACCAGACCGCCGTCGAGTTCGTGCTGTCGGGGCCGCCCGAGCTCGACGTCGTCGCCCATCTGCGCCGCCTGCCCAAGCCCGCGGCCGACGGGTCGCTGGCCCTGATCGTGCTGCACGACACCACCGCGCAGCGCCGCGCCGAGCGCATGCGCGCCGACTTCGTGGCCAACGCCAGCCACGAGCTCAAGACTCCGATCGCCGGGCTGGCCGGCTTCATCGAGACCTTGCGCGGGCCGGCGCGCGACGACGCCAGCGCCCGCGAGCGCTTCCTCGCCATCATGGCCGACCAGGCCGATCGCATGCGCCGCCTGGTCGACGACCTTCTGCGCCTGTCGCGCATCGAGCAGCACGAGCACGCCCGGCCCGACGCCGAGGTCGATCTCAGCGGCGTGCTGCACAGCGTCGTCGACCTGCTGCAGCTCAAGGCGACCTCGCGCAAGGTGACGCTCGACCTGGTGCTCGACGAAGCGCTGCCGCACGCGGTCGGCGATCCCGACGAGCTGATCATCGTGTTCCAGAACCTGGTCGACAACGCCATCAAGTACACCAAGCCCGCGACCATCGTGCGGGTGGCGGCCAGGCCGGTCGGCGAGGACCGCGTCGCGGTCGCCGTCAGCGACGACGGCGAGGGCATTGCCGCCGTTCACCTGCCGCGGCTGACCGAGCGCTTCTACCGCGTCGACGCCGCCCGCTCGCGCCAGCTCGGCGGCACCGGCCTCGGCCTCGCCATCGTCAAGCACGTCGTCAACCGCCATCGCGGCCGCCTCGACATCCAAAGCACGCCCGGCAAGGGCTCGACCTTCACCGTGACGTTACCGGCGGCAAGCTGAGTCTCTTCTGGAGCCGCGGGCCCCGCTCTGCGCCGAGCGCGGCGAGGCGCCCGCTCATGTTGTCAGGCGTCCGCCAGCTCAAGCCGTCTTTCGATCCGGTCGAGCCGAACATCGATGCGATCGATTCGATTCGACATTGCGGCGAGATCGACATGAACCTGAGCGACCTGGGTTTCGAGCGAGCCCACTCGCTGCTTAAGCTCTAGAATACCGCTCAGCACCGAATCGAACTTTTCATCGATCCGATTCAGCCGCGCCAAGATCAGGTTGGTCGGTTCATCCGTCATACGGACCAAATATGTCCTCGACGCGTGTCGGTCAACGACCTGCCAGTTGTATCCGCTTCCGACAGAGGTTCCCGACGGCGGTGGGCTGGTGGCACTTCGCACGATTTCGTGACGCGGCACACTATGACCGTAAAAGGGATGAATTGCGGCTGTGCTACGTATCGCCGGGCGAGCGAACATCGCCCGCTTGGAGTTGCGAGATGCGTAATTATCTGCTGGCGTTGGCCTTTCTGGCGCTGATCGCGGCGGTGATCGGGCT
>JAFAKN010000384.1 GCA_019235415.1 Alphaproteobacteria bacterium
CATCGCGGGCCTCGGCCATTGGCCCCGCCGCTTCCCCGCCGATCTCTTCATGCGCGAGCATGGCGGCAAGATGCCGCTCGGCATCCTGCGCACCGTCGTGCCGGCCGCACCGGACGCCTGGATCACCGCGCTCTCGGACTACGGCACGATGTCGTTCGGCGACGTGGCGGGGGCTGCGATCCGCCATGCGCGCGAGGGCTTCGCGGTGTTCGAGTACATGGCGAGCATGATCCGCGAGTACGAGCAGGGCTACCGCTCGTGGCCCTCGAACGCGGCCATCTTCCTGCCCGGCGGCAAGCCCCCCGAGATCGGCGACCGCTTCCTGCAGACCGACCTCGCCGGCACCTTGCAGTACATGGTCGACGAGGAGCGCGCCGCGTCGCAGCGCGGCCGGCTCGCCGGCCTGGCAGCCGCGCGCGCCGCCTTCTACAGCGGCGACATCGCCCAGACCATCGTGCGCTACCACGAGCAGGAAGGCGGCTATCTGCGGCTCGACGATCTCGCGGGCTTCCACAGCCGCTACGAGCCGCCGGTGCGCGTGCGCTGGCGCGACTTCGAGGTCTTCACCTGCGGCCCGTGGTGCCAGGGGCCGATGCTCGCCCAGGCCCTGCGCATGATCGAGGCTGCCGGCGGCCTCGTGGGGCTGGCGCACAACAGCGCCGACTACATCCACCTCGTCACCGAGATCCTGAAGGCCGCGTGCGCCGATCGCGAGTATCGCTACGGCGATCCGCGGTTCGTCGATGTCGGCCTCGAAGAGCTTTTGTCTGACGCGCACGTCGCCGAGCGCGTGGCGGCGATCGACATGCAGCGCGCCATGCCCGACATGCCGCCGCCAATTGGCCGGCATCCCTCCAACCGCCCGCCAGGCGCGGCGACTTCGACCGTGAAGAGCGACGCGCTGATCGAGCCCGACACGTCGTACTGTTGCGCCGTCGATCGCTGGGGCAATGCCATGTCGGCGACGCCGTCCGACGGCTCGTGGCGTTCGCCGGTGATCCCCGGGCTCGGCATCGTGCCATCGGCGCGCGGCACGCAATCGCGGCCCGATCCGCGCCATCCGTCGGGCGTGGCACCGGGCAAGAGGCCGCGGCTGACGCCCAATCCGGCGATCGCCGTGGGCGACGAGGGCAGCGTGATGCCGTTCGGGGCGCCCGGCGGCGACGTGCAGGTGCAGGCGATGCTGGAAGTGTTCCTGAACGCGTTCCACTTCGGCATGGATATCCAGGAGGCGATCGAGCAGCCGCGCTTCGCCACCTTCAGCTTCCCCAACTCGTTTGCGCCCTACACCCACCTTCCCGGCCGCCTCAACCTCGAGGCGCGCTTGCCGCAGGGCACGATCGACGAGCTGCGGCGGCGTGGCCACGACATAGAGATGTGGCCGGCCTACACGCGGCGCGCCTGCTCGGTCGAAGCGATCCTCTTGGACAGCCGCACGGGCTTCCTGCGCGCCGGCGCCGATTTTCGGCAGCCGGCCTACGCGATGGTCAACTGAGGCAACGGACGGGACGCCGTGCCGTTGGGTGAACGACATGGCCCGCTCACAGACGAGGTACTGGCGGCCGATCCTGCTGTTACTCGCCGCCGTCGTGAGCGCTTGCGCCAATGTCGGCGTCATCGGCGGTGCCTACTACGCGCCCGAATACTCGTGGAGCGAGTTCTTCGCGGCGACCGACGGGCGCAACTTCCAGGTCATCGTGTCGGGCAATCCGTTTCCCAACCTCAGCGAGGCCGAGTTCAAGCGCCGGCTGCTGCCGGTCATGCAGGCCAACAAGCCCCGGCCCAATCTCACCTTCACCTACGAGCCGCCGCCCGAGCCGCCGCGCCCCGACTATCGGCTGGTGCTGGTGTTCAACGCCGCCAACGACCTCACGGCCGATCGCGTCTGTGCCGGTCAGGTCTGGCACAAGCCGGAGGCGACGCGGCCCTTCGACCTGTTTGCCGTCTACTGCCGCAACGACCAGGTGATGAGCTACACCACGGCGTGGACCCAGGCGACCGGCCCCGACGATCCGCGCGTCGGGCAGCTGTTCGCGCAATTGTTCCAGGTGCTGTTCCCCGACTACGCGCTGATGCGGCGCGGACCACGCCCCTTCGTGCGCTGGTAGGCGTGGCGGCGGGACAGCGAAGGGAGCCTTACGGGTAAGTGATCGTGACCGGGAAGGTGACGTTGCCGCCGGCATAGCTGTAGGCGGCGGCGTTGAACGACGGCGGGCCCATCGTGCCGGTGGCGTTGCGCGAGAAGCCGTAGCCCTGCTCGGGCTGGCCGAACAGCCCGGTCCGGAGCTTGGTCTCGCCGTTCTCGGCATGGAAGTACGCCACGGCGTAGGTGCCCGACGGCACGTTGTTGAAGGTGCAAGTCGCCTGCTGGTTGGCCGGCGTGCCGATTGCGCCCATGAATTCCTGGCCGTCCTTGGGAAAGGTCGCGGCCGAGTTGAACAAGCCACAGCGCACGGTGCCGTTGTTGTTGCGCAGCCCGCTCACCTGCACGGTGATGGTGTTGCCGGACTGCGCCTCGGCGACGGCCCCTGTCAGTAACGCGAGCCCAAGCGCAAGCGCAAGTGTGCGTCGATGCATCGTCCAATCTCCCCCTGTTCAGACCATCAGTTTGCAGCGCTCGCCGAAGATGCGCCACCCCCTAAACCGAACTTGTAGGACAGGCCGGCGCGGATCGTGTGGTTGGCCGGCTGCATGCTGACGCCCGGCGCGAAGTCCTGCTGGGCGAACTGGGTGTAGCGATATTCCAGCCGCGTGGTCCATCCGCCGGTGACCACGGTCTCGACCCCCGGCCCGACGGTGAAGCCGCCGAACGCGGTATTGCGCGAGGTATAGGCGCCGGGCGCCGCCGCCGTGCTGTAGAGGTTGGCCTCGCTGTAGCCCGCCGCGCCATACAGCAGCGTCGATGGAGTCGGCAGCCAGCCGAGCCGGCCCATCACGCTCCACTGGCGGTTGACGGCGGCTGTCAGATAGGTGTTGCCGCCGGGCGTCGCGATGTTGAGCGTCGCCTGCAGGCCCGTCCAGGTGAGGTCGCCCATGACACCGACCAGCGCTTGCGGCGCGAACTGGTAGTCGGCGCCGGCGAACACGCTGCCCAAAAGAGCCTGCGAGCCACTGTTGAAGCTGGCGGTCGCGGGACCGGCGACCGCATTCACTCGGCCGAAGCTCGCGCCCGCGCCGCCGGCCACGCCGGCGTAGACGCCGGTCCAGTTGACGTTGGTCGGCGCGGGCGGCGTCGCAGGCGCGTCGGACGATGCGACGCCCAGGCCGCCGAAGCGATAGCTGAGGCCCGCGCGTACGGCCTGGTTCGACGTCGTGAGCGGGATGTTGGTGCCCGCAAGGGTCGTCTGGCCGAACTGGCTGTAGCGGTATTCCAGCTTGGCCGACCAATTGCCGCCCAGCATGGTCTCGAAGCCCGGGCCGATGGTCCATCCGTTGACCGTCTGGTCGTTGGAGAACGAGGCGGCCTGGCCGCCGGCGCTCGCGAAGCCGTCACTGTGGACATTCTGCCCGGCGTAGCCGCCCACGAGATAAAGAAGCGTCGCCGGGGTTGCCAGAATGCCGGCCCGCGCCAGTACGGCCCAGCCCAGGCCGGTATTGAGATTGACGTTGGCGTTGGCGCCCGGCACCTGGGCCGACGCGAAGCCCTGGAAGCCCGAATAGGTGAGCTCGGCCAGGAGACCGAGCACGCCGCGCTGGCTGACGCGATAGTCGAAGCCGCCGTAAACCGATCCCAGCACGCCGCTGCCGCCCACGCCGTCGAAGGTGGTGCTGAGGCCCGGGGTTGACGCGGTCAGGGTGTTGGTGGCACCGCCGCCGCCGAACGCCGCGCCGACATAGAAGCCGGTCCACACCGGTCCAAAGTCCGACACCGGAATAGCCACTGGCGGGGGTGCCTGCGCAGCGGCCGGCGAGGCGGCCAAGAGCAGACCCAGGATCAGCCAACCCCGCCTGCCTGTCTTCGACCGGTACATAAGGGAAATATACCATATCTATCCGCAAGTTGCGGGGGATAACTTATGTGCTGGTCGAGGCAGCGTCACCTCATTGGAGCGCGGACTTCCTGGTCCGCATTCATGTCGAAAGAGCGGACCAGGAGGTCCGCGGTCCCATGAGCATGACCCCTCCGTCCGCTTCGCGGACACCTCCCCTTCGCGGGTTCCGCGAAGGGGAGGAGAATTTAATAGTCCCATTCCATCTTGGCGCCGACGCGGCCGTTCGAATCGGCGCCGATGTCGCCTTCGATCTTGGTGTGCGGCAGCACCTGGATCTCGACCACGCCGCGGCTGGAGTTGCCGGCGGCGCCCTGCCGCGCGCCGACGTAGACGCCGGGCGCGACATAGCGGCCGGCTTCGATCGAAACGGGCGAATTGCTGGCGTTCGGGCTCGAGGAGTTGTCGGGCGAGGCCAGCCGCAGCTGGTCGAGTCCCAACGTCTGGCGCAGCCGGCCCATGAAGCTGGTGCCGCCGCCGCCGGCGGCGCCGGTCAGCTCGGCGAGGCCTTGCGCGGCCTGCAACAGCTCGAAGGCGCTGAGCGCGCTGGACGGCTTGCCGAACAGCAGCAGCGCCAGCGCCTCGTCGGGCGGCAGCGGCGGGATCGAGGTGATCTCGATCTTGGGCTCCCGCGCGGTGCCCTTGACCAGCACCTGAACCTCGGTCGAATTCACGACGCTGCTGGCGACGAAGTCGAGCCGCGGGTCGATGCGATCGAGATTGTCGAGCGTCACCACGCCGCGGCTGAACACCAGGCGGCGGCCGAGAATGTTGAGATCGCCGCGCTGCATCGTAAGTCCGCCGCTCACCTGTGGCGTCGAGGGACTGCCGTCCACCTTCACGCTGCCACCCAGCTCGGCATCGAGGCCGCGGCCGCGGACAAACACGGCTTGCGCCCGCACCGTGAGCGCCAGCCGGATCGGCGTGCCGCCGCTTGCTTGCGCGGCCGCGGCGCCGTGCGGCGACGCCGACGCTGCCCCTGGCGCCGCGGGCGGCGCGCCGGGCTTGTTGATCTCGCGCACCTCGAGCGTCGGAAAGCTGGCGCTCTGGCCGGCGCCGATATTGATGTCGGCACGATCGACGTTGATCGGGCCGCTGACATCGATCCCGCCCGACGTCGTGCCGGCGATCTTGAGATCGCTCGAGACCTTGGCCACGAGATCGGGGCGGCTGACCAGCAGCGCCTGCCGGCTGGCGACGGCGAGATCGACGGCGACGCCTTCCGGCGGCACCAGACGCAGGGTGCCGCTCAGCGTGAGGCTGCCGTTCCCTGCGGTCTGGAAGGCGATGCGCTGCACCTGGATCTCTTCGCCCTGCAGCACCAGCCGGCCGCTGCCGCCGCTCAGCCGCATGCCCGATTCGGGAAGGCTCAGGCCTGCATTGGCAAGCTCGACCGTGCCGCTGCCCGTGACGCGCGAACCGGCGATCTCGACCGTGAGATTGGGGCGCAGCGTGCCGCTGACGTTGCGGACCTGGTTGCCGATCAGCGGCGCGAACGGCGCAAGGTCGAGCGCCCCGGTGATGGTGGCAGAGCCCGCGAGCGGCGAGGTGTTGGCCTTACCTCTGACCGCGACGTTCGTTGCCGCCCCAGCGGCGAGGCGCGCATCGAACGTCGCCTGGCCGCCGGCCAGCCCGGCCGTGCCCTGCAGCGAGAGCGACGGCAACAGGGCGGCGTCCGGCTGATTGAGGCGAACGCCGGATGCAGAGTACGTCGCCTCGACACGCGGGTTGCCGAGCGCGCCCGTCACCGTCGCGCGCGCCTGCGCGGTTCCCACAAGCCCGGTTCCGGGTGCGAAGGTGTCGACCAGGGAAAGCGGCAGCGCCGCGAGCTCCAGCCGGAGGTTGCTGGCCTGTGGATCGAGCGTCCCCTGCACGGTGAAACGGCCGCCGCCCAACCGCAGGTTGGTGGGATTGATCTGCACGCGCTGGCCCGCGATCACCATCCGCGTCGGCCCTGCGAGCGATACCGGCAGGCCGCGCGCGCGAGCGTCCAAGCGCGACAGCGCGAGATGGATCTCCTCGCCCGGCAACTCGACCTTGCCGGCCAGGTTCGCGCTGGTTTGCGCGCCGGCCGCCTGCAGGGTCACGTCGAAGCCGGCCCGCCGATCGCCCTTCACCGTCGCATCGACGCGGCTGAGATCAGCGACGCCGCGCAGGCCGCTCGCTGCAAGCTTGGCATCGGCCGCGATGTCGCCGAACGGATCGTCGATCATGGCGTCGAGCTGCAGCGCCGCGGCACCGGTCCCGCCGCTCAAAAGATCTTGGCCACGCACTTGTACCTTCAGGCGACGCTCGGCCAGCGCGGGATCGGTGTCGACCTGGGCTTCCAGCGACCCGGCGAGCGGCGTCCCGAGTAGCGAGCCGATGTCCTGCAGCCGCGCGACTTGGAGCTTGGCCGAGCCCGTCGTGCGGTCGGGCGTGACGGCGAGCGACGCCACGTCGAGCGCAGCACTGGCCCAATGGAACTGGAAGCTCGGCACCGTGATGCCGCCCGCGGCATCGCGCTCGAAGCGTCCAGCGAGCGACAGAGGCTGGTTCTCGGCATTGCCTTGGGCCGTGAGACTGCCGCTCGCGCCGCCATCGGGCTTGAGCTCGATCGTCGACGAGGCGGTAATCGCACCATTGAGGCCCGGGCGGATGGTCGAGAGCTGCCGCAGATCGAGCGACAGATCGAACCGGCCGGTCGATCCCTGGCCCTGGCCGGAGACGCCGAACGTGCCCGCTTCGCTCGCGACTTTAACGTCGGCAATCGACCAGCGATCGTCCTTGCCGAGGCCGGCGTTGCCCGAGAGCGTGACTTCGCGGGCCACGAGACCCGGCGGCACGCCGGGCGCACCGACATCGGAGAGCGTCCCCTGCCAGACCACCTTCATGCCGTCGGCGTCCTTGCGCACATCGAGGTCGATGTGCGCCCGCCCCGTCAGCTCGCGCTGCGCCAGGGCCGAGAGCGGGGCCAGGCTTGGCAGGTCGACCGCAGCCTTGGCGGCCACCGCTGCAGTTTTAGGATCGAACGTCCCGTTCGTCGCCCGGATCGCCGCTAAGGCCGAGGTGACCTCGAACGCATCGAAGCCCACGCTGCCATCCGCTTTCAACGCCAGCGCGCCGTTGAACGCCACGCGCCCGAGCGGCGGCAGGCGGTCCTGCAGGGCCGCCACGGTGAGCTCCGCTGCCGCGCCGGTGAAGGAGATCGACCCCTGCCGCTGCCCCGTGAGCTTGTCCAGCACCGCGTGCGCCTGGAGCTCCAAGTCGCGCCACGTGGCGTCCGGAACCTGCGGTGCCAATGGCCCCGGTGCTGGTGAGCGGGCCGACGCAGTCAGGTCGAGATGGTCGGCCCGGCGCTGGTAGCGGCCGGCGGCGGTAAGGCTCAGCGCGCTTGCCGTCACAGTCGCGCGGTCCAGCACGATCGTCGCGTCATCGACGCTGCCATCGGCAACCACGGCGACCGGCGCGCCCCATTTCGTCAGTTCGGTGCCGTCCGCCTGCAGGTGGATCGAGAAGCCGGTGCCGGCGCCGGCGGGTTGCCAGTGTGCTTGCCCGCCTACCGTCGCGGCATTGCCGGCCGCCAGCTCGATCTGGCCCTCACCGGCCCGCGCGTCACCCTTGGCGGTGAGCTTCGCGCTGACATGCTCGAGGTCGGGCCGCTTCAGCAGGCCGGCGAGGAGTCCGCCCGTCCCTTCCTCCAAGGAGATACTGCCGTCGACGTTGAGTGCGGCAAGGTCGAAGTGCAGGTCGGCCGACAACTCGCCCTCGTGACCGTCGGTGCGATCGGCGCTGAGCTTGACTTGGCCCTGGTGCAGGTCAGCGGAGAGCGAGCCGTTGCCTTGGATCCTCCAGCGCGCGTCGACCTCGGCCACCGCCGGCGCCACGTGCAGCGCCACGATCGACAGGGACTGCAGGTCGACGCCCAGCGGCAGCGAGAGGCCACCGCTGGAGCTTGCCGCCGTATTGTCGCTCGCGGGCGCCCGGAGCACATCGACCAGGGCGGCGGAGAGAATTTCGACGCGGACCCGGCCCTCGAACAGCGAGGCGAAAGACCAGCGCAACGCCGCGTCCTCGATGCGCAACCAAGCGCCTTGCGAATCGAGGAGCTCGATGCTGGCGACCTGCAGGTCGGTGGGAACGAGGCCGCTCAGCCCGGTCACTTTTAGGCTCTGGCCCGAGATCGACTCGGCCAGCAGGCGCTTGCCGGGCGAAGTCTGCAGCAGCCCGAACAGCAGTGCCAGCAGGCCGATCACGGCCAGCAGGCCAAATCGCAAAGTCCTGAGTACAACCCTAAGCGCACGCATCAAAACGCCTGTCCCAGACTGACATAGATCGTAAACGGCGGATCGCCACTCTGCGGATTGACGGGAAAGCCGACATCCAGGCGGATCGGCCCGAAGCTCGTATAGTAGCGCGCGCCCACGCCGACGCCGACGCGCGGCGCGAACAGCGAGAAGTCGGGCACCATGCCGGGATAGGCGCTGCCGGAATCGATGAACGCGACCGCACCGAGCGACTTCCAGAGCCGCTGGCGGAACTCGACATTGGCCTCGATCACGCTGGCGCCGCCCAGCGGATTGTTGAAGGCATCGCGCGGACCGGCGCTCTGGTAGACGAAGCCGCGCACCGAACCGCCGCCGCCAGCATAGAACAGCTTGCTGGGCGGGATGTTGGCGATGTTGGAGCTGGGCTCGCTGCCGAACGAGCCGCGCAGCGCCAGCACGCTGCGCCCGGGCTCGCCGAGATCGAAGTAGCTGCGCGCGGTCAGGCGCAGGATGGCGAAGAAATCGTTGTTGGGACCGACGTCGACATAAGGCGTGGCGTCGAGCTGCAGGCGCCAGCCGCTGGTCGGGTCGAGGTCGCTGTTGGCCTGGTTCATCAGCACCGTCGCCGGCAGGCCGATCAGATCATAATAGCCCCAAACGGGATTGCTGACGAAACGCTCCTGCGAAATCTCGCCGGCGACGCCGGCCCGCACGGTCCAGATCGGCGAGATGATGCGATCGATGCCGCCGGTCAACCCGACGGCATTGCGATAGTAGGCCGGCAGCACTTCGCGCACGATCTCGGCCGAGGCGCGGCCATCCTGCTCCGGGATCCACCAGTCGGGCTTGCGGAAATCGGCGCGCAGGCGGAAGCCGGTGTCGACGACCGTCAATCCTTGGGCGATATGGTTGAGCTCGCCACTCAGCCGCAGGCTCTCGGCGTGGCCGAACAGGTTGCGGTGCACCCAGAACGCGTTGACGGCGAAGCCGAGCTGCGTCTCGTAGGCGACCCCAAAGCCGATCGAGCGCGGCGGCCGATCGCTGACCCGCACGTCGAACGGCAGCTCGCCGTTGGCGTTCAATTGCTTGGCCGGCGTGATGCTGACGGTGTTGAACACGCCGAGCGAGGTGAACTTGCCGCGCAGCGCCTCTACCTTGGCCGGACTGTAGACCTCGCCCTCCTTGAACGGCACGCGCCGCTGCAGGAATGCGGTGTCGACCGTGTCGGTGCCGGTGATGGTGACCGGCCCCATCCGGGCGATCGGTCCGGTGGTGACCGTGAAGGTGATGTCGGCGCCGCGCGTGGCGTGGTCGATCACCACCTCGCGCTTGACCGAGGCCAACGCATAGCCCTCTCCGCGGAACTGAGTGAGGACGTTGTCCTGGGCGGCGATGATGGTGGCGGCATCGGCCGGATCGCCCTTGGCCAAGCCGATCTTGCTCATGTCGATCGGCGGCGAGGCCGCCGCGCTGCTGCCCCGGATGGTGATGTTGTCGACCGTGAAGCGCGGCCCCGTCTCGACCGCCATGTCGACGGCGATATCCTGGGTGTCCGGATGGGCATCGATGGCATCGAGCGCAGCCGGCTCGCCGACCGGCCGGTTATCGATCGTCGCCGTGGCGCGGCCACCATAGAAGCCGCGCGAGCGCAAGGCCGTGTTCACCCGCGCCAGCGCCGCTTGCGCGCCCTGCAGCAGGGAGAGCGAATCGCCGGTGAGCGGCTGGTCCTTCTGGAACTGCTCGATGAGCTGCTGCAGGTCCTTGCTCATCGCCTCGTCCCCGGTGACGCTGAGCACGATGTGAGCAGTGCGTGCCTCTGCCGAAGCACAAAACACCACCATCGCCGTCAGCACCTGTAACAGGCACGCAAGCGAGCGTACGGCGCTTTCTCCGGGGCTGGCGACCATGGCAGCACGCCACTAACGCCATAGCAGGCTTGCGGGATGCAACCGCCGCTGCATTGCGCTGCCGCATACCTTGCACCACACTGGGTCGCAGATGCAGCTTCGATGCAGCCTGCCCGTGGAGTTGATCATGGCGCTGCTCGCGCTGCCGGGCGCCGTGCCCGCGGCGGCCCAGGATGAACCTTGGGCGCAGTATCACGGTTTGCAGGCGCTCGACATTCCGTACGCCAACGGACCGATCGGTCCCCACCACGTGCCACAGGTCTGGCTGCAGCTGCATGGCAGCGCGCCACGCCGCTTCGGCATGGATACCGGGTCGACCGGCATCGTGGTCTCGGCCGAGCATTACATCCCGGCCCCGGGCGACAGCGACGACGGTCCGGGGCGGCTGATCTACAACAGCAGCGGGCGCATCCTGAACGGCGAGCGTCACACCACCGACGTCGTGATCGAGCGCGAGGCCGGGCAGCCGATCGCGACGGCGCGGGTGCAGGTGCTGCGGGTCACGCACATCACCTGCCTGGAGCGCGCCCGCGAGTGCCAGCCCGAGAGCGATCCGCGCGGCGTCGCCTTCATGGGCGTGGGCTTTGCCCGCCATTCGGCGCAAGGCACCGAAGCCGGCCCCGCGCGCAATCCCTTCACCAGCCTGACGGCCCTCGCCTCTGGCGCGCCGCCCTCTTCGGTCCGGCCGGGCTACGTCGTGACACGCAGCGGCGTGCACCTGGGCATGACGCCACAGCTCGCGCAGGGCTTCGCCTTCGTGAAGCTCTTGCCCAACGGCCAGTCCGACTCGGACGCTCCGCAATGGAACGCCGCCCCCATGACGGTGTCGGTCGACGGCGTCGAAGGTGATGGCACCATCCTGATGGATACCGGCATCAACTACATGTTCCTGTCGCCTCCGGCCGGAACCGGCTTGGCACGCGGCACGAGGGCGCCGGCCGGGACACGCATCGCGATCTCGCTGCCCGACAGCCGGCAGCGCAGCGCGCACTACGCCTTCACGGTGGGCGACCGCGGCAATCCCCTGCATCCGGAAAAGGTCGAGGTGGTGCGCGACCGCGTTGTCTTCGTGAATACTGGCCGGATGTTCCTCGAGGGCTTCGACTATCTCTACGATGCCACCGGCGGCTTCGTCGGCTATCGCTGGAACGGGCGACTGAGCGAAGGCTTCGGCGGCGTGACGCCGGGTCTCGCCGCGCGCTAGAGCACGTCCCGCTCGGCTGCAATCAGCCGAGCGGGAGGTCGTGCTCTAGAATCTTATGGTTGTAGAGCGGCTTCCCCCGATCAGATGGAACCGTGAGCGGTTCCATCTGATCGGGCGCCGCTCTAGACTTCGCCGCGACCGGCACAAGCCGGCGCTTGTTGTTCCTGGGAGGACGCCGATGACCAGCCGCCGCAACTTCCTCAAGGGCAGCACCGCTATCGCCACCGGTATCGTCTTCTGCAGCTGCGGCTTGCTCGAGCGCGCCCATGCCCAAGGCGCACCGAGCGCCGCCTTGCCGGTCACCATGAACGGCAAGAAGGTGAAGACGATCGACGTGCATTCGCATTGCCACTTCCGCGAGGCCGGCGCGCTCCTGGGCGAGGAAGGACCCAAGATACAGGTGCCGTCGGTGCGCGGTGCCGAGGAGGCCTTCATCGAGATCGACAAGCGGTTGAAGGCTATGGACGGGCAGGCCGTCGACATGGAGGTGCTGTCGATCAACCCCTTCTGGTATGCCAAGGACCGCGAGCTGGCAGGCCAGATCGTGAAGCTCCAGAACGAGAAGCTTGCCGAGCTCTGCGCCTCCAAGCCCGACCGCTTCGCTGCCTTCGCCTCGCTCACCCTGCAGGCGCCCGACCTCGCCGTGCAGGAGCTCGACACGGCCGTGAAGAAACAGGGCCTGAAGGGTGCGGCTATCGGCGGCGTCGTCAACGGCGTCGAATTCTCCGATCCCAAGTTTCATCCAGTGTGGGCCAAGGCCGAGGAGCTCGGCGTGCCGCTGTTCATCCATCCGCAGGGCGTGCCCGAGCTCGGCAAGCGCCAGAGCGGCAACGGCTGGCTGTTCAACACCATCGGCAACCCGCTGGAGACGACGATCGCGCTGTCGCACCTGATCTTCGAGGGCACGCTCGACAAGTTCCCCGGCCTGAAGGTGATCGCCGCCCATGGCGGCGGCTACCTGCCGTCCTACGCCGACCGCTCCGATCATGCCTGCATGGTCGGCCCGACCGGGTGCAATCCCGAGATCAAGCTCAAGAAGCAACCTAGCGAGTACTTGAAGCAGCTCTATTTCGATTCGCTGATCTTCTCGCCGGAGGCGATCCGGCATCTCGCGGCCCAGGTCGGACCCGGCCAGATCGTGCTGGGCAGCGACTATCCCTATCCTTGGCAGCTCCATCCGGTCGACCACATCTTCGCCTGCGACTCGCTCAGCGACGAGCAGAAGATGGCGGTCCTCGGCGGCACGGCCGCGCGGCTGCTGAACGTCCAAGTCTAGGATCCGGAAACCGAGAGGCAGACGTAACAGGAGGGCAACCATGGCCGTGCAAGCTTTGCGCGAGGAAGCGCCGAGCAATCCCCGCACACTCGATGAGGCCAGGCAGTTGGTGAAGCACGTCGAGAGCCTGTTCATGCCGTGGAACATCGACGCGCTGGTCGACGGCTTCACCGAGGACTGCGTCATCCGCTTCGGCACGCTCGGCGAATTCCGCGGCCGCGAGGCGCTGCGCGCCTTCTTCACCGCGCGCAGCCGGCGGCAGAAGAACTATCGCCTGACGAAGCAGGTGCGCACTCTCGATGGCGAGCGGCTGACCAATCTCTGGACCGGCGACTGGGAGGACACCGAGACTGGCACCGCCATGAAGGGCTTCGGCATCGAAGTGTGGACGATGCGCGAGGGCCGGATCGCCATATGGGAAGCCGCCTTCAACGTCGCGCCGGCGGCCAGCGAAATGACGCTGGCCGACATGCTGCGCTGAATGGTGCGCCGCCGTCCGCTGCTGGCCGGCGCGGCGTGCGCGTTGCTGCCCTTGCCCGCAACGGCGGGCGAACAGAAGACGCTGCAGCTCGGCACGCGCGTCATCGAGGTCGACGGCAAGCCTGCAACGCGGTACCGCGTATCGCAGCCCTCCGGGGACTGGGGCCTCGCCCTCGACGAAGGCGACACGTTCGACGTGCGCTTGGTGAACGGCCTCAGTGTGACGTCGGGCCTGCATTGGCACGGGCTCAACCCGCCGTGGCGCCAGGACGGGGTGCCCTACATCTCCGCGCCGCCGCTGCTGGCAGGCAAGCAGGCCGAGTACAAGTTTCCGGCTCAGCCAACCGGCACGCGCTGGATGCATTCGCACTTTGGCCTGCAGGAGCAGGACCTTCTCGCCGCGCCGCTGATCGTGCGCGAGACGAGCGCGATCAAGAGCGGCCTGCAGGAGATCGTCGTCCTGTTCGAGGACTTCACCTGGAAAAATCCGGCGCTGGTGTTCGAGGAGCTGCGCAAGCCCACCATGACCATGAGCATGTCGGGCGGCTCGATGGGTGACGCGCGCGCCGATCTTAACGACGTCCCTTATGACGCCTTCCTCGCCAACGACCGCACGCTCGCCGATCCGCAGGTGTTCGACGTGGACAAGGGCGCCGAGGTGCGGCTGCGGCTGATCAATGGCGCGGCGTCGACCAACTTCATGATCGACCTGGGGCCGCTGGAGGGCACGGTCGTCACGGTGGACGGCAATCCGGTCGTGCCCATCAAGGTCCGCGAGTTCCCGCTCGCCGTCAGCCAGCGAGTCGACATTGTGCTGCGCGTGCCCGACGACGGCAAGGCGGTGCCGGTGCTGGCGCGCGGCGAAGGCCTCACGATGCAGACCGGCGTCATCCTGCGACCGCCGGGTGCAGCGATCGCCAAGGTCATGGACGTGGCGGCGATGGCGGCACCGGCGTTGACACTCGCCGACGAGCTCAAGCTCAGCGCGCTCCAGCCGCTGCCGGCGCGTCCCGTCGACCGCTCGATTCCCGTCGCGCTCACCGGCGACATGGCGGCCTATATTTGGGGCATGGCGGTGCACGACCAGGGCGGTGCGCCGGCTATCATCGCCAAGGGCGAGCGCATCGAGCTCGTCATGCGCAACGCCACCATGATGGCCCATCCCATGCACCTGCATGGCCATTCGTTCCAGGTCACCGAGATCAATGGCCGCGCAATCGCGGGCGCGGTGCGCGACACCGTGCTGGTGCCGCCGCGCACGACGGTGAAGGTGGCCTTCGACGCCGACAATCCCGGGCTATGGGCCTACCACTGCCACAACCTCTACCACCTCGCGGCCGGCATGTTCACGACCGTGGTCTACGAAGGCTTCACCTGAGGCGCCTCCTGACGCAGCTCGCCCCATAGCTTCACCAGCGGGCCCTCCCGCCCCTGCACTGGATCCATCGCCGGCACCGGCACCTTGGCGATCGCCGAACGGGCCGCGACGAGATCCGCCGAGCCGGCCCGCTTCTGGTCGACCGGGACGCCGGCAGGATAGGCGCCGACAACCAAGAGGTCGCGACTGGACTCGATCTTGCGATGGCCGGTGCCGGCCGGCAGGACGACGACGTCGCCGGCGCCGACCGTCAGGACCTCGCCTCTCGCGCCGCCGAACTCGACACGCGCCTGCCCGCGGGCAATGCCCAGCACCTCGTGCGCCGTGGTATGGAAGTGCAGGAAGGCGAAGATGCCGTTGCGCCAGCCGTCGGTCCAACCGTGGCGCTCGAACAGCGTCTCGAATGGCACCGCTGGATCAGCTTGGCCAGCGATGTCAACCGCGGCCGGATAGACCAGCATCGGCAGGCGGGGATTGTTGGGCGTCTGCCCGTCGTCGGCGAACAGAAATGTCTGTACGGCCATGGCCTTTCGCCTCCCTTCATCCTCCGGCAACCGGGGCCAGAACGGCGCGTTGCTTTCGAGCGTCAGTTTTC
>JAFAKN010000396.1 GCA_019235415.1 Alphaproteobacteria bacterium
CAACGGAGTCGGTGGTCGCGCACACGACCTCCTGACATCGAGTGCGATCCAGGCCGACCGTCTTGCGCACGATTACCGAGACGATCTCGCTCACGCTATTCCATTGATCGTCGGGCGGATCGGCAGGGGTGCCGTAGGTCAGGATGCTGTCGCGCTGTTCGGGACGAGAAAGAACAAGCTGAGGTCGATCCCTGCATCGGCTAGGGCTTGCTTCGCCTGCTGGGCGATCTGATCAAGCGCGGCCTTCGCTCGCGCCCGGTGAGCCGTCACGCCAATATCGTCTGTCGGATCGCCTTGTTCATCGAAGGCATCCATTACCGCCATCCTGTGTCTGCTGTGGCGGTATTTATCTGAGCCGCCGAAGGCCGCCCTTGCCTCGACAGGGCGGCTACCTCCGGCCCCTGCCGCTCGAAGTCAGACTGTTGGCCGGATCGGCCTTGCCCAACTCATGCCCAAATCGATGGCGAACAGGCGTTGCTGCTCGATGGTTCGGATATCACTAAGGCCCTGTTGAAGAATAACTGAATCGGAATTTCTTTGTTGGCGGTGATTCCGGCGCGGACTGTCTGTCGCGTAGCTTGTGGGGGTGTTGGACGAGGCGGCCATACGGTTGCGGTACGCGGCGCTTGATCCGGTCCTGGACGAGCGTGGGCGGCGGCGCTTTGCGGCGGCTGAAGCGCGATCCGCGGGCTGGGGCGGTGTATCGGCGCTGTCGCGCATCACCGGAATGGCACGCAGCACCATCGGACGAGGTCTGGCTGAGTTGCGGGGCGCGGCGACGGATGTGGCGGCGGGTCGGGTGCGGCGGCCCGGCGGCGGACGGAAGAAACTCACATCCGGTGATGCGACGCTGCTCGGCGATCTGCGCGCGTTGGTAGAGCCGGCCACGCGGGGTGATCCACAGGCGCCGCTGCTGTGGACGAGCAAGAGCCTACGCCACCTGGCTGCGGCCCTGCAGAACCTGGGCCACCGGATTGGCCACAATGCGGTGGCCCATCTGTTGCGCGAACTCGGCTACAGTCTGCAGTCCAATCGCAAGACCCGCGAAGGCAGCAACCATCCCGACCGCGACGCGCAATTCGGCTATATCAGTGCCCGGACGAGCGAGGCGCTGGCGGCGGGTCAGCCGGCGATCTCGGTGGACACGAAAAAGAAGGAGCTTGTTGGCGACTTCAAGAATGGCGGCCGCGAGCTACGCCCGAAGCGACAGCCGGAGCCGGTACGGGTGCACGACTTTCTGATCCCCGAACTTGGCCGTGCCGTGCCGTATGGCGTCTATGACATCGCCAGCAACGCCGGATGGGTGAGTGTCGGCATCGACCACGATACCGCCAGCTTCGCCGTCAATGCGATCCGTCGCTGGTGGCAGAGCATGGGCCGCGCTCGCTATCGGCAAGCGCGCCATCTGCTGATCACCGCCGACTGCGGCGGCAGCAACGGCGCCCGGGTGCGCCTGTGGAAGCGCGAATTGCAAGCGCTGGCCAACGAACTCGGCCTGAGCATAACGGTTTGCCATCTGCCTCCCGGCACCAGCAAATGGAACCGGATCGAGCATCGTCTGTTCTCATTCATCACGCAGAACTGGCGTGGCAAGCCGCTGGTCAGTTACCAAACGATCGTGCAGCTGATCGGCGCGACCACCACACGCACTGGCCTGAAGGTGCAGTGTGCCATCGATGACGCTCGCTATCCGGCAGGTGTGAAGGTGTCTGATGCCGAGATGGCCGACCTCAAACTCACGCCCCATGCATTTCACGGCGAATGGAACTACACTATCGAACCAAGACCGCCTTGATTGCAGCGGTTATCGTTCAACAGACCCTAACAGTCCGACGGTGCGGCTTGCCGTGCCAATACCGCCGCGAACATTTGACAAGCCGCGCTTCTTGCCCGTCTTGGCCCGCGCTGCGGTCTTACCGTCCGCCACGTCGCGCATAAAGGCGTCCACGTCGGAGGGCATGACCGCGGCAACCTTTAGCTTTCCGAGCAAGGGCCGGATGTGCTTATCGATGCGACCTTTGTCCGACAGCAGCGTACTGGCCTTCTTCGGCGTGCGGCGCCGTGTCATCAAATTGCCCGC
>JAFAKN010000695.1 GCA_019235415.1 Alphaproteobacteria bacterium
GGGCTTGGCCTGCGCGACATCCCGCCCTGTGTGACGTTCTTCGCGCCCGTGTCGGTCGACAGCGACGGCCGCTTCGAGTGGGACGGCGCGCGCAAGCGGGCCGGCGATTTCGTCGACGTGCGCGCCGAGATGGACCTGCTGCTGGTGTTGTCGAACTGCGCCCATCCAATCGATCCGGCGCGTCCCGCCGCCAGCGGCCCGATCACCCTCGTTCGCCATCGCGTGCCGTCCGCCGCGGCGGACGATCCTTGCCGGACGGCGTCGCCCGAGATCGCCCGCGCCTTCCAGTTCACCGACCGCCTCTCCACCTGAGCGCCATGGCCTACACATCATACGAAGTGCCGCCCGAACGTCCCTGGTCGCGCATCGTCAAGTCAGGCCAGACGGTGCGCATCGTCGACCTCGAAGGCCAGCAGGCGGTCGACGCCTTGCTCTACGCCGCCGACGATCCGGCCGAGCGCTACAGCGCGCAGGATACGCTGCGCGCGCAGGGCTCGGCCTATGTCGGGCTCGGCACACGGCTGGTTTCCAACCGCGGCCGGATCATGGGCCGCATCACGGCCGATACCTGCGGCCGGCACGACACCTCGGCCGGCTGCTGTTCGTGCGAAAGCAACGCCGTGCGCTTCGGCGAGCAGGTCCGCTACCAGCACGCCTGTCGGGAGAACTTCCTGCTCGAGCTGTCGAAGTACGGCCTCGGCAAGCGCGACATCGTCGCCAACCTCAACTTCTTCATGAACGTGCCGATCGATCCGGCGGGCAATTTCACCGTGGTCGACGGCCTCTCCGCGCCGGGCAACCATGTCGACATCACGATCGACCTCGATGTGATCTTCGTCGTCTCCAACTGCCCCCAGATCAACAATCCCTGCAACGGCTTCAACCCGACGCCCATCCGCGTGCTCGTCTGGGACCCACCGTCCGTCTGATCCCCGATCAGCCGATGCGCAAGGGCGCGCGCCCGTAAGCGTTGCCGGCGTTCACGAGATCGCCGAGCGCTTTGAGGAATTCCGCACGCCTTCGGCCTGCCAGCGCGTCGATCGTGCGCGCGTGCGCGCGTCGTGCTGGCCCGTCCATCCGTGCGAGCAAGCGCGCGCACGTCGCCGTTGGCAGCACATGCTTCAGCCGACGGTCGTTCCTGCCTTGCAATCGTCGCAGGAGGCCACGCCGGGCCAGCCGCGCCACGACATTGGCCAGGGTGGCGCGGTCGATGCCCACTTCCTGCGCCAGGGCCGCCTGCTCGAGGCCGGGATGGGCCGCGACCGCCGTCAGGATGCTGTACTGCACCGGCGTGACCTTGAACGAAGCACACTCCTCGGCGAACAGGGAAAGATGGATCTGATGCAACCGGCGAATCAGGAAGCCGGGTCGCGAGGCCAGCGGAAACGACGTCGTCTTCTTGCTCATGGGCGTTGGTTAGCAGCAACGCGAAGGCATCAATACGCCGCCGCTCAGCCCGCCGCCTGCATCGCCGTCTCGACGAGCTGGCGATCGCCGTAGCCGTTGTGCGGCGGGAAGTCGTCGCTGAGCGGCCGTCGCTGGTCCATGGTCAGCCACAGCCGGATCATGTGGCGGCGGCGTTCGGCCTCGGGATGGTCCTCGAAGCCCGTGCGCGAGTGCAGGATCGCGTAGTTGTTGCAGAATTGGATGTCGCCCACCTGCAGGTCCATGTCGAGATGGATCGCCGGGTCCTGTGCCAGCTGATCGAAGAAGTCGAGCGCCTCGCGCTCGATCGGTTCCAGCGGCACGCCGGTCTTGGTGCAGGCGGCGTTGATCTGGTTGCGGATCAGGCGGACGCTTATGTGGCCGTCACGCGCGCCGAACACCGGCAACCGGTGCGGCGTGACCGGGCTCTCGGTCAGCGCCGCCTCGCGGCGGATGTAATGGAAGCCGCGATAAAGCGGCGCCAGGTACTCGGGATGGCGCCGCAGGATTTCGTTGTGGATGGTGACGGCACTCACGACGCTCGACAGGCCGCCGCTCTTGGAACGGCGCAGGCAGAGCAATCCGACGACGTCGCCCGAATCGGTGTGGAACGGCAGATGCGCGTTGGTCTCGT
>JAFAKN010000173.1 GCA_019235415.1 Alphaproteobacteria bacterium
GTCGGGCGCGAAGGCGGAGACGTAGACCAGCGCCGAGACCTTTGGATCGTTGCCGGCTTCCGTGATGACCACGCCGCCCCAGGAATGGCCGACGAGAACCGTCTTGCCGTTCTGCTTCGCCAGTGCCTGCTTGGTGGCATCGACGTCGGCGGCAAGGGAGGTCAGCGGATTTTCGACGAGCGTGACAGTGTAGCCCTTCTTCGTGAGGATGTCGGCAACGGGCTGCCAGCTGGTCTGGTCGACGAACGCGCCGTGGACGAGCACGATATTGCGGGCCGCACCGCTCGGGAGAGCCGATTGAGCGGAGGCGCCGAAGGGTGCTCCGGCCATGAGGATGGTAGCGGCCGATAGGAGTAGAGTACGCATAGGTTGTTCCTGTTGAAATGTCGGACTTCGGCGGGGTGACGGGATCGGTCCGCCGCGAGACCACCTAATGGCGCGATCTCTCGGACGACAGGGCTCAATCGTCCGAATATTGTGTCGGATCGTCCGGCCGAGTAGCATCTGCGCATGGACATTCTCGCCGAAGTGCTCGACCGCGTTCGCCTCGGCGGGACCTTGCTCTTCCACTTCGAGCTCGGGCATCCCTGGAACTTGTCGTTGCCGGAGCGCCCGTACGCCTTGTTCCACTATCTCAGTCGTGGCTCCGCCACCCTCGCGCTCGACCAGGGACGGGAGTTCCCCATGACCGAGGGCGATTTCTTCGTCGTCACGCGCGGCGAGCCGCATGTGATCTATTCGGATCGCGACACGAAGCCGTTCGCGATTCGCGACATCGAACGGCTGCCCGAACGTCTCGCTTTCGTTCGTCACGGCGGCAGTGCGGAGCCGCTCACGATGATGATCTGCGGCAATTTCACGGTGGCGCGGCCCTCGCGCGGCAGCGTTCTGGAGCTGCTTCCGCCCGTGCTTCGCCTGAAGCCGACGGAGGACGGTGGCTGGCTCGAGGCGATTCTGAAACGCATGGTGAGCGAGTCGGCGCTCGAGCGTCCTGGCCAGGCCGTGGCGCTCTCCCGACTGACGGAGGTGCTCTTCGTCGAGGTCCTGCGCAGCTGGATCAGGTCTCTCGGTCCCGGCGAAGGCGGATGGTTGGGGGCGATGGCGGACCCGCACATCGGACCGGCGCTTCAGTTGATTCACGAACGGCCGGATCGGGCCTGGAGCCTGGGCGACCTCGGGCAGCGCGTGGGGCTCGGTCGCTCGGCGTTCTCGGCTCGCTTCACCAAGCTCGTCGGCCAGTCGATGTACCGTTATCTGATCGCACGCCGCATGTCGGAAGCTGCGTTTCTGCTCGAGACGACCGACGAGGCGATCGCGCGGATAGCGACCGCTGTCGGCTACGAGACCGTGGCCGCATTTTCGAAGGTATTCCTTCGACATCACGGCCTGTCGCCAGGCCGTTACCGGGCGATTCGCCGCTCGGGCGGAGGCCGAAGACAAGGAGACGTTCTGGAAGCAGAAGTCGCCGAATGATCTCGGCCGTGGGTGTTGCGATAGGCGCTGGGTGGGAGTGAGCTACCGTGTGCCCCGTGGCGGGGCGACACCGAGCGCCTTCAATTCCGCGTCGGCCGCCTCCCACTCGGTCCAGCGCGACGGGCAGTCGGCCGAGGCGGCGGTAAAGAGCTTGATCGCCCCATCGCGATCGCCGTGGAGCAGAGCAACCTCGCCGGCGTAATAGTTCGCTTCGCAGATATGGCCCCGCCTGGTCGTCGGATCAGGATCGTCGGTCGCGGCCATTACCGCGTCCGGCGTGCTCTTGCCAAGGAACAGACGGATGACGGGGGCGGGCCATGCCGTCATGTCGAGCTTGCCGCTCAGCTGCGCCATTTGGCCTTGCAGCTTGCTCTTCTGCCCGACGATGTCGAGCGTCAGCACGGTATAGGCATCCGTGGGGTCGAGGGCATTGGCCTGCGAGAGGTCGGCGAGCGCCTTCGGCAGCGCGCCGGCGAGGAAATAGGCGAAGCCGCGGTTGAAGATCGCCGCGGCATATTTCGGATTGGCCTTGATCGCGACACCGTAATCGGCCACCGCGCGCTCGAAATCGCCCTTCGCGCGATAGGCCGATCCGCGGTTAACATAGACATAGTTGGCTGACGGGTCGAGCTTGAGCGCCGCGTCGTAGTCGGCGATCGCCGCGTCGATGTCGCCCTGGCTGCGCCGCAGATAGCCGCGATTGGCATAGGCGAGAGCCAATCGCGGGTCGGCCTTGATCGCCGCGTTGTAGTCGGCCAACGCATGATCGAAATCGGACAGGCCCTGGTAGGACAGGCCGCGATAGGACAAGGCGATCGCATAGTTGGGCGAGAGCTTCAACCCCTCGTCGTAGTCGGCGATGGCGCGCCGGTAATCCTTTTTGTTGTGGTAGGCCAGCGCGCGATACAGATAGGTCGGTGCGTCCCGGAGACCGAGGTCGATCGCCTTGCTGAGATCGGCGATGGCGCCGTCGTAGTCGTGCTTCTTCCAGCAGCGGATATAGCCGCGATCGTAATAGGCGACCGGGTCGTCGGGCTTGAGCTCGATCACCCGGCCAAAGTCGGCAGCGGACGCATCACTGTCGCCCTTCGCGTCATAAGCTGTGCCGCGGTTGAGAAAGGCGTTGACGTATTGCGGATCGAGCTTGATCGCCTCGCCGTAATCGGAGATCGCGCGGTCGTAGTCCTTGCGCTCCTTGTAGATGCCGGCGCGGTTGTAGAAGGCGACGGCGCGGTTGTGCGGGCCCTCGTTCGGATTTTGGATCATTCGGGTGCAACCGGCGATGACGCGATCAGGATCGGAACCGGTGCAATCCTGGTGGTCTCGGGTGGTGTCTGCCGCAGACGGCGCACCGTGCTCTGCCGGCGACCGGCCGGCCGAGGCCGTTCCGGCGCCCGGGGGTCGATCGGGATCGGCGACGTTGCCGGCGAAATCGAAGTAGAGCCATTGGTCGTTGTTATCGTCTGCCGCGACCCGGATCTCGATCAGCGGGCGGTCGTTGCCGGCATGGAACATCTTGTCCTTGGAGATCGTGATCCGGGTGACGTGGCCGTTGGCGATGTGCCAGTGCGCCATCGCCTGCTGCTCCATCGCGGCCAGCGGCTGCAGGACCGCCGGTTGCAGCAGGTCCAGTTCCCACAGCCAGCTCGGGCCGGCGCCAAGGGATTTGAGGATCTGCACACGCGTGTCGTCGGCGCGTACCACGTCCTCGTTCTTGTAGGTGAAGATCGCAAAATTCTTGGGGTTCTTGGGGTCTTGCGCGGTGATGTCGATGCTGTCGGCATTGATCAGCAGCTCGGTGGCCTGCACGTGCGGACCCAGCCGCTGCTTGATCGTGTCGACGGCCTTCTGCAGGTCGGCCGTGCTGAACAGGTCGACCTTGGGGCCGCGGCCGGGCGGGTATTTGGTGCGCATGACATGGCCCGTCATGTCGAACGCGACGCTGCCTTCCTCGACCGGCGGCTGGCTGGGGTTCCAGATGAGCGGCGCCTTGGCGCTTTTGACCGCAACCTCCCATTCGATACCCCCGCCGCCACCAACCCGTTCGGGTTTGGTGAGCTCTACCCTCTGCACGACGCCGTCGGCGATCCCCAGCCGCTCCTTCGCCGCCTGCTCGACCTTGGTCAGCATGGTCCAGTCGATATCCTTGAAACTGAAGGGCAGGTCGGCCGGCATGTTCATGTAGCCGGAATGCGGCATGCTGAGGTTGTCGGTCTTGATGCCATTGAGGTTGGCATGGAAGCGCGTCATCCGCGCGCGGTCGCCCAGGCTGTCGAGCGTGACGTCGAAGTCGATCCCACTCTTGTCGATTTCGATGTAGTGGAAGGTCCACTTGTCTTTCACCTCGCGGCTGATGTCCTCGATCATCTCGTCGAGGTCGGGGCCACCGGCGAGCAGGTTGAGATTTTGGGCCCTCAAGGTCCGACTGAGGTCGGCGAACGTGATCTCTCCCGTCGGCTTGGCCGAGATCTCGGCCTCTTCACCGATTCCCTCGACATGCACCAGCCAGGAGGGGTCCCGCACGCCGGGCTCGACGATCTTGGGGAGCCGGCGCAGCTCCATCTCGGTTATCCTGCTGGGCGTCTGCATGCGGGCGCGTGTCAGCGCATCCGTCGCGAGTTTCGGTACGACGCTCATGCCGTCGGAATCGATATCGATCAGGTTGTCCTCGAGGGTGCCGCTGATGATGTCCGCCCGCTCGGTGCGCGTCCGCGCGGCGGTCTCGATGCCGAGTGCCCACAATACCCCCTTGTGCGAGACCTCCCAGACCTCGGCCTGGCCTGCTGAGTCGGTGCTGGGAATGGTGACGCTGAGATCGGTGGGATGGATCCTGACGTCGAGCACGCGGAACTTATGCCCGACCTCGTTCTCGATCGCCTTGAACGCGCTCTCTGCCTGCCCTTTGTCGAACATCGTCGGATCAGCCGCGACCGAAGGGCCAGCTAATAGCGTTCCGAACGCAACCAGCACGCACGCAATCATGATGCGCGACGGCCGCATTGCCATTCCACTGCCGTGGCGTTTCCGGGACGAGACCGATTCCATCCGTACTCTCCCCGCATTTTGTCACCGACTTTGAGTTTACCGCTGTCGCATCGCTCAATCCATGGTTACCCCAATCGACCAGCGGCGTTGGCTGAAGCAGTCGGGATAGCCTGATCGTCGGCACCGCTGCCACTGCCGACGCATGAGCAGGAGAGGGTTGCCCTTCGCCGTCGCGAAACTCAGCGACGGTGCGCCCGGGTTGCCAGGGCGTACAGGGCCACAGCGGCGGCGGCAAAGCCCGACGCCGCGCCCACGCCGAGCGCCCAGCGCGGGCCGAAATTGTTCGCTACCCATCCGACGATCGGCGCGCCGATGGGGGTGCCGCCGAGCGCGATGGCGACGCGCAGGGCCATCACGCGCCCGCGCATGGCCCGCTCGGTCGAAAGCTGCATCAGGCTGTTCGACGTGTTGGTGAGGGTCAAGGCGGCCACGCCGATGACGACAAGTGCGGCGGCAAAGAACCAGTAGCCCGGCGCAATCGCGGCCAGGGTGCAACCAATCCCGAAGGCCGCGGCGCCGGTCAGCAGCAGGGTGAACCGCGGCTGGTCCCGGCCGGCGCTCAACAGGGCGCCCGCGACCGTGCCGATCGCCATGAACGACGACAGCAGGCCGAAGCCGCGCGCATCGGCGTGAAAGACGCCGATCGCCATGGTCGAGATGAAGATCGGGAAATTGAGGCCGAAGGTCCCGACCAGAAACAGCATGACCAGCATCGCCATGAGGTCCGGGCGCCGCCACACATAGCGGAACCCTTCGGTGAAGCTGCCCCGGGCGCGATGCGCCCGCGCGCTGGGACGAAGCTCGGCGATGCGCAGGCAGGCCAGCGACACCAGCACGGCGGCGAACGACGCGCCGTTCAGCAAGAAGGCCCAGCCCGTGCCGACGGCGGCGATGGTCAGGCCGGCGATGGCCGGGCCGATCATCCGTGCGCTGTTGAACGAGGTCGCGTTGAGCGCCACGGCATTGTGCAGGTCGGCATCGCCGACCAGCTCGGCGACGAAAGTCTGGCGCACCGGCGCATCGAACGCGGCGGTGCTGCCGAACAGGAAGGCGAAGATGTAGACATGCCAGAGCTGGACGGCGCCGGTGACGGTCAGCAGCCCCAGCATCAAGGCGAGACCGCCCATCGTCGCCTGGGTGGCGATGAGGAGCTTGCGCTGGTTGAAATGGTCGGCGGCGAAGCCGCTCCAGGGCAGCATCAGGAGCTGCGGTCCGAATTGCAGCGCCATGACCAGGCCGACCGCCGAAGCGTCGTGCTGGGTGAGCTGGGTGAACACCAGCCAGTCCTGGGCCGTCCGCTGCACCCAGGTGCCGATATTGGAGACGAACGCTCCGGCCGCCCAGACGCGATAGTTGAACCCCCGCAGCGCCCGGAAAACGCCCGCAACGGGGATTCTCATGGCTGCTCCGACCGGCTGCCACAGTTGAAGCGGCCGAACCGCCAGCCACGAACCAGCGCGAGAGGAAAGGCGCCGGCGCCGAGTGCCGCAGCGTCGGCCATGTGCTTCATGTGAAAGTCGCCGACGCGGCAGACGAGGGCATAGCCGACGACAATATTGAAAAAGCCCCAGACGACATTGACGGTCGACGACGAGAAACGCCGCCCTGGCGGGACGCATCGAGATAGAGCATCAGTAACGGTCGCCACCCCGCATCGATCGCACTGAGTCGGCCGCCTCCTTCGCTTGTGGCGGCAGGTCCGCTGTCAGGGCTCGCAGCATGGCCAGGTCGATCCGCTTCCGGGCGCGCGCGACGGCCATGAGCCGCGCCACCGGCGTGCCGCGGCGGGCGATGTCTATGATATCGCCCGCCGCGACCCGATCGATGAGTTCGCTGAGACGTGCCTTCGCATCCGCCAGATTGATGGTGTCCATATCGCTATATGACCGCGTAGAAGGTCATGTATCGCATCGAGCGGCGAATCCAGGAAGAGCGGGCGCATGGGTTCGGCGTGCCCGATGTTTGGCAGGCTTTGACAGCAGTTGCCTCGAATGTTGCAACATATGCCGATTGCACGAAGGGACACGACGCAAGGTGCCGTCCTGCGTCACTGGATCGACGATCAGATTCTGGTTCGCTTCGACGCTCGCATTCTCCCGGTCGACACCGCGGTAGCCCAGCGGTCCGTGCGCCTTCACGTTCCAGATCCACGCGCCGAACGTGACGCCCCGATCGCGGCGACCGCGATGGTCCACGGTCTCACGCTGGTCACGCGCAATGTGACCGACTTCGCGGCAACCGGCGTCGCATTGCTCAATCCGTAGCTACCCCGATCGGCCAGCGGCAGTTCCATCCCGAAGTGATGCATTAGGTTCCTGGGGCCGGATGCTGCACGGCCCCTAAAGGCGCCCTCTTACAAATGCTCTTCGGTGCGCAGGGACAGCTCGATCATCCGCTCGAGCAGCTGTTCCGCCGGCATGCCGGCGAAGTTGCGCATGATGAGCTCCTTGGCGTAAAGCCGCACCAGGTAGCGCAGCTTGAGGGCCTTGCTGCGCGAGGCGAAGACGAAGTCGCGATGCCCATTGTTGACGAGGATGAGGTTGCGGGCGGCATCGAACCTCGATCGCCAGGACTCGCCGGCGGCGCGCTCGAAGCTGTAACCGGGCAGTCCTTGCGCGGGAACCATCGCCTGGCCGAACGACGCCTGGAGCTCTTCGGTGATCGTCACCACGGCCTCGGCGGTCGCCACCGTGTCGCCTTGGCGCACCTGGACCTCGACCCGGGTCACGCCGGGGTCGAGGGGCGCCTGGAAGACGGCCGCTTGGTCCTTGCCGCCGGTGAGCTCGCCCATGCCTTCAACCACTCGCCACGCGAATTCGAGGTCCCGCTCGACGCGCCGGCGGGCTCGGTCGCGCGGCAGGGCACGCAGCTCGCGCTCTTCGCCGACGCGCACGATCGACGAGGCCGGCGAGACCACGACACTGAACAACGGGCCGGCGTGCTCGAAGAACTCGCGCTGAGCCGGCTCGCCCCGGGGCGGCTCAGGCGCGCCGGGTAGCGCGCCGTCGACAAGCTCCAAGGTTTCCAGCGACGCAGCTTCGCCAGGGCCGCCCGCCGCCGGGCGGAACGTCCGTGCTCGAATGTCGAACCAATCGTATTCCTCGGCCGGGAGCGCGAGCAGCGCCTCTCGGAACGCGCGCTGGATCACCCGGAGCTGGTCGCGACTTGCCCGCTCCTCCTGCGCTCGACGCTGTTCCTCGATGAGCTCGACCAGCCGACGCTCCAGGGGCTCCAATCCTTCCGACAGCGCCGCATAAGCGGCGTCGCGGATAAGACCGGTCCGCGTGCCCGGCGTCAGGCTGACAAAGGGCGCATCGATGTGCCCTTGCAGATGGCGCAAGGTCCAGGGCGGGCGCGCGAAGTCGTCGAGCGACGTCAAATCCTCGGCGACACGGGTGCCTTGCCGGAACAGGGCGACGCGATTGGTCTCCTTCTGCTCGTTGAGGTACAGCTCGGCATAAAGCTCGCCGAGCGGGGTCCGTGCCGCTGGCAGCTGATGCAGGAGCTGGCCCTCGTACTGGCGCGGCTCGACCTGATATTGCTTGCGCGCGAGCCTATCGATCACCGTGATCCTGACGCCGGTCTCGCGGATCCGGTCACGCAGCTCCGAGGCGAGGTACCACTGAATCTTCTCGCCTGTGAGCCCGCGCATTCCCTCGAGGAGCGGGGCGATGTGGACCTCGGTGCCGTGGTCGGCGACCAAGGTCCGTTTCGGCGAGACCGAGTAGCCCGGATCCCCCTTGCGCATGACCATCTGATAGGAGCGCAAATCCGTGCCGGCGCAGGTCATGGCAAGCGCTTCGCCGACCGTCCAGAAGCTGAGCAGCCCGATGCCGAACTCGCCCTGGATGCCCGTGGCACCGCCCTGCTTGAGACGGCGCTTGACCGAGTCGCAGATATGCGTGGCGACGTAGCGAAAGTCGGGCTTTCCGTCCCTGTCGCGCGGCACGCCGCTCCCGTCGTCGCGGATGCTCAGATATTGCCCGCCGCCTTGCCGGCCGCGGGTGATCGTCACCGCGCGTGCTTTGGCGTCGATGCTGTTCTCGACCAGCTCGGCAATGGCCTTGAGCGGATTCGACTGGGATAGCGCGATGATGGTGATGGCGTTCCAGTCATCGCCGATTCGCAACCTGCCCCGCGCCAAGCCAGGCTCGCGTGTTGGTCTGCTCGTCACCTTCAACGTCCGCTGTCAGAAGAACGCTCGTCGATAGCACGTTCTCCGACGATGATGTATCACTGCGCCGCCGTCGATCTACCTGTCGCGAGCACCGTGCCGACCCTACTGGTTGGGCTGCCCGGCCGTAGTCCTTGAACGAGATGCAATTCGATGAATCCAGACGCCGAAGCCGGAATTCCACGACCGCCCCCAGCCGGGAACCCAAGCTCTCTCGCACTCATGGACCTGCCGATCTGTCGCCCATGGATTGGCAACGTGGCTCGCGCCGCCAGTTCGGCCGCGAGCAGGCTTTCGGGCTCGAAAATCTGACCGGCGAACCATTCTTCTCCGAGTTTCGCGTCAGCAATTCCGCCTCCAAAGGCGGCGGCCACGCTGGGCATTTCGCCGTCGGACTGCGTGGTGATCGAAGACAGTCCCACGGGTGTCGCGGCCGGCAAGGCCGCCGGCATGTTTACCTTCGGCCTCTGCGCGGGCAGGCACATCAGGCGAGGCCACGCGGATCGCCTGACGGAGGCGGGCGCCGACATGATCGCAGAAAGTTTTGATCAGATTGCCGAGGTCCTGCGCCTCAAGATCGCCTCCGCGATCAATTGAGCTCCGTTAGGGCCCGGCTGCCGGAATCCATGACGGGCTAGAAAATATTCTCCGGCGACACGCCGAGCATGACCTGGCCGACCGTCTCGTAGTGCAGGATGCGTCCCTGGCCCTGTTGCGCGACGGTGTCGATGTCGCGCAGACGGCGTTCGAACGGATTGTCCTCGAACACCGCCATCGAGCCGCAATCGTGAAACAGCGTGTTGACGATCTCGCGTGACGACTGAATGGCCCAGGTGGAGGCGAGACGCAGGCGGGTCCGTTGATCCAGATGCATCTCGCCGCGTTCCTCGATGGTCTCCAACGCTTCGTCCGCCGCGGCGTGAAGGAAATAGCGCGCGGACCGCCATCTCGCCTCGGACTGCGCCACGTGCGACTGGACGACGTTGTTCTCGACCATGGGTTTGCCCGCCCCCCGGCGAGTCTTTTCCCGCGGCAAGCCCAAGAACGCGTCCATCGTGCTACGGGCAATGCCGAGTGCGACGCCACCGAACCCGATCGAATAGAGCTGGTTGCTGGTGAACCGATAAAGCGGGCTGTCGCTGCGGCGGTCGCGCGGATCGTCGCGATAGATGGCGCGCTCGTGCGGAATGAACAGGTTGTCGACGGAGTATTCGTTGCTGGCCGTGCCGCGCAGTCCCAGCGTGTGCCAGATATCGTGGAACGTGGCGCTCGATTTGGGATAGAGGAAGGTCTTGGTTTCCTTGGTGCCCGCTACCCTGAGATGCGCGCCGAGCCAGGTGGCGTTCTGACTGCCGCTCATGAAGCGCCATTTTCCCGTGATGCGGTAGCCGCCCTCCACGGGTGTGGCCTCGTAGGGTGAACCGGGAGGTCCCCAGGCGACGATCCCGTCCGGCTTGCCAAAAATCTTCTGGGCAATATCCGGATCGAGATAGGCGCTCGTGGTCGAGCAGCCGTTGCTTTGACACACCACCCATCCGGTGGATCCATCGGCATAGGCGAGCGCCTCGGTCACTTGGGCGAAGATCGAGGGTTTCAGCTCCATTCCGCCGACGGATTTGGTCTTCAGCATGGTAAAGAACCCGCCTTCGATCAGGGCTTTGACGACGCGCTTGGTGAGCTCGCGGATTTCGTCGTGTTCGTCCGAGGCCGCGGCGATCAGGGGCATCAGATCGCGCGCTTTCTGTACCTGCGGATGGACGGTCGGCATGGTGTGCCTTTCTCCTGCGCCGCGAAAACGGCCCCGATTGATTACTGACGGACCGGGCGCTCTGGTCAAGCGATGGCCAAAGGGGACGACCAGTGGAACCTCGCGGCCGCGGCTGGAAAGGAACCACGCGTCAGGGGATGACATTGATTTGTTCGCCGTACGATTCAGGGCTCGTCCTCGGGCGCGCCCTCGCGCACGGCGACACAACCGCAACAGTGACAAGCAAACGCGATGAGCAGGACATACACATCCTATCTGACGGCGCTCGTCGGGGTGGTATGCGTCTATTTCTTCGTCCGCGCCTTCTTGTTCGGTCAGCTTTTCGTCCCGTCAAGAACGGTGCGGCTCGACGTGTTGCAAGGCTTCCTCATCGGCGTCGGGCTTGCGTTCGTCACGGCCCAAGCCTACGCGAGGATCAAGGCGACGAAAGTCAACGGCTGGGTCACCATGTTCGGATTGGGCGTTCCCGGCAACGGCATGCTGCTGCGAGCCGCTCACGCGCAATATTTTCCCGGCCCGGTGACCGTGCCGGAAGAGGCGATGTACTGGTGGGCCAACGCAGACGGCGCCGGCCGTGCGCTGAACGGGGCGCACGACTACATCATGCACTTCCCGCCGGGCGGGCTGCCGCCGAACAACGCATTCTGGTCGCTTACGATGGGCGATGCGAGAAATCGCTACGTGCCGAACCCGATCAACCGCTACAGCGTCGGTGATCGCTCCGGCCTCGTCGCGAATGCCGACGGCTCGGTCGACATCTACATCCAGAAGACCGCTGCGCCCGGGCACGAGTCGAACTGGCTGCCGTCGCCTTCGGGCAACTTCATAGTGTGGCTGCGTGTCTATGAACCGGGCGCCGCCATTCTCGATGGCACGTACAAGGTACCGCCGGTCGCCAAATCAAAGTAATAGGGCGATGGAACATCTGCTCGTATTCGGCGCGGTCTGCATCGCGACGTGGTTGCTTTTCATCTACTTTTGGCCGCGCATGATGCTGTACGCGTACAAGCGCGCGCTCCTAGTAAAAGGGTTCGGCGACGGCCCTGTGCCGATCAATACCCTCTACACGCAGCCCCTGGCGCTCTTTGCCGATCCGGTACACGTATCGTTGCCGCC
>JAFAKN010000540.1 GCA_019235415.1 Alphaproteobacteria bacterium
CTGGAAGTGCTTGCCCTTGTGGTTCAGCACGTGCTGCTTGGCGGGATCGAAATTGATTCCGGACTCCTTGTCGCGCACGAAGGCGTCGGCATCCCAGCTGTCCCACAGGCCTGTGACGACGTCGGCGAACTCGATGGCGCGATCGTAGCGATCGGCATGCGCCATGTGCTGCTCGCGGCTGTAGTTCAGCGCGTCGCCCTCGTTGTTGGAGGTGACGAGGTTCCAGCCCGAGCGCCCGCCGCTGATCTGGTCGAGCGAGGCGAACTGGCGGGCCAGCGTATAGGGCTCGTTGTAGGTCGTGGTCGAGGTGGCGACGAAGCCCAGATGCCTGGTCACCGCGGCCAGCGCCGACAGGATGGTCATCGGCTCGAAGCGCACGACCTTGCCCATGCGGCCGCGCGCCTGCGGGTTGGCCGACAGGTAGGCCGAGGCGCCGTCGGCCAGGAACAACAGGTCGAACTTGCCGCGTTCGGCCGTCTGCGCCACGTCGACCGACTGGGCGAAGCTGGTGCCCGGCTCGGCGTAGGCCTGGGGATGCCGCCACGCGGCGACGTGCTGCCCGGTCTCGTGCACGAAGGCCCCGAGATGCATCATCCGACGTTGCTTCATGGCGCTGCCTCGCTGTCCCTTGCCCACCCCGGACAGTGTTAGGATCCAGGCAAGTCCTGTGCCAGGGGGAGGAATTCCGATGCTCATACTGTACTTTTCGCCGGGCTCCAGTTCCATGGCCGCGCACATCGCGCTGCACGAGGTCGGGGCGGCGTTCGAGGCCAAGCCGCTGTCGCTCGCCCGTAAGGAGACCCATACGCCCGAGTTCCTGGCGATCAATCCCGAGGGCAAGGTGCCGACCCTCCTGATCGACGGGAAGGTGCTCACCGAGGTGGCCGGGGTCCTGTTCTATCTCGCCAGGCGCTTCCCGCAGGCCAACCTGCTGCCCGAAGGCGACGTAGAGGCCGAGGCGCAGGTGGTGTCATGGATGTCGTTCATCGCTTCCAGCATCCATCCGGCACGCCGCCAGGGGCTGGATCATGCCCGCTCGGTCTACAAGCTTGCGGACAAGCGCCTGGGCAACAACGACTGGGCGGTCGGCGGCCGCTACTCGATCGCCGACATCCATCTGTTCCGGTTGTTCTGGCGCTTCCGCGGCTCGCTCGACCCCGAGCCGGGCGACTTCCCCAACATCGAGCGCCACTACGAGCGCATGATGGCGCGGCCGGCGGTCAAGAAGACGATCGAGATCGAATCGGGGATCGGTTACTCGCTGCCGGCCTAAGGCTTGTGAATGGTGACCTCGGCTCGTGCTCACAACTACCTGGCATGTAGTTGAACGCCCTTGCCTGGCCGCGATAGGGCTCTCGGCAATTCGACACGACAAGAGTAAGCCGATGAAAGTCGCGTTCGCTGGATCATTTGCCGTGCGCCTGGCCGAGCCCGTGCGAAGACGGCTGGCAAGACCATGCGAGATCGTCACTGGCGACGAAGCCGCCATCTTGCAGCATTTGGGCGACGCCGACGTCCTGGTTTCGATGGGCTTCACCAAGGAGATGGCCAAGGCCAGTCCGAGGTTGCGCCTCGTCCAGGTGCCGGGCGCGGGCCTCGACCGTATCGACCGTTTGGAGCTGCGCCCGGGACTGACGCTGGCCAATGCCTACGGCCACGAGGCCGGGATCGCCGAATACGTCATCGGCACGATGATCGCGCTTTCGCGCTCATTTCAGCGGCTCGATCAGAAACTTCGGGTCGGCCAGTGGGATAGCCAATGGTCGGTCGGCACGCCGACGCCACCGCCATGGCCGGAGCTGGCCGGCAAGACGCTGGGCATCTTGGGTTTCGGGCACATCGGCCAAGCACTGGCGCGGCGGGCCCATGCGTTCGACATGAGGGTGTGCGCGATCAGACGGCAGGCGGCCGCAGATACACCGTCGGGCGTCTCTTTTGTCGGGGGACCAGAGCGGCTCGATGAGGTCCTCTCATCGTCGGACCACCTCGCCATCACCCTCTCGCTGTCGCTGCAGACGCGCGGCCTGATCGATGAGTGCCGCCTGGGTCTCATGAAGCCGTCAGCTTATTTGATCAACGTGGCACGGGCAGAAATCGTCGATGAAAAGGCGCTCTATCATGCGCTTGCGGACGGTCGCCTGGCCGGCGCGGCGCTCGACGTCTGGTACCGGTATCCGACGGGCGCTGGCGCCACGCCACCCTCCACCCAGCCGTTCCACAGTTTGAGCAACGTGATCATGACGCCGCATATTTCCGGCTGGACAGAGGGCATGCTCGATGCGCGCGCCAACGTAATCGCCGAGAACATCGAGCGGACGGCACGCGGCGAGCCGCCGCTCAAC
>JAFAKN010000430.1 GCA_019235415.1 Alphaproteobacteria bacterium
AGGGCGCTCCCGACGAACCCCATTGCCATTGCGCCAGGCCTTCGATGATCAGCGCCAGCCCGAAGGTCAGCAGGAAGCCGTACAGATGATCGAGATGGTAGATGCGCTTCAGCAGCAGGCGTTCGAGAACGACGCCGAACAGGCCGACGAGCAGCGGCGACAGCACCAGGGAGGCCCAAAACGGTACGTCGAGATGGCCAAGCATCAGCCAGGCCGCGAAGGCGCCCATCATGAACTGTGCCCCATGGGTGAAGTTGATCACGTTCAGCATGCCGAAGATGACGGCGAGCCCCAGGCTCAGCATGGCGTAGAAGGCGCCGTTCACCAGACCGATCGCGACCTGCGCCATTTTGCCTAAACTCCCAGATACGCCTGCAGCTTGCCGCGGTTTTGATCGACCTCGGCAGCGGCGATCATGTCGACGACGCGGCCGTCCTCCATCACGTAATGGCGGTCGGCCACGGTCGCGGCGAAATGGAAGTTCTGCTCGACCAGCAGGATGGTGAAGCCCCTCGTCTTGAGCTGGCGGATGACCTCGCCGATGCGCTGCACGATCACCGGCGCCAGACCTTCGGTCGGCTCGTCGAGCAGCAGCAGGTTGGCACCGGTACGCAGGATGCGGCCGATCGCCAGCATCTGCTGCTCGCCGCCCGACAGCTTGGTGCCCTGGCTGCGGCGCCGCTCCAGGAGATTGGGGAACAGCCGATAGATCTCGTCGACGCTCATGCCGCCCGGCTTCACCACCGGCGGCAGCAGGAGGTTCTCTTCGACATTCAGGCTCGAGAAGATGCCGCGCTCCTCCGGACAGTAGGCGAGGCCCTGCCGCGCGATCGTGTCCGACGGCTGGCCGACGGTCTCGCGGCCCGCGAAGTCGATGGATCCGGTGCGCTTCTCGACGATGCCCATGATCGAGCGCAGGGTCGTGGTCTTGCCCACGCCGTTGCGGCCCAGCAAGGTGACGAGCTCGCCGCGGCCGACCTGGAAATCGACGCCGTGCAGGATGTGCGATTCGCCATACCACGCATGCAGGCCGGCGACCTTCAGCAGGATCTCAGCCATGCCCGGCTTCCTGCCCGGTGCCGACATAGGCCTCCACGACGGCGGGGTTCTGGGAAACGGTCTGGTACGGGCCTTCGGCCAGCACCTCGCCGCGCGCCAGGACCGTGATGGTGTCCGAAAGGTCGGCCACGACGGACATGTTGTGCTCGACCATCAGCACCGTGCGGTCCTTGGCGACCGAGCGGATCAGGGCCGCGATGCGCTTGATGTCCTCCTGGCCAAGTCCGGCCATCGGCTCGTCCAAAAGCATCATCTCAGGGTCGAGAGCGAGCGTGGTGGCGATCTCGAGCGCGCGCTTGCGGCCATAGGGAAGCTCGACCGCCGGCAGCTCGGCGAACGGGGCGAGCCCGACCGCCGTCACGAGCTCCATGGCCCGAGCGTCGAGCTGTCCCAGCACGCTTTCCGAACGCCAGAACTGGAATGAGTTCCGCAGCTCGCGCTGCAAGGCGACGCGCACGTTCTCGCGCACCGTGAGATGGGGAAATACCGCCGAGATCTGGAACGACCGGGCCATGCCCATGCGGGCGATCGCCGCCGGCGAGCTGCCGGTGATGTCGCGGCCGTTGAAATGGATGCGGCCGCGGGTCGGCGTCAGGAAGTGGGTCAGGAGGTTGAAACAGGTCGTCTTGCCGGCGCCGTTGGGGCCGATCAGGGCGTGGATGGTGTGGCGGCGGACCCGGAGCGCGACGTTTCGGACGGCGACGAAGCCCGCGAACTCCTTCGTCAGCCCTTCTGCTTCGAGAATTATGTCTTGTTCTGCCATGCGCCTCCCTGCAGCCGAATTAAGCGAAGCTGGGCGCGACTGTCCAGCACAGTGGCGCGGGCCAAACGTCGCCGCTAAATTCCGCGCTTCTCTGCGGGGGGAACCGCAACAGGGAGGTTTCGAGTATGAAGTTCAAGGAATACGCCCGCTTCATCGCGGCAACGACGGCGCTCGTCGGTGCGGCCGTGGCCGGGCTTGCGGCGATCGCCCAGGCACAGGGGCCGGCACCGCTCAAGATCGGTGTCACCGAAGGCTTCTCCGGCGTCTACGCCGACCTCAACCTGGGCGAGGTCGAGGCGGCCCAAATGGCGGTCGAGGATTTCGGCGGCAAGGTGCTGGGCCGGCCGATCGAGATCCTGTCGGCCGACCATCAGACCAAGCCCGACGTCGGCGCTGCCATCGCACGCCGCTGGTACGACGTCGAGGGCGTCAAGATGATCACCGGCCTCGGCACTTCATCGGTGGCGCTCGCCGTGCGCAAGATCGCGCAGGAGAAAGGTCTCATCGACATCAACACCGGTGCCGCCTCAGCCGACCTCACCGGCCCGGCCTGCTCGGAGACCGGCGCTCACTGGGTCTATGACACTTATGCGCTGGCCCACGTCACCGGTGACGCCGTGGTCAAGGCCGGCGGCGACACCTGGTACTTCCTCACCGTCGACTATGCCTTCGGGCACGCGCTCGAGCGCGACGTGACGGCGGTCGTGAAGGCAGCGGGCGGCAAGGTGCTGGGCGGCGTCAAGCATCCGCTCAGCACGCAGGACTTCTCGTCCTTCCTGCTGCAGGCGCAGGAGTCCAAGGCCAAGGTGATCGGGCTCGCCAACGCCGGCCAGGACACCATCAACTCCATCAAGCAAGCCGGCGAGTTCGGCATCACCAAGGGCGGCCAGAAGCTCGCCGGCCTGCTGGTGTTTTCGACCGACGTGCAGTCGCTCACCCTGCCGGTGGCGCAAGGCCTGATGCTCACCGAGGCCTTCTACTGGGATCTCAACGACGAGACTCGCGCCTGGACCAAGCGCTTCCGCGCCAAGCGCGACAAGATCCCGAGCATGCTGACAGCCGGCGTCTACAGCGCGACGCTGCACTACCTCAAGGCCGTGCAGGCGGCGGGCACTGCGGACGATGCCAAGGCCGTGATGGCCAAGATGCGCGAGATTCCGGTCAACGACGTCATGACCAAGAACGGCAAGCTGCGCGAGGACGGCCGCCTGGTGCGCGACATGTACCTCTTCCAGGTGAAGACGCCCGAGGAGTCCAAGAACAAGGACGACATCTATAAGCTCATCGCGACGGTGCCCGGCGACAAGGCGTACCGTCCGATGAGCGAAGGCAAGTGCCCCTACATCAAGGGCTGAGCGGAACGGTACTCACCCTATCAATTCCTCTCCCCCGCTAGGGGGAGAGGCTAGGCTTCGACTTTTGTCATCCCGAGCGAAGCGAGGGACCTTTCCTCTAGCCAAAGGTCCCTCGCTTGCGCTCGGGATGGCAAGGGCCGTCCCCAATCTCGAGCCTATCGCTCCCCCGTCTGCTCCAGCGCGCGGGCGACGGCATCCAGCATGCCCTCCTGGTCATATGGCTTGGCGAGCCATCCCAGCGGCCGGACCGGGGCGGCGCGGCGGCGGGTGTCTTCGTCGGTATAAGCGGTCGCCATCAGGCAGCGGATGCCGGTGCGCTCCAGGATCTGCGCCGCCGCCACGATCCCGTCGACGCCGCCCAGCAAGTGGACGTCCATCAGCACGAGGTCGGGTTCCTGCGCCACGGCCAGCTCGACCGCTTCCGCCGCGCTGCGGGCCACGCCGACGACGGCGTATCCTTCAAAGCTCAGGGCGTCCTCCAATACCATGCAAAGCAGCACCTCGTCCTCGACGATGAGAACGCGGCCTTTGCCGGCTTGGAGCTCTGGGGGCCGCTCCGGCTGGAGAGGATGTGTTTCTCGCTGCATCCCGTCTTTCCCCTCCGGCGGTTCCCCGAAAGCAAGGCTGCAACTATGCAACGTGCGAGCATGGAAATCGTTCCGGGTCGGCAACCGCCAGTGGATTGGCGGCGCCCGCGGCAGCTCCGATGTGGTAGAATTGCTAGGGTACATCGGGCCGGAGCAACTGCGCGCCGGTTGCGCTGCGAGTCGGTCGCGCTGGCTCCAATCGCTATGCTCCATTAAATTTCATCTTGCTGTAATGCCGGGGAAGAAGAAAACCGTGAACATGGTTCCCGTCGTCACCGACGGTCGCTTGGAGCGCACTCAGCGCACCCGCAAGGCGTTGATCGACGCCTATATCGAAATTGCGCGCGAGACCAAGCGCATCCCCACAACCTTGGAAGTCGCCAAGCGCGCGCGCTGCTCCTTGCGTACCGTTTTCGAGCGCTTCGGGAGCCTGGGCGGTCTTGGCCTTGCGGTGTTCGATTCGATCCTGGGCGGCTACACGCTCGTGCCGCCGGGCGACGAGGTGCGGGCCGACCGCCAGACGCGAATCCGTTTCCAGGCCAATCTACGTGCGCGCACTTGTGAAACTTGGCTGCCCATCTGGCGCATCGTCATGCGCAACGAAGGCTCGTCGAAGGCGCTCGAGGACCGGATCGAGAAGGTCCGTGCCCTGATGCGCGCGCGCATCGAGCTGATGTACAAGCCCGAAATCGGGACACTGTCGGCGGCCTCGCGCAAATCGCTGCTGATCGGGCTCGAGGCGCTGACCGATTTCCCCACCTGGGGTCGCATGCGCGATCACCATGGCCTCTCTATCGAGCAGGCCGTCAGCGTATGGGTCGAGAACATCGACCGGCTGCTGCCACCCACTCCCTCGAGCTGACCGCGCCACCTGAATCTGTTTTGTGGCCCGCGCGTTCAATAGGGTGGCCGTACGCAACCGTCTCATGCGGCAGGAATTGTCCGTGCAGGAAGGGAACGTGAACCATGCCGTTGGCGCCGCAGTTTCTTCACGCACACGCGACTCGTTGCCGATATCAAGCCGCCCGCACGCGGCGACTTGCCGAAGCTTCCACAACCAAGAGCGTTGCCGCCGAGCTGGCCGCGCTGGCCTCGCGCCTCGAGCATGAAGCGGCACACGACGAAGAGGAGGCGCTGCTTCTCGAAGCCGATCTGAAGGCCGACGGGCAGCTGCACTGACACAGGTCAGGGCTGCCCCAGGTCAGGGCTGCCCCAGGGTCAGGGCTGCTCGCACGGCGGCGCCAGAAGGCGTTGCTGGGCCCGCAACCGCTCGGCGATCGCCTGCCCCCGGCCGACGTCGTCAAGGGCCTGCCGGGCTCGCTGGTCCTGCGTCAAGTCGAACCGCCGGCCGCACAGGGTGCCGCCCTGCTGGGCGCTGAGCAGAGAGGATCCGTAGCCGAGCGCCACCACGGTGAATAGGAGCGAGAGCAATCCCTTCATGCCGTTCCCCGATCGTTGTCTGTCGGGGAGACGGGCCGCAACGCGGCGGCGTTACAGCCTGGTTGGCGGTATTCGCTTTGGCGATTTCCTGTGCAGCGCAGTGCAGGCTAAATTGGTCGGCAGGGGGATAAAGATTGCCAACCGCGCAGGCCTCTTTCGCCGACCTGTCCGACATCGAAGTGGTGGACCGCCTGCTGAGCGACCGGCCTGGCGCCGTCGAGGAGTTTTACCGGCGCCACAGCCGGGTGATCTATCACTGCATCCGCGCCCGCGCCGAAGGCCAGGACGTTGACGACATCTTCCAGGCCTTTTTCGAGCGGCTGGTGAAAAGCGGCTGGCGGCCGCTCAGGCTGTGGCAGCGCGGGACGTCGCTGCCGGTCTACCTCTCGACCGTGGTGCGCAACTTCGTGATCGACTTCCATCGCGCCCGTCGCCGGCGGGAGGAGGCGGTGGGCGGCGATGCCGAGCTCGCCGCCTTGTCGACCGCCGAGGTCGCCGCCCCGTCGGCCCTGTCGCATCTCAAGGAGCTGCGGCGCATCGGCATCCGCGCCTGGGCCTTGCTCGAAGTGCGCGATCGCCGGCTGGTCTGCGACCGCCTCCATCGTGACCTCGATAACGAGGTGATGGCGCGGCGCCTGAAGCTTTCGGCCGGCGCATTGCGCACAGCGCTGTCGCGCGCCCAGTCGCGGTTCCTCGTCGAGGTGCGGCGGCTGGCACCCGAATTCTTTCCCGACTCCGGGTAACGCCATGGACCACGCGGCCGTCTTCAATCGTGATGGTAAACTCGGGCCATGACCGGCCGTCCTCCCGAATCGGGCAGAACCACGGGCGCACCCCCTGGCGACGAGCCGCCGGCTGACCCCGTGATGCTGGCCCTGCTGTCGAACAAGGGGCGCGGTCGCAGCCCGTTGTCGATCGAGCAGGAGCGCCTGCTCGACGACTGGGTGGCCGGTCGCCTCACCGGCAGCGACGCATCGCGTGCCGAGGTGCTGGCGCGCGAGAATGCTGCGGCCGCCGAGCGCGTCCTCGAACGCCGGCTGCTCGCCGCCACGGATCGGGATGCCGCGGTGCCAGAGGCGCTGTCGGCGCGGGTGCTCGCGGCCGTGTCGCCGCCGGTCACGGCTTCGCCGCGGCGCTCGTGGTGGCAAGGGCTGCAGCTCAGCTGGGCGGGCGCGCTCGGCTTGGCGGCGATGGCCGCGATCCTGGTGATCGCGCTGATGCCAGTGCTCCAGCGGTCGTTCGAGGCGGGAAATGCACAGCAGGTCGCGATGGCCACCATCGGCGATCGCAATGCGCTGTTCGAGCCGTCCGACGTGCGCATGCGCGGCGGCGGAACGCAGACGCCGCCGCCGGCCGATCTGCGCTTCCGCGACGTCGAGGTGCCGACCGCCGTGCTGCGCGATGTCGTGAAGGCGGCCAAGGACGGCTCCGGCGCCGATGCGCTGCGCACGCTCACGCCCTACCTGCCGAAGACGACAACCGGGACCGCTCAGCCGCCACGCATCGTTCTCGACGCGGCGCTGCAGCAGCGCATAGAGGGCGCGACGACCGACCGGCTGCCGGTGCGGGTCTACGATCTCGCAGATCCGAGAGCTGCCGATATCCGCAAGCTGCTGGGCGCGACGGCCGAGGGGAGGGCCTGGCTGCTCACCGTCAAGCCATGAGGTGGCTCGCTGCCTCTGTTGTCGCTCTGCTGGCCCTCGTGCTGTCGCTGGCGGTGCGTGCCGAGCCAACGGCTCCGTCGGTGGGAGACGCGTGGGCCTTGGCCGCCACAGGGCGCGACGTGACCGCTGTCGACGTCGCTTTGAAAGCAATCGCCGCAGCGCCGGCGGACCGCTGGCAGGCGGATTTCCGAGCCGCGGCCCTGCTCTGCGTCACGGTGATGGACGCCGAGTGCGCGCATGATCTTTTGGCAATCTCGCTGCCCGTGTTCACAGCGATGCCGAAGGAGCGAGCCGAGCAAGCAGTAATGGGAGGGTACCTCCTCATGCTCCATGGCTTGCAGCAGCAGTTGACCGGTGGCCAAGCCGAGCTGTTCGGGCCGGCCTTTCCCAATCCTTCGGTCAATCCGATCCGCGACCCGGTCCTGTTCGCCGAGCTCCACTTGTTGGCGGCGCGCCAGGCCCGAGAGCGATCCGACTTCGCGGCCTCGCGCGACCATCTCGACAAGTCGCTGATCGCGACGCTGGCCCTGGAGAACGATCGCGTCAACGCCCTGCGGCTGCTCGTACGCATCGCCACCGGGTTGCTCGACGATTTCGAGGTCGAGCGCGCGGTGCGGCTGTTTGCGGCCGCCACCCCCCTGTTCTCATACATTCCACCGCA
>JAFAKN010000580.1 GCA_019235415.1 Alphaproteobacteria bacterium
CGTGCAGGCGCAGGTGCTGGCCTTGCTGAAGCGCCTGCAGGCCGAGTCGGGCATGGCGATGATCTTCATCACCCACGACCTCGGCGTGGTGGCCGAGATCGCCGATCGCGTCGTGGTGATGTACGCCGGCCGCAAGGTCGAGGAGGCACCGGTCGACGACTTGTTCGAGAGGCCGTTGCATCCCTACACGGCGGGCCTGATCGCCGCGACGCCGGTGCCCGGCGCGGAGCGCTCGGCGCGGCTCGCCGACATTCCCGGCATGGTGCCGCCGCTCGACGCCCTGCCGCAGGGCTGCGCCTTCGCCGCCCGCTGCCCGCGCGCCATGGAGCGCTGCCGGCTCGAGCGGCCCGAGTTGACGCAGCCTGCGGCCGGCCGGCAGGTCGCCTGCTTCGCCGCCGAGAAAGGCTGAGACGATGTCGCTGCTCCAGCTGCGCGATGTCCACGTCCACTTCGACACCACGGCCGGCGTGGTGCGCGCGGTGAACGGCGTCAGCCTGGAGCTCGCGATCGGCGAGACCTTGGGGCTGGTGGGCGAATCGGGCTGCGGCAAGTCCACTCTCGGCAAGGCGATCCTGAAGCTGGCGCCAATCGCCGCGGGCGAGATCTTAGTCGACGGCACCGACATCGCGCCGCTGAAGGGCGACCGGCTGGCCGAGATGCGCCGCAAGGTGCAGATGATCTTCCAGGACCCCTACGGCTCGCTCAACCCGCGCTCGACCATCGGGCGCTCGGTGGCGCAACCGCTGGTCGTCGCCGGCTGGAAGCGCGACGCCACGGCCGAGCGCGTCGACACCCTGTTGCGCTGGGTCGGCCTGCCGAGCGACGCCAAGCAGCGCTACCCGCACGAGTTCTCCGGCGGCCAGCGCCAGAGAATCGGCATCGCCCGCGCACTGGCCCTCAATCCCAAGCTCATCATTTGCGACGAGCCGGTCTCGGCGCTCGACGTGTCGGTGCGCGCCCAGGTCATCAACCTTTTGGAGGACCTCAAGGCCGAGTTCGGCGTCTCGTACCTGTTCATCAGCCACGACCTATCGGTGGTCGAGCATATCGCCGACCGGGTCGCGGTGATGTATCTCGGCACCCTGGTCGAGGTGGCGAGCCGCGATCAGATCTGGCGCAACCCGCGACATCCCTACACCAAGGCGCTGCTCGAGGCGGCGCCGATCGCCAATCCCAAGCTCGCCCGCGCGCGCAAGCGCAGCGTCCTGCAAGGCGAGCTGCCGAGCCCGCTGGAACCGCCGGCCGGCTGCCCGTTCCATTCGCGCTGCCCGCTGGCACAGGAGCGATGCAGGGCCGAAGCGCCGCTGTTGCGTCCGGTCGGTGACGGGACACGCGCGGCGTGCCATTTCATCTAGGTCACAACGCACATTGCCGAATTCGGGGCGTCTCGGGTGGAACCGGCATCGCTGTCGCCAGAGTTATGCGCTCGCGACTGACAGCTGCTATTCAGGCGACGGCGGACTGATCGCGAATGGGAGAAAAACCGATGGCGACTCATGGCCAGGTCGTGCGCTTCCGCGCCAAGCCGGGCAAACGGGAGGAGTTGATCCGAGCATTGCGGCCGATGTTCGAGGAAGTGAAGAAGGAACCTGGTACGCTCCTCTACCTGATGCACGTGTCTCAGACCGAGCAGGACGACGACTGGCTCTACGAGCGCTATGTCGATGCTGCGGCCTGCGAGGTCCATCGCTGTAGCGCCATGCACGGTGCCGTGGTCGCCGCGCTGAACCCACTGATCGCTGAGCCGGCGGAGATCCATTGGCTTGACCTGCTGGCGAGCAAGGGGCTGCCGCAGGCGTAATATCTTCGAGCCTTTCGACCACACTTCTAGCCGCGGGAGGATCCCGCAGCGCGCGATTCTATGGGCATTGAGCGCTCGCGGCGTCGGCAGGCCGGGACGTGACGCAGGAAGTGGTCGAAGTCGTGCGTGCTGGCCTGCGGGTCCTTGGCTGCCTCGTCATAGCGGCGCAGGCGCACGGCCTCTGCGTACTGCGGGATTTGCCGAAAGGCCTCGACCTCGTCGGCCGACATCGGCCCACCCTGCAGGCCGAGGCTGCGCACCGAATCGGCCGACAGCTTGCCGAAATAGTCGGGCTCGACGGCACAGAGGTAGCGCTTGGCGGCAACGTGCAGGCGGACCGGCTCGCTGACGTCCGGTCCGAAGCGCTCGGCGAGCCAACGGGCACCGCGCTCCTCGTGGACGTCGTCGATGCCGCGGCCGGCGGGATCCTCGCCGAGGTCGTGGATCATGTGGCCGACGTCGTGCAGCAGCGAGGC
>JAFAKN010000592.1 GCA_019235415.1 Alphaproteobacteria bacterium
TGGAGAAGATCCACGCCGGCGCCTCGATCACCGGGGTCTACCCCTTCAGCGACGAGACCAAGCGCGAATACGAAGCCTGGAAGGCCAAGCGGAAGGGATAGCCCGAGCCCATTTTTCCCGTCATGCCCGGGCTTGACCCGGGCATCGTGACGGGGTGGTGACGCTTGGAAGCGACGCGAGCCCCCATGATGGCCGGGTCAAGTGTACAGCCCGGGGACATGGCTGACAGCGTCCGGGGACATGGTTGACACAATCGACGGCATGAACTGGCGAGGAGGCCGGGATGCCGTGGCGAGAGGTGTCGGTCATGGATCAACGGGCTGAGTTCGTGGCTTTTGCTCGGCAAGGCGGGACGTCGCGGCGCGAGCTGTGTCGTCGGTTCGGGATCAGCCGGGAGACTGGGTACAAGTGGCTGAGGCGGGCGGCCGCGGGAGAGGCCGGCTGGGCGGAAGACCGTTCGCGACGGCCACACAACACGCCGAGCCGGACCGAGGCGGCGATCGAGCGGGCGGTGCTGGCGGTCCGGGACGAGCATCCGGCGTGGGGTGCGCGGAAGATCTGGGCTTGCCTGGAGCGCGACGGGATCGAGGCGCCGGCGCGGTCGACGATCCATGAGATCCTGGTGCGTCACGGCCGGGTGGATCCGCCGGTGCGCGCGGCGGCGCATTGCCGGTTCGAGCATCCCGAGCCGAACCTGGTGTGGCAGATGGACTTCAAGGGTCGGTTCGCACTGCGCGATCGCACGCGTTGGTGCCATGCCCTGACGATCGTCGATGACCACTCGCGTTATGCGTTGTGCTTGGCCGCCTGCGAGAACGAGCAGGGCGGCACGGTACGCGAGCAGCTCGAGCGTGTGTTCAAGTGCTACGGGCTGCCGCACGCGCTGCTGGTGGACAACGGTACGCCCTGGGGCACGGGCTCGGAGCAGCGCTGGACCAAGCTCGGCGTGTGGCTGCTCAGGCATGACGTCGACGTCATCCACAGCCGGCCGTATCACCCGCAGACCCGGGGCAAGAACGAGCGCTTCCATCGCACGCTGAAGGCGGAGGTCCTGGCGATGCGGAGCTTCCGGGCGATGCGCGAGGTCCAGCGCGAGTTCGACCGCTGGCGCCACATCTACAACCACCAGCGGCCACACGAAGCGCTGGACCAGGCGGTGCCGGCCAGCCGCTATCGCGCGAGCCCCCGCTCGATGCCGGCCAAGCCGCCCGAGCCTGAGTACCTAGCCGGCGACGCGGTGCGAACCGTTGGCTCGACCCGGTGCCACATCAGCTTCAAGGGCCAATCTTGGCAGGTCCCCGACGCCTTTGCCGGGCAGCGCGTTGCGGTACGGCCGCTCGATGGCGATGGCCGCTACGGCGTCTTCTTCGGGGCTCGACAGATCGCGCGCCTCGACCTCCGAGACGTGCAACAATGACTGTCAACCATGTCCCCGGACACTGTCAGCCATGTCCCCGGGCTAATCACTTGACCCGGCCATCATGACGGGTGGCGCCGCCTGCCGCAGTTCGTGCATCCGTCGCGATGGCCGGGTCAGGCCCGGCCATGACGGCATGGGAGTGCGTGCTAGCGGGACGTCGTGGCGACGCGTTTGTCGAGCGCAGCCAGCAGGGCGTCGAAGCGGCCGTCGTTGGCGCGCAGGAAGGAACTGAAATCGTCGCTCAGCAGCCGGCTCATGCTGATCGACATGGCGACCACGTCGGTGACGCGGCAGCCGCGGTCGCCCCCGCACGCCACCGCGAACAGCACCGGATAGACCGCGCCGTCCGACGCCGTCACCTCGACCTTGACGCCGGTCGCGCGCTCCCCGCGCTCGGTGACCGTGGGCGTGCCGAAGCGCAAGCCCCCGAACTTGGCGACCGAGCCCGAATAGCCGTTGGCCAGGAAGCGCTCGAATAGCCCGACGAACGCCGCCTGCTGCTCCGGGGTCGCCCGGCGCCAGTGGGCACCCAGGCTGTCCTGGCCGACGCGCGGCAGGTCGACATAGTGGTCGAGCAGCTCGCGCAGCCGCGCCGTCGCCTCGGCGCGCGTCTGGGTCGGATCGGCGAACACCTTGCCCGTGTCGGCGAGCGCCGCGCGGACCAGCTCGACCGCCGGCTCGGGCTCGTCCGCCCGCGCGTGGGTCCAGGCCAGCAGCATCGCTAGGGCGGCA
>JAFAKN010000620.1 GCA_019235415.1 Alphaproteobacteria bacterium
CGAGATCGCGCGCACAGGACATCAGGAGCGCCCAGCAGAGCTCGGCCGTCGAGGCGTTCGAGCCGCCGCCCGGGGTGTTGTTGATCGGGATGCCGCGCTCGCTAGCCGCCTTGTCGTCGAGGCTGGAGGCGCGCGCGCCGGTCAGCACCGTGAACTTGAGGTTCGGCAGCTTCTCGATCAGCGCCCGCGGGAACGCGGTGCGCTCGCGCAGCAGGCCGAGCATGTCGAAGGGCGCGAGCTTTTTGGCGGCGTCCTCGACCGACGCGAACGGTTCGTGGAACACGGTGATCTCGACGCCGCGCTTCTTCAGGCGATCCCAGTCCGCCATGCGCAGGGCGACCTTCTGGTAATCGTCGAGCAGGGCGAGCTTGTGAGTTTGCGGCATGGCGTTTCCTGGGAGACAATGATGGTGCCGCCACTATAGCTGCTGGAGCCGCCCGTGAGCATCACCGTCAGGCCCCTCACACCCGACTTCGTGGCCGAGATCTCCGGCGTCGACCTCGCCCAGCCGCTCGGCACCATCGATCGCGACGCCATCGAGGACGCCATCAACCGCTACGCCGTCGTCGTCTTCCACGGCCAGAATCTCAATGACGACCAGCAACTGGCCTTCGCGCGCCATTTCGGCCCGATCGCTACCTCGGCGCAGAAGGCGCGGCACCAGGACATCAAGCACCGCATCGCCTCGCCCGAGGTCGCCGACATCTCCAACCTCGATGGCGACGGCAACATCCTGCAGCCGGGCAGCCGGCGCCGGCTCGATTGGCTGGCCAACCGGCTGTGGCACACCGACGCCTCGTTTCGTGCCGTTCCGGGCGCGCTCTCGATGCTCTACGCCCACGTCGTGCCCGATGAAGGCGGCGAGACCGAGTTCGCCGACCTGCGCGCCGCCTACGATGCGCTGCCCGACAAGACGAAGGCCGCGATCGAGAGCCTCGTCGCCGAACACTCGATCTGGCACTCGCGCGGCCAGCTCGCCGTGACGCAGTACACGCCGCAGGAGCTGGCGAGCCTGCCGCCGGTGCCGCAGCGTCTGGTGCGGCGCCATCCCGGTTCGGGCCGCAAGACGCTGTACATCGCGAGCCACGCCTCGCATATCCTCGGCATGCCGATCGCCGACGGCCGCTTGCTGCTGATGGACCTGATCGAGCACGCCACCAAGCCGCCGTTCGTGCACGCCCATACCTGGCGCCAGGGCGACCTGGTGATCTGGGACAATCGCTGCACCATGCATCGCGCGCGGCCGTTCGACACCACGAAGGTGCGCGACCTGCGTCGCGTCACGACGCGCGACATCGCCTCGACCCTCGAGCAGGCGGCTTAGGCATGGAACCGGACAAGGACGCAATCAAGCAAGCCCTTGGCCCATTGGGCACTGTGCCCATCGAACCTTACGTCGAGGAGCTTGCGCGGTCGCAGGAGATTCCGCGTCTTGCGGTCGGTCTCTGTACCGTGCGCTACGATGATTGCGCCGATGCCTTGCGAGCTGCTCTGGAGCGTGCCGCGAATGGCTCTCTGGTCGACAGGGAAGACGAGCGCCTGTTCTTTCGCGCTCTTTTCATCATCGGCGGCCGGCGCGATCCGATGGGCTTCGAACCGCTACTGCGCTTGTTGCGGCGGCCTCAAGACGAGGTCGCCTACTTGCTGGGAGATGCCAATCCTGGCCACCTGCCCCGCATCGCAGCAGGAATGTTCAATGGCGATGCGGACGCCTTGTTCGACGCAATCCTCGATCCGCGACTCGAGGACATCACCCGCGACTCCTTGCTTGGAGCCGCTACCTTCCTGGCATGGGAGGGCCGTGTCGAGCGCGAGCGCATGGTGGCGTTCCTTCACCGTTTCGAATCGGAACGTCTGGCAGCCGACAAGGACCTTACCTGGTTCGGTTGGTCGCAGGCCGTTGCTCTATTGGGGCTGCGCGATCTGGAGGCGGCGGTATTGGCGGCATGGCAGCGTGGATCCATGCCGGACAAGATCTTCGAGCGTGACGAATTCACGAAGGATCTGGCTCGCGCCGAGCGGGCGCCAAACGACATCCAGCGTTTCGAGGATGCTCATCTCGGTTATATCGAGGACGTGGTTGTCGCGCTGGAAGACTGGATACTGGGTGACCACTTCACCGACGGCGACGGCGACGACGACGACGAGGACATCCCCGACGTCGACGTGCTCGAGGACCTGGGGGAATCTCTCAGTCCACCGGGCCAACCCGCTTTCAACCCCTGGCGGCACGTCGGCCGCAACGATCCTTGTCCCTGCGGCAGCGGCAAGAAGGCCAAGCGCTGCTGCCTCGCCGGCTGATCGTGCCGCGGTCTCGCCGATGATCGCGAGCGGCACCCCTTCGACGCGGCCCGCGAATGGGGTGCGCGCCATCTCGATCCCGGCGAGGATGCCGGATGGTCGCATAGCAGAGGGCAAGCCATGAGTCTCGATTTCCTGCTGACGTCGCTGATCGTCGTGGTGTCGCCCGGCACCGGCGTGCTGTTCACCTTGGCGACCGGCCTGTCGCGCGGCTCGCGCGCCAGCGTCGTCGCGGCCTTCGGCTGCACGCTCGGCATCGTGCCGCACATGGCGGCCGCCATCATGGGCCTGGCGGCGTTACTGCACACCAGCGCGCTCGCCTTCCAGACCTTCAAATACGTCGGCGTGGCCTATCTCCTCTACATGGCCTGGATGACGCTCAAGGAGCACGGTCCGCTGCGGGTCGAGAAGGAGGTGAGCGCGCGATCGGCGACGCAGGTGATCGTGCGGGCCATCCTGATCAACATCCTGAACCCCAAGCTCTCGATCTTCTTCTTCGCCTTCCTGCCGCAGTTCGTGAGCACCGACGAGGCGCGACCGCTGCTCGCGATGTCCGAGCTCAGCGCCGTCTTCATGCTGCTCACCTTCGTGGTGTTCGTCGGCTACGGCCTGTTCGCCGCCGCGATCCGCGACCAGGTCATCTCGCGCCCGCGCGTGCTCACCTGGATGCGCCGCGCCTTCGCCGGCGCGTTCGGCCTGCTGGGGGCCAAGCTCGCGCTGGCCGATCGCTGAAGCGCGATGGCCCCGACAACACCGACCCGCTTTCGCTGGTTCGTGATCTTTTCTTCTGTTCACCATCACCGCGTTAAACTACGTCGACCGCGCCGCGATCTCCTACGCCATTCCGCTGATCGACCGCGACCTCGCGCTGTCGCCCGCCCAGGCACTGCGTTCGGTTGGCGCGCGACCTTTGTCGTGCTGTCGCTTGTCGAAACGGAACAGCAATTCGCCGACGGCTCAGGGGATGCTCAAGCCCCTTACGGACTGGATCACGAGATAAGGACATGCTGACCGCAGAACGCCAACCCGATATCGCTGCCGGCGAATAAGCATCGGGGCAACCCGGGAGCAAGAATTGCCGTTGGCAAGGGCAGATAGGCGGGAGCGCGTAAGGGCGGCGGCACGGAACGGAGGATAGGCCATGCTCGGATGGGCCGTCTTGTTCTTCATTATTGCGATTGTTGCCGGCGTCCTCGGCTTTACCGGAATCGCGGTGGCAACGGCGAGTATTGCGAAGATCCTCTTCGTCATCTTTGTCGTGCTGTTCCTCATATCCCTAGTCGTGGGCGCCCTGAGGCGACGTTCGCCTCCACTGTAGCTCTACGTCGGCATACCCGCCGCTGGATGGCCGCTTCATCAAGTCGATGAAATGCTCGGCGCTCACACCCTCGTGGCGGCAGGGACGGTCCGCCGCTTGTCTTCGAGCAACGCCCCCGCGTGGTTTGCTTGTCGGGATATGGTCACGGACGCACTGCGTGCGCGTAGGGTCGATAGCCACCTCGGCAGCGGGGTTGGGGGAGGGCCTCAGTGGCCATCGACACGCCGGAAACTCGGCGCAGCACTCGAACGCCCCCTACCGCTAAAAGTGCCATCTCCCATGTGCACTGTGCGATTCTCGACACCGTGCAACCGGAGACGCTTGGCTCCGGTACGCCAGCGCCCGATCTCCAGCGCGAAAGCTCGCAGTTTGCAGAGCAACTTCGTGTCACTGGTCTTAGACGAGGTTGCGAGCCGTGCCTCTACTTCGATAACGATCCGGCCGGTCCGTCCGGCCGTACTCCAGGATGAAATGCGCATAGTGATATCGCCGAGGCGGTGATCTTTGCTCCCCGCATGGTTGGCATCATGTGCCCGCCTTCGCGCAGGACATAGTCCCGGGTTCTATAGTCGTCCTGCGAGGAGCAGGACGACCACCACAATCAACAGCAGGCCAATGCCGCCACTCGGGTAGTAGCCCCAGCCAGAACTGTACGGCCATGTCGGCAAGGCGCCGACAAGGATCAACACGAGAATGATCAGCAGAATCGTGCCTAGCATGGCCGCCTTCCTTTTTGCTCGACATCGTTTCCCGACGTCAGAATGTAAACGCATGTCGGAACCGAGCGTTCCTCCCATACAAGGCGAGCCAATCCGCGATGACAGCACGGACACGGTAGACGGCAGGGCCTGCGCGGGCGCGATCACGGTTGTTGCTGGCTTTGCCTTCTCAACTTCACGCAATGCGATACTGGCGAAGTAGCGGAGACAGTTCGCGCGCGCCACTTATCGAATGTGCGTTTGCGCACGCTTCACAGTCCAGGCCGGGTCAAAGCTGTGATGTCGGCTGCTCCCGAAATCGGGAAATTGCGCCGATTACGCACAGTTGCACGGACATTCCTCCCGCAGCGTTGATTGTGTCCGGAGGACGCCTCAATCTCTCACCGGGAACGCGGGGAGGAGATTTTGGCGAGCTTTCGTGCCTACCTGAGTCCGAATGAGGATACTACGCTGCGGCGCATCGCTGCCGGCACCTCCGACGCAGCCGACGTTCGCGAAGCCGATGTCAAGCGGCTGGTCGCGCTAGGCCTTGTCGAAGAGATCGACGGTCTACTGACACCGACGGAGAGGGGGATAGAACGGAGTCAAATACAGAGACCACCACAACCGCCGGCGCCGCCCGGGCAACGGCGATTGAAGCCGCGCAAGTTGCCCTTATAGGATTGCGCTTCAAGCTCCTCGGTTTGGTGTGTTGGTTGCCCCTAGTCGCGCGCACACACGTGAACGCACGGCCAGTCACTGATGACATACTCCGAGCACTCAATTGTCGCCGCACCGCACGTAAGGTCCATATCGGTCTGAAAGGAATAGCGAGAGCAGGCCAGACTGGCCGGGTCTCGGGGAGTGCGCGATCCATAGGTCCAGCATCGGGTGAGGTTCCTCAACTCCCTCTCGCGGATAGCTCATTTCCATGGCTCCGTTCACGGGACCGCGCAGTGGGCGAGAGCCCACGAAAGCTCCTGCGTCCGCTTGTTCGCTCCCGGCTTCGTCGCATGTTGCGGAAAATGCCCAGCGAGGGCCGCGTTCGATTAAACCCAGTCCGCGCATCGGCTGCTCTTGGAAGCCGGAAATCACGCATCCCCACTGGCCCGAATTGCTCACTAGCTTGCCGTCCCGCGTGAGGGTAAAGCCCGACACCCTCGTCTGGCCTCGGTGCCCATCGTCACAATTGATGGCCGAGGCCCACTGCCCTTCCCTCGACAGCCAATAAACCCTGTACCAAGTACCAACCACGAAACTCGAGACGACTTCGAGATGGGGACCTGCGGTTTGCGCAAACCCTTGACCCACCACAAGGCTGAGAAGTACGGCGGGCCACCACCTCATGGAACAATCCCCCCGGCGCAGCCTTGGACTAGTGCATGCCAGCACGGTTGGTTGCCGTACGTTTGAAAACGCCTGACCTAGCCTCGTCGGTCGACCTTCGAGGCTCTTGCCGATCGGCAGATTTTCCCGAGGAGTAGTATAGCAGCACAAAGAGGCTACCCTTCCGGCAGACAAGGTGCAGGCTATCGCATGGCGAACAAGTTACACCTCGAAACGGCATTGCTGGCTGATGGGTGGCATCGCGACGTAATCATCACCGTCGAGCGCGGCATCATTTCAAGCGTCGGCACAGGTGACGTTGCCGGCGCCCAACGGGTCTCTGGAATCGTCCTGCCCGGCCTGCCGAATGTGCACAGCCACGCCTTCCAGCGGGCGATGGCAGGCTTGACCGAGCGGCGCGGTAGCGAAAGCGACTCGTTCTGGACCTGGCGCGAGCAGATGTATCGCTTCGTCGAGCGGCTGACGCCCGAGGGCCTGGAAGCGATTGCGGCGCTGGCATACACGGAGATGCTCGAGGCAGGCTTCACCTCCGTGGCCGAGTTCCATTATTTGCACCACCAGCCCGACGGCCGGCCTTACGACCATGTTGCCGAGATGAGCCAGCGCATCGTGGCGGCGGCAAACGAGGTCGGCATCGGCCTGACGCTGCTGCCCGTGCTCTATCGCCAAGGTGGTTTTGGCGGCATACCGGCAGCGGCGGCGCAACGTCGCTTCGTCTGCGATCGCGACCTCTATGCGCGCCTCATGGAGAGCAAGGTACCGGACGGCAGCGTCGGCATTGCACCGCATTCGCTGCGTGCCGTCACGCTCGACGATGTGAAATGGGCCGCCGCGACCTGGCCCAAGGCGCCGGCGCACATTCATATCAGCGAGCAGACAATCGAGGTCGAGCAATGCCTGGTCGCGCATGGCAGACGGCCAATCGACTTGTTGATGGATACCATCGAGATCGACGCGCGTTGGTGTCTTGTCCACGCCACGCACGCCGACGGGGCAGAGATTGCGCGCATCGCCCAGTCCCGTGCGGTCGTGGGCCTCTGTCCGATCACCGAGGCCAATCTGGGTGACGGCCTGTTCGATGTGCCGGCGCTGCTGGCACGCGGCGGCCGGCTGGGGGTCGGCTCGGACTCCAACGTGCGTATCTCCGCCGCCGACGAGCTGCGCACGCTCGAATACGGCCAGCGCCTCGTCCATCGCAGGCGCAACGTGCTCGGCGAGCCGTCGCGCTCCACCGGCCGACGCCTGTTCGAGGCGGCGCTCGACGGCCGGGCCATCGCGGCGGGGCAGCGCGCGGATCTCGTGGTGCTCGACGACGCCGGCTTCCGCGGCGACGGCGTCGTCGATCACTGGTTGTTCTCGGCCGACAACACGGCGATCAAGACCGTCTTTTGCGCCGGCAAGCCGGTCGTCCAGAGCGGCCGGCACGTGAATCGCGACGCGATCGCGGCGCGCTATGCCAAGGCGTTGGCGGCGTAAGGAAGCGCGCTCCGGCTGCATTGCATGCCCCGACGCGGCGCGTTACCAGAGTCGCCATGACCGTCGACAGCGTGTGGAAGAATTGCCGTCTCGTCACGCTCGCACCCGGGCGGCCGGGCCTGGGGCTGATCGACAAGGGGCTTGTAGCGGCCGATGGCGGCAAGATCGTCTTTGCCGGGCCGGCAGCCGATGCGCCGACCGGCCTCGACGCCGGCCATACGGTCGACTGCGCCGGCCGCTGGATCACGCCCGGCCTGATCGACTGTCACACGCATCTTGTCCATGGCGGCGACCGTGCCGAGGAGTTCGAGCTGCGGCTGGCGGGTGCGAGCTACGAGGAGCTTTCCCGCCGCGGCGGCGGCATCGCCTCGACCGTAACGGCCACGCGAACCGCGAGCGAGGATCAACTCGTCGCTCAGGCCCTGCCGCGCCTCGATGCGCTGATCGCCGAGGGCGTCACGACGATCGAGATCAAGTCGGGCTACGGCCTCGACCGCGCTACCGAAAGCCGCCAGTTGCGCGCCGCCCGCCGGCTGGCGCGCGAGCGGCCGATCGACGTGCATAAAAGTTTCCTGGGCGCGCATGCGATGCCGCCGGAAGCCAAGGGCGATACCTCTGCTTACATCGACACGGTCTGCGCGATGCTGCCGCCAATCGCGTCCGAGGGGCTGATCGATTCGGTCGACGCGTTCTGCGACAATATCGGCTTCAGTCGCGAGGAGACGACGCGGGTCTTCGACACGGCAAGGAAGCTCGGGCTTCCGGTGCGGCTGCACGCCGACCAGCTCGCCAACTTGCACGGCGCGGCGCTGGCGGCGAAGTACGGCGCGCTCTCCGCCGACCATCTCGAACGCGCCGACGAGGCTGGCATCGCCGCGATGAAGGCTTCCGGCACCGTGGCCGTTCTCCTGCCCGGCGCCTTTTACTTCATCCGCGAGACGCAGCTGCCGCCGATCGAGGCGATACGCCGTCACGGCGTGCCGATCGCCATATCCACCGACTGCAATCCCGGCTCCTCGCCCCTCACCTCGCTGCTGCTCACCATGAACATGGGCGCGACCCTGTTCCGGCTCACCGTCGAAGAATGCATCGCGGGCGCGACGCGCGAGGCCGCCAAGGCGCTCGGCATGTGGGACTGCAAAGGCAGTCTCGAGGCGGGCAAGGACTGCGATCTGGCGATCTGGGACATCGAGCGCCCCGCCGAGCTCGTGTATCGCATCGGCTTCAATCCGCTTCGCGCCCGGGTTTGGCGGGGCACATGAAACCCGGCGAGATGACGCTCCACGAATGGCGCGGCATCTACCGAGGCGGCGTGCCGAGCCTCGATCCGGCCTGCCTGCCGGGCATCGAGCGGGCGGCCGCGGCGGTATCGGAAATCGTCGTCCGAGGCGAGCCGGTCTACGGCATCAATACCGGTTTCGGAAAGCTCGCGAACGTCCATATCCCGCCCGGGGATCTCGCGGCATTGCAACGCAATATCGTGCTGTCGCATTCGGCCGGTACGGGCGCGCCCGTGCCGGTCGCTATCGCTCGG
>JAFAKN010000092.1 GCA_019235415.1 Alphaproteobacteria bacterium
CAAAGGCGACTTCTCGGCGGCGGCCAACGGCGTGCTGACCATTCTCGCCAACCACGTCGAGAACGAGCGGTTCCGCTTCGACGACAACATGACCCTCGCGCTGATCGGCGATGGCCGACCGCGCGCGCTCCGGCAGACCGTGGAGGCGGCGTGATGGCGACCGACCACTTCCAGGGCGCATCGGGGCAGTCCTACGTTCGCGGGGCGCCGCTTGGCGAAGGCCCACGCGCCGGCGAGGGTGCGACGGGCCGAGCCTGGCAGGCACATCGCCGCGGCAGCGGCGAGCCCTTGGTGCTAAAACTCTTCAATCCGCGCTTCTGCACGCCGGCGATGCGCCGGCGCGTGGCGTGGCTGGTCGAGCGGCGACTTGATCGCGCCTCACCCGTGCTGCGTGCGCCGATCGACGTGGTCGATGGCCCATTGGGCTTCGGCCATGTCTCGCCCTTCGCCGCCGGCGTTCCGTTCGAAACCTATCTCGGTGAGCCCACGGCAGGTTTCCTGGACCATCTGGTCTGCGCAGCGGCGATCGCGGCCGGCGTGATGGCCATGGAGCGGCAGGGGCTCGCGCACGGCGACCTGCACGCGCAAAACGTGCGGGTCGACAAGCGTGACGGCGCGCTGCGTGCCGCCCTGATCGACTTCGACAACTGCGTCGCGCCTGGCCTGCCCCCGCCGCCGTCGATTGGGCAGGCGCGATACTATGCGCCCGAGATCCGGCGCGATCCCAGGCCGGCTCGTGTCACCGCCGAGACCGATCGCTACGCGTTGGCGGTGCTGCTGCACGAGCTCTTGCTGGCGCGACATCCGGTGGCGGCCGTGGTCGACACCGATCCCATACGCTGCGATCAGGTGATGCGCGTCGGCGGTTGGCCGGACGATCCCGCCGGCTCGCCTCATCCGCGCGGCGACGAGGGCCTGCCCGTCGACTGCCTCGACACGCGTCTGCAGAGCCTTTTTCGTCGCGCCTTGGGGCCGGCGCCGGAAGCCAGGCCGCACGGCGGCGAATGGTTCGCGGCGCTCGGCAACGCGGCCGACAACGTCTACCAGTGCGATCATTGCCGCCGGCCGTTCATCGTCGATGGCGGCAAGCGGCAATGCCCGTACTGCCGACGTCGCTTCATCGACTATCGCCTGTGCATCCCATCGCGACCGCCGATCGTGCTGCGGGACAAGGTCGTGCCGTTGACGGCCAGGCAGTTGCGCGACGGCGGCGCAGACGTCTGCCAGGCGCTGCTGCGCCGGCATGGACCCGATGCCCTCCTGGAGCCGACGGGCCGCGTCGCGATCGCGCGGCTGGGCGAGCGCGGCGCGGTGCCGCTCGAGCCGCGGCGGCCGCACCTGCTGCGGCCCGGAGACCGGCTGCGCCTCGGCGACGTCGAGGCTCAGGTGGCCATCGGCCCCCACGCCGCGGCCGCCGAGTAGGCGCTCTGTCAATTTCCGGCCGCTGCTTCGTCTCAAGGGCAGATGCGCACGCGACGGCCGTCCTGCGCCCTAACCGCAACGAGATTGGAGGCAGATATGAGCCAGAAGTACCAGCACCGCGTCCCGAAATGGATGATGGCCGACTACGACAAGAAGTTGGCGACGATGTCGGCGAAGGATCGCAACTTCGTCAAGGAGGTGATGGCCGAGCAGTACATGGAGAAGACCGCCAACCAGCGCGGCCTCAAGGTGACCGTCACGCCGGCCGACAAAGGCATGCGCGGCGGACCCGATGGCGACATGCGCTCGCGGACCGGGCAGTCGGTCCGTGGCGAGGCGAAGGCGGAGAATTCCAGGTTGAGCACCGGCCAGAGGAATCCGGTCAAGACGCTGCAGAACGATCCGTCGAAGGCCGAGAACCGCAGCGGCCAGTTCCAGAAGGCGAGCAATCTCGACCGGCAGGCGGCGCAGCAGACGCGCGCCGACCTCGAGCGCGGCAGTTCGGTCCGCTACGAGGTCTCGCGCACCCGCGCCACGCCGAACGGCTTCGAGACCAAGGTCAGCGGCCGCAACTATGCCCTGCCGCAGACCGGCACCCAGGGCGGCCCCGTGACGGTGACGCGCAACCCGCAGGCCATCGGCAGCGGTTTCAAGCCGGCCGGCGAAAGCACGACGGCGCTGCGCGGCGGCAACGCTGGGTCCGGCACGCGCAGCGGCGCCACCCCGTCGTCCTCATCCGGTTTGTCCAGGCCAACGGGTGGGCTGGGCGGACAAAAGCCCGGCGGTGGATCCCCTGGCGGTCTCGGCGGCGGCCTGTGAGGGAGGCCGCCGATGACGAAGTTCAACCTCGCACCCGGCGCGCGCTGCGTGCTGTGCGGTGTCGTGCTGTCCGGGCAAGTCGCGGCCGACCAGCATGGTCGCATCTTCTGTGCGCGCCATCGCACGGAGGGACGACACTGCCGCTATTGCGACAGCTTCTTCCTGCCGTCGCCCCACGGATCGGAGGTTTGCAAGCCTTGCTCGGCATCGCAGGTTTTCGATGGCGGCACCGCGGAGATCGTCTGCAGCGCGATCGCCGCGTGGTTCGGCAGGCACGGCCTGGAACTGCCACGCACGGTACCGGTTCGACTCGATCGCGTGATGCCTGCATCGCCGTTCCTCGCGGGCGCGCGCATGCTGGGCTATGCCGAGCGCCGGACGGGATTGCTCGGGCTCGCGGCGCAAACCGCGATCGTCCTGCAGTCCGGGCTGCCGCTCATGCTGCTGCGCATGGTGCTGGCACATGAGCTCGGGCATGTGAGCCTGGGCTGCGAGCAGCTGCGGCTGCCGCAATGGGCCGAAGAAGGCAGCTGCGATTGGCTGGCCCACCGCTACCTCGGCGAATTCGGCACGCCGGAGGCAGCGATACATCGCCGCCGAATCGCCACGCGCGATGATCCGATCTATGGCGCGGGTTTTCGCTGGGTGGCGGCGCGGCTCGACGGCCGGGCGCCGCGCGATCTCGTGCCCTTGCTGCGCTCCACGCGCCTTCCGCCGACGGCGCCGCGACCATGAGCGACTTTCTCTCGTGGCTCTTCATCATCGGCCTGTTCGGCGTTGCCGTCTGGTTGATGCCGCCGCGCCCGGTATCGCGACCGGCGCCGCCGGCCATGCGACCGCCGGTCACGCCAATCACGGCTGCCCCGGTACCCGCACCCGTGGCGCCGGCGCGCGCAGCCGCCGTGCGGCCCTTCTCGTGGTCGGGCGCCTCGACGGCACGGATGACCGCCGAGCTGACAGCCAGTCTCTGCGATGGACTGACCGGCGAGCCGCTCGACCCGCGACAGCGGCTGTGGCGCTGCACGCGCTGCCGCACTTGCTACCATGAGGCGAGCCGCGCTGCGCTGCAGGCGGAAAATCTTGGCCGTTGCCTCTCATGCACGGCAACGACGTTCGAACCGTTCAGCGTTGCGCCGTCTGGAAGTCCAGTCACGCTCACCGCCCGCGTGTGGCGTGTCGAAGCCGCGAGAGACTCGGGCTTCTACGTGGCGGTGCTGGAAAACAAGCGGTGGCGAGAGGCCCGCAAGCTAATTTTCCCGCCCGCCTTCTCGACGCAGCCGGGAGCGCGCGACTTCATCGAGTCGCTCGCCCATCGACAGGTCGCCGTGCGCGGCCGCCTCGTGAGTGACGGCCCGCTCGGACCGCGGATCGTCATCACCGATCGGAGCATGGTCCGCGCCATAGCCAATCCAACCCCCGACAGGAGCCGATGATGTTGAACGACCGCTACAGCCGCCACGGGCTGATCAACTGGTTTTCCCAGGACCGTGTGCAGAACGCCCGCTTCGTGGTGGCGGGCGCCGGCGCGATCGGCAACGAGGTGATCAAGAACCTCGCGTTGCTCGGCACCGGCCACATCGCGATCCACGATTTCGATCGCATCGAGCGGCACAACCTGACGCGCAGCGTGCTGTTCCGCGAGGATGACGTCGGCCAGCACAAGGCCGAGGTCGCCGCGCGCCGCGCTTGCGAGCTCGATCCCGCGGTGCGCGCGACGGCCGTGCCGGGCGACTTCTGGAAGACGCTGAGCTTCGAGGCGCTCGGCCGCGCCGATTGCGTCATCGGCTGCGTCGACAATTTCGAGGCGCGCATCCGGCTCAACCGGTTGTGCCGGTTGGCTGGCACCAACTTGATCGATGTCGCGATCGACACGCGGCGCGCCAGCGTCGAGGTCTTTCCGTTCGCGACCGTCGCCGACTGCGCCTGCTACGAGTGCACGCTGCCGGCCGGCGTCTACACGCGCATCGCCGAGCGTTATTCCTGTGCGGGCCTGCGCCGTCGCGGCCTGGTGGAGCGGCTGATCCCGACCACCATCCTGACCTCCTCGGCCGCCGGTGCGCTCGCCGTGTCATCGGCGATGCGTGTGTTGCATGCGCCGCAGGAGATGCAGAGCGCGCATCGCATCCTGACCGATACGATGGGCGCTACCACCACCATGGCGCCGCTCGCTCGGTCCGAGATGTGCCCCGGATGCGCCGACCTGATGCCCGAGGTCCGGGTTGTTCCGACCGATCCCGTCATCGGTCGCGCCTCGCTGCGGGAGGCCTCCTGCGGCCAGGACGTATGTCTGCGCCTGAGCGACGCGGTCATCAGCGGCGGCAACTGCACCGCCTGCGGCCACGAGCTCAACGCCGGTGGGCCGCCGCGGCTACTTTTAGCGCGCGACCAGGACGATAGCCTCGCCCGCTGTCCCAAGTGCGGCGGCGACATGACGTTCGTGGCCGGCGACCAGTTCACTGCCGGCGAGCTCGAGGAGCGGTTCCTGGGACAGCGACTGCCCGCCCGCTTCGCGGTCGTCGACCACGACGAGACCAGCCTCGTTCTCGATTTCGCCGCCTGTCAATTCCCGGCGGCTCGATCGTCAGAAGGGTAGCGGCCGAGATTGTGCGGCCGCTCCGAAGCAAATGGGCCGCTTCGGCGAAACCTCCTGGCAGGCCCCAGGAACGACAAGGAGCAAGCGATGAAAGATGTCCAGTTCCGTATCCGCACCCCCGACCAGACCCGCGAGGCGGAGATCACCGCCGACCGCGGCAGCACGGGCCGGGAGCTGATCGCGCTGGCCGCGGCGAAGTGGCAGATGCCGACCGACACCGAGTACCGGCTGCAGAACACCTCGCGGCACGCCTACATCCAGCCCGAGCAGAAGCTGTCGGAGGATGTGGTCGGGCCGCAGGATGTCCTGCAGGTCGAGCCGGTGCTGGTGGCGGGAGGCTCGGCATGAGTCCACTGCAGCGGCGCCGCGTCGAGGATCTGCGCAAGGTCCGCGAGCTTTGCCAGAAATCCGGCGGCCGGATTTCGGTCACCCATGCAGACGGCAGCCCGATCCATAGGATCGGGCTGTTGATCCGCGCCGCGACCGCGGGCTCGTCCGCCTATCCGCACACGAAGGCGAGCCAGATCGGTGTCGAGATCAATCTGCCGGCGCGGTTTCCGTTCGAACGGCCCGCCGCGCGGATCACGACGCCGATCCTCCATCCCAACGTCGGCAGCTCCGGCCATATCTGCTTCGGCACGAAGTGGATTCCGACCCATGGCCTCGATTTGGTGGTACGGCAGATCGTCGACATCGTGACTTTCGATCCGATGGTGTCGAATCCGCTGTCGCCCGCCAACGGCGTGGCCGCAGCCTGGTACCAGATTGCGGTGCGGCGCCATCCCCGCGCTTTCCCGACCGATCGCTTGGCGGAGCTGCTGCGATGACCAAGCAACCGCCTGAAAGCGAAGACGCCATCGTTTGGCGCGACCAGCCGGTCGCGCCTCCGATTCGGCGGCTGAACGAAGGGGGTCTGCGCGAGCTGCCGTGGCTCGCCGACCTCTCTCTGCTGCTGGATCGCAAGGCGCCGCTGATCCTGCGCAGCGACGCCTGCCGCGAAACGATCGCCTCTCACCTCGGCGATGTCCTCGTCGAACAAGGCGGGCTGCTGATCGGCTCCGCCTGGTCGCTCACGCCCGAGGAGCCCGACGCGCCGCTGGCGGTGCTGTGCGTCGAGGAAGCCGTGCCGGCGCTCGACGCCGTGGGCAGCGGCACGTCGCTGCGCATGGACACCGAGCTGTGGGGACGCGCCCAGGCGCTGGCAGCGGCGCGCGGCGACATCATCGTCGGCTGGTACCACAGCCATCCCGATCTTGGCGCCTTCTTCAGCTTCACCGACCGGCGCACCCAGGCGGCGGTGTTCCGACATCCCTACAGCCTCGGCCTGGTGATCGACCCCATTCGCGGCGAGGAGCGCTGGTTCCTCGGGCGGCGCTGCCGGGAGGTCGGTCCTGCCTGTCAATTCCCCGGCCGCCACGCGTCACTGGATCAGGACCAAGATGGAGGTGCAGACCATGAGGATCGGTGAACTTTTCGGGGCGGCGATGCTGGTGCGCGGCGCCGCCCGCCTCTCGCAGCAGCTCGGCCAGAGCATGCAGGCGGGCTTGACGGCAACGGCGATAGACCGAGTGCGGCCGGACGTCGCGAGGGGCGACGAAGCGCGCGGGCAAACCCATGAGCGGCAGGTGCTGGCCGGTCTTTCCCATGAGGCGGCCATGGAACACTTCATGGATTTCGCCGAGGAGCATTTGACCGAATGGCGCAAGACGGCGTCGCACACCCGGGCCGACGGCGTCGCGGTCGCGACTTACACGGGACGCTTCTCGCCGCGGGTCGCTTTGCGGGCGCGTACTTTCTGGGCCGCGCAGGTGCAGCAGGAGCATGTCCGCCGGCGCGCGGGAGGATGGCAAGTGCAAGCACGGGTGCCTTACCGCTACCGCCTGCACTTCGAGCTGCGGCCGTACGGAGCGCGCCAGACGCTGGTCACGCTGCGCACGACCGAGCTGATCGATCCCGATCTGGCGTGCGGCTACGACCTCGTCCGCCATTTCGAGGCGCCGTCGATGCCGGGCGGCTTCGGCCGCGTCGGCGAACGCTTCCTCGCCAGCCTGCCGCGGTGAGGTGACGATGCGTGTGCGCGATATCGTCCGCAGCTCGTTCGATCAGCTGATCGAATCGGGTACCCTGCCGCCTTACCAGCGGCGGGGTCGCTACACGCCGCCCGTGATGCGCCACAATCCAACCTGGCGGCCGGAACAGGTGGAGCTCGCGCGGTACGGCGCGGCGTCTGAGGGCGGCCTCTACGCCGACCTGCAGGCGTGGCGGAGCGCGGTGGATTTCATCCGGGCGTTCACCGCGGCATCGGCGGCCCGAGCGCCTTGGCAATGGCAGTTGCCGGCCTGGAGCGGCTCGTTCGGTGAGGTGCCGGCTGGCGACCTGTTGCATCACCTCACCGCGGGCCTTGGTGCGTTCGGGCTGAGACCGTCGTCGTCCAACACGATCACCCACACGAGCTACTTCGACGCGAGCGATTGTGCGGCGGTGGCTGCCCTGCCGGAACCCTATGGACGCTGGTTGCAGGTCCAGGAAGGCCGGCCGCGCTGGAAGGAGAAGATCGACCTGCGCCTGGTCGCCTGTGCCAGGGCACGCATCGTGTTGCGGCGCGACGGCGGCTTCGACGCCTTTGCCGACATCGCCCTGTCCGGTCCCGCGATCGCCGTGATGCAAAGCTTGGGATCGACGCTTGGCCGGCCCCTCCCGCCCTCGGGAGTGGCGGGCTGGCTGCCGCGACCGGCGGCGCTGCTGACCGAACATTGACATGGAGAGACCGATGGAAAGAGTTTCCGAGCATCTGCGCATCGCTGTCGCGCGTTGCTTGGCCGATGGTGCCAAGAACGCCGCCGAGCTGTTGATGGACAGCTTTCGCGTCGAACGCCCGCCCCAGGAGCACCGCCAGTCGTTCCGCTTGCCGTTCCCCCCGGCGCTGATCCTGCGCGGCGCCGACTGGCTGCTGCGCAACCAGGGCTTCGACGTCGGCAAGGGCATCGATGCGGAGCGTGGCATGATCGCCGGCCGCCTCGAGCGCGACCTCGGCGGCAGCGCCTGGATCGCCGCACTTGGGAGCCCGCGCCGCGACTGGCGTCTGAGCTTCACCGTCGAGCTGCATATCGCCGAGGATGAAGCGGTGCACCTCGCGACCTCGCGTCTGCTGCCGGGTTGGATCGCCGAGTTTCGCGAGCGCCTTGAGGCGCACCTGCGCAAGAGCTATCAGCCGGCCGTCGAGCATGGGCGGACGGTGCACGAGGCGCTTGCCGGTCCCGGCGCCGCGTCCGCGTGGCCCGAGACCGTGCTCGGTCCAGGCGAGATGCTGCGCCGGCCGTTCCGCGGCACGCTGCGCGACTATTCGGGTTGCGCCACAGAGCAACAAACCCGCGATCTCCGCGCCGAATGCGGCGGCGTGCTGCCGCTTGGACGCCAAGTTTTCGACCGCGGCGACGGTCAGGTCGAGAAGGGACCTCTGCTGCGGCTGAGCCCGAACCGCAACACCGGTGCGCTGCGCGAGCACCAGGGCACGCTGATCTGCGCGCCGCAGAATTCGGGCAAGACCGAGCTTCTGGTGCGCTGGGCGAAGGCCGCCAACAAGGCGGGCTACAACCTCTTCCTGGTCGACGTCAAAGGCAACCTGTTGCGCCGGCTGAACCGCGACGGCGCGCTGCAGGGCGAGGTCTACCATTTCACGACGGACCCGGAGTGCCGTCCCGGCGGGACCGCTCCGTGTCATGCGCTGAACTTTCTCGAGCGGCTCGACCCGTGGAGCAGGCTCGGCATCCAGCGCATTCGCCAGTTGGCCGAGGCGGTTCTGCCGACCGACGGCCTGGAACAGGGCGAAGTGAAGCTGTTCCGCCAGAACTGGGTGAACTGGCTCACCACCTTCATCCATCTCGTCTTGCTGGACGAGCACTATACGCCGTTCGTCGAGCGCCGCGCCGACTTGAGCGACGTTTGCCAACTGGCGAGCGACGAGAATGCCCTGATGGATTGCCTGCGCCGCATCGCCGTCGCCGAGCTGATGGAGCTTGCCGAGGGCCGCGAGCCGCCACAGCCGCGACTGAGCGACCTGTTCGGCGAGATTTCCGTGCTGTTGCCGCAGATGGAAATCGTGCCGGAGTTCGCCGACACACAGTCGTTGTGGGGCCGACGCTCGGAGCACAGCTATCGCTGGCTCACCGAGACGCTTGTGGGGCTGTTGCGCGCGTTCCGATCGTACGGTCCGCTGGGCGACAAAATCAGCGGCGCCAACGGTTTGCCGCGCTTCAGCCTGGAATGGGTCGCCGGCCTCGACGACGCGCTGCGCCCCTCCCAGCGCCAGGTGACGGTGATCCTCGCGGCGCGCGAGCAGGACGGCGACGATTCGCGCACGATCCTGACCCTGGCGATCGCTCGCCTGCAGCAGGCCCTGCTGGAGCGCATGCGCCACACCGGCGATCGCACCATGCGCCCGGTGCTGCTGTTGCTCGACGAGACGCGCCGCATTCGCAACTTCAGGACCAACGAGTACGTCTCCTTCGCGCGCGAGGCGGAGGCAGGCTGCGTCGTCGTCTACCAGTCGCTCGACCAGGTCGGCGACGAGCGCCAGATCGCCGAGCTGCTGGAGAACATCGGCACCCAGATCTACCTCGGCTCCCTGGTGCGCAACACGGCGCGGCACCTCGTGGCCAGCCTGCCCAAGCGGCATCGCCCGACTTTCACGCTGAGCAGCGGCGGGGCCGACGGCATGGGCGGCGTGCAGATCGGCCAGGAGACGATCGACTTTTTCTCGACGGCGGACCTCTACGTCCTGCCAGCGGGTTCCTTCCCCGCGCTGGTCCAGATCAACGATCAGCCGCGGCGGCGCCCGATCCTGGTCAGCCTCGACCGGGCGCACGGCGAGAGGGAAGCGTGATATCGTGGGGGCCTGCCGCCAAGCGGCGGACGTGCACCGGGTTCCGTGTCAGGGAGTGGATCATGGCAAACGAACAGCGGCGCTTCGGCGACCTCCTCCTGGAGGCGTTGGATGAGATGAGTGAACCGGTCGAGCAGCTGACGCCGGCCGAGATCGACGCGCGTGTCGCCGAGCTGCATCGGCAGCTGGCGCAAGCGCGTCGGGAAATCGATGAGGAGGACGCGCGCCAAGCGGCAACGCTCACCGAGCAGGACGTCATCGCCTTGGTCGAGCACGGCAAGCGGTTGACGCACGCACAGCAACGTCTCCTGTTTGCCGACGCAGGACTGCGCGAGCTTTTCCGCAGCCTGAAGCAGGAACGTGCCGTCGCGCTACCTCCTGCTGAAGGCGGATCGGGACAAAGCGCGCGACCCCGGGTCCTCCAATTGCCGGCGCAGATCGCGGCGGCGACTGAGCAGGGCGAGCACTACGAGCGCACATTCGAGGGAGTAACGCTCAAGATCGACCCGGTCGGCATCGATCGGCAGGTCTATGTCGTGTTCACCTTCGACGATCCCTCGATCGCCACGCGCCGTTTGTTCGTCGAACGGCCTAACGAACGGGTCGAACCCCTCGATCTGCCGCCGCCGGACGACCGCGAGATCATGGTGATCAAGGACCTTGCCGTCGCGGCCGACGCCGAGCTTGTCGCGCTGTTGCGCGATCCGACCGCCTTCGTCGATTTTCAGAGATAGCGCCCATGACCGCGTTGGTCAGGTTCACGAAGGTGAGCCTGCCGTACGGATGGCTGGGGAACATGGCGCCATTCCCGGTGGCGCACGAAGGCAAGACCTACCGCACCACCGAGGCGCTCTTCCAAGCGCTGCGCTTCGATCAGGAGACCATCCGCGACTCCATCAGGAACGAGAAGTCGCCCATGGCCGCGAAGATGCGGGCCAAGACCTTTCGCAGCCAGATGGTGGTGGCGCCACAGGGCGAGCAGGATGTCGCAAACATGGACATGGTCCTGCGACTCAAATTGCACAGCCATCCGCGCCTGCAGGCGATGCTCGCCGAAACCGGCGATGCGCGCATCATCGAGGACTGCAGCCGCCGTCCTCGTGGGTCCGGCCTGTTCTGGGGCGCGGCCTTGGTCGACAACGAGTGGCGGGGCGAAAACGTGCTGGGCAAGCTCTGGATGGCAATCCGGGATTCGCGCGCTGCGTCATGAGTCGGCGACGCAGGAGGTCGTACCATGGCTATCGACTGGACAGCGTACGATTCCTTTGCCTGGTCCAAGGCCAAGCAGAGTCCGATGGACGACGGGCAAAAGGCGGCGATCGCTCAATGCGCCGCCGATATCCTCGCGTTGGCGGCAGACGAGCGGCAACAAGCGTGGGGGCAGGCATCGCCGCCGGGGCGCTTCGCCGCGACCGTGATCCGCGTTCCCCCCGGCGTCGCTCATGCCTTCAAGGCGTCGGCGGCGGAGGAAGGAATCGACGAGATCGGCCTCAAGCTGTTCAAGACCACGCGAGATGCAGAGCGAGAAGCGGCCAAGGTCCTGGTGTTTCACATGGGGGAGCTGAAGCGCCTGCCCGGGATCCCTAATCCTCTCGTGCAGCGCTCGCTTGCCGCTGGGATGTACGGCGAGGGCACCGGACGTGCGCGCGGCTACGTGGTGCAGGAGTGGGTGCAAGGCGCAACGCTGGAGGATTGGCTGCGGACGTGCTGGCCGATCCATCCTCCGGATGGCGACTCGGTCTGCAACATCATCGAGCAATTGTTCGACGGCATCATCATTCCGCTCTGGCATGCCGGAACCGTCTGGTGGGATATCCGCGACGCCAACTTCTGCTACTGCGAACAGCGCCAGGTCTTGCGAATGATCGATGTCGATTCCCTTGGCGCATATGCGCGCGAGATCCTGGGCCAGAACGGGCGCTGGGACGCCCGAGAAAAAGGCCGCGCAACTGCGCTGGCTCGGCTGCGTCGTGCCTGCGTGCGGCTGCTGTGCGCCCAAGCCGATGCACCCAAGGGCAGGATCGAAAACGCGCTGCACGAGGCATGGGCGTCGATTCTCGAGCCGGAGCTGCGACTGCTCGGCATCAAAGCCAATGGCGATCGAGCGGCTCGCGCGGCACTCGGCGCTTTCATTGGCGCGCTGAAGCGAATGCGCTTGGACGGTTGCGCGCAATGACCTCTAATCCGCAGCTGGACCCATCGTTGCGACCAAGAGAGGCCGAGGATGCTCCTCAACCTTAGCCAGATCGGCCAGATCGCCCTGCCCGTCACCGACGTCGACCGGTCGGAGGCGTTCTATGCCGACGTCGTCGGGCTGCGGAAGCTGTTTCGCTTCGGCGATCTCACCTTCTTCGATTGTGCCGGTGTCCGCCTGCTGCTGGAGAAGACGCACGATCCCGCGGCCTTCCGACCGCATGGCTGCATCTATTTCCGCTGTGCCGATATCGCGCTCACCGTCGCCGAGCTGCAAAGGCGTGGCGTGGCCTTCACGCATCCCGCGCACCTGATCGCCAAGATGGACGATCACGATCTTTGGATGGCGTTCTTCGAAGATCCCGACGGCCATACCTTGGCTGTCATGCAGGAGGCGCCGAAAGGCTACGCCCCCGCTCGCTAGCTGCCGATCAGACGAGGTCGCGCGGCAGCGTCCGGTCCCACTCCCGCCGACAGATCTCGCTGTCGCCATCCCATGCCTGCAGCCCGGCCTCGATTCGGAAGGCGTCGCGGGTGCAGGACCATCGCATGCGGGTCGCGATCCGGACCTGCCCGGCCTTGCGCGACAGAGTCTGGGTGCGCGCCATCTCGGCCACGGCGGTCAGCGGATCGTCGTCTTCGAGATGGAAGTCGAAGCGACCTTCCGCCGCGATCTCCAGGCCGATGCGGTCGATGCGCAGAACGCCCGGCTTCACTTGTGTTGCCGTTTCCGGCGGCGCCGATTGCGCCGGAGGCAACGGCGGCAGATGGTCGTCGCGTCGCGGCCGCACCGGCAGGTCGAGTGCACCCGAGAAGATCGTGACAGTCGCCTTCTCGGGCGCAGGCCAGATCATCGGCCAATAGGTCGTCGAGACCGCGAGCCTGATCCGGTGGCCGGCGGGGAAGACGGAGCCCGCATCGTTGAGCTTGAGCCGGATGCGATAGCGCCGGCCGGGCTCGAGCGGCGACGGCGTCGCGTGTCCGTCGCGATGCGTGAGATTGAGGACGCCGAAGCTCACGCGCAGCGATTCGCCGGACGGATGCACGTCGCACAGCCGGACCACGAGATAGGCGATGGGCTTGTCCGACGCGACCTCCAACGTCACGAGCGGCGCGCCCAGGATCTCCGTCGTTTCGTCCAGGGCCTCCGAGTCGAAAGTCACGGAGCGCGCGTCGTCTTGCTGCTGATCGCCGGCCTGGTCTGGCCCACGACCGAACGGACACCACTGGCCGGCCTGCTTGCCGACGGTTTGCGGCGTGCAGACCGCGCGCGGAGCGAGCGCAGCGCTTGCCTCGCCAAGGCCGTCGTCGCACAGGAACAGCCGTCGCGGTTTGCGGTCCTGCGGTGGCCAGATCGGCTCGCTCACCCAGCGGCCGGGCAGCGTCTCGTGGAACGGCGCCGGCGGCACGCTGTCGGTCATCCAGGCGCGCAGCATCGGCTCGTCCATCACGCCGGTGTCGAGGCCTTTCAGCCAATGATCCCACCAGCAAAGCATCTCCTGCAGGAAGCCGACCTGCGGGCCGGGCTTGGCGAAATGCGGGTAGGAGTGCGCCCACGGACCGATCAGCCCCTTGCGCGGGACGCTGAGTCCCTCGAGCAGGCGCGGGATCGCGTTGGTGTAGCCGTCGGTCCACCCGCCGACGGCAAACACCGGGCACTCGATGGCGGCGTAGTCCTCGCACACCGAGCCATGCCGCCAGTAGTCGTCGCGACGCTGGTGGCGAAACCAGAGCTCGAGGAACAGCGGCACGTTCTCCAGCCGCTCGCGCCACATCGCGCGCCATCGCTCGCCGACCAATTCAGGATCGGGCGGATGGCACATGGCGCTGAACAGGAAGGCCGCCCAGCCGAACTTCTCGCCGAGCACCGCGCCGCCCATGAAGTGCACATCGTCGGCATAGCGGTCGTCGGTCGAGCAGATGGTCACGATGGCCTTCAATTCAGGCGGCCGGCGGGCCGCCACCTGTAGGGCGTTGAAGCCGCCCCATGAGATGCCCATCATGCCGACGGCGCCGCTGCACCACGGCTGGGCCGCGAGCCAGGCGACGACCTCCAACGCATCTTCCAGCTCGTGTCGGGAGTACTCGTCGACCAGCAGCCCATCGGACTCGCCGCTGCCGCGGATGTCGACGCGCACGCCGGCATAACCGTGGCCCGCGAGGTAGGGATGGGTGCGCGAATCGCGCTCGTAGGTGCCGTCGCGCTTGCGGTAGGGCAGGTACTCCAGGATCGCCGGCACGGGGTGCTGCTCGGCGTCCTGCGGCAGCCAGATCTTGGCGGCCAGCCGGGTGCCGTCCTTCAAGGGGATGAGCGTGTGCTCGATGACGCGGACGGGTCGCGGAAAGGTCGTGACGATCAAGCTGCGACCTCGCCCTTCAACCCGGTGAGCTCGAGGCTCAGCTCGCGCAGACGCCGCCGCGCCGCGGCGTCGTAGGCCTGCGCGTTGGCGCGCGCCTCGCGCTGCACGTTGAAGTAAAGGCCGCTGCGGCCCTCGAGCTCGGGGCCGACCGCGAGCTTCAGGATCGCCGCGGCGCCATCCTCGACGCGGCTCATCGGCGAGACGCCGGCCCGCTTCACCATGGTGGTGTTCATGTAGCTCGAAGGATGCAGCGCGTTGGCGATCACGCCCGAGCCTTCGAGCTCCCCAGCGAGATCGACGGTGAACATGATCTGCGCCAGCTTGCTCTGGCAGTAGGCCGCCACGCCGCTGTAATTGCCGGCCAGCATGACGTCGGCGAAGTCGATCGCCTGCTGCCCGGCCGACGACACGTTGACGATGCGCGCCGGCGCGCTCGCCCTGATCAGCGGCAGCAGCCGGTAGGTCAGCAGGAAGTGCGAGAGATAGTTCACCGCAAAGCGCAGCTCGTGGCCGTCGGCACTGGTCTGCCGACCTTCGCCCGCCGTGCCGATGCCGGCGTTGTTGATCAGGAGCTCGAGCCGATCGGTCGCGGCGCGCACCTCGTCGGCGAGGCGGCGTACCTCGGCGAGCGATGCGAGGTCGGCGCGCAGGAAGCGGGCAGTGCCGCCGGCTTTGGCGATCTCGCCGACCAGCGCCTCGCCGCGCGCCGGGTCGCGGCCGTGCAGCAGCACCCGCCAGCCCTGTCCGGCGAGGGCTCGCGCGACGACGCGTCCGACGCCGTCGGTGGCGCCGGTAACCAGTGCGGTTTTGCCGGTTGCCTCAGCCATCGCTCACTCCTCGGTCCATGCCCCTGTGTATCGCGCTAGGATGACGCCGGCAAAACGGGGAGATCCATCATGCGCGCCATCCTGATCACCGGCGCCTCGTCGGGCATCGGTGCGGCCGCGGCGCGGCTGCTGGCCAGCGCCGACACGGCCATCGCCTTGCACGCGCGCAAGAACAAGGCCGGCGCCGAGAAGGTTGCCGCCGAGGCCCGCGCGGCCGGCGCCGGGACCGCGATCCTCGAAGGCGACCTGGCGATCGCCGGAACCGCGACGCGCCTGGTCGAGCAGGCGGTGGCGGCATTCGGCAAGCTCGACGTCGTGGTCAGCAACGCAGGCTTCGCCGACCGCCGGCCGGTGGGCGAGCTCGACCGCGCCGCCTGGGACCAAAGTCTCGCGGCGATCACCTCGGCGTCCTTCGAGCTTGCCGCGACGGCCAAGCCGTGGCTCGTGAAGGCGGGTGCGGCCGGCCGCTTCATCGGCGTCTCCTCGTTCGTGGCGCATGCCTTTGCCCGCGGCATCATGACCTTCCCGGCGTCGGCGGCGGCGAAGGCCGGGCTGGAGGCGCTGGCCCGCGCCTTCGCCGTCGAGCTGGCCGCGGCCGGCGCCACCGTGAACTGCGTGGCGCCGGGCTTCATCGAGAAGGATGCCGCGGCGCACGCCGCCGTTCCGCGCGAGCGCATGGCGGAAGTCAGCCGTTCGATCCCGATGGCGCGCTACGGCAAGCCGGCCGAGGTCGCCGCCGTGATCGCCTTCCTGTGCTCGCCGGCGGCGAGCTACATCACCGGCCAGACCATCCACGTGAACGGCGGCCTCACGCTCTGAGACAAAAACGAAAACGGCGGAGCTGCAAACGCTCCGCCGTCGTCGTGATCGTGCGGTCGGGCTAGAGGTGCTTCAGCACGTTCTCCGCGGTCGACACCTCGAAGGCGCCGGGCTTCTCGACGAACAGGTCCTTGATGATGCCGCCGTCGACGATCATGGCGTAGCGCTGGCTGCGCGTGCCCAGCCCGAACTTCGAGCCGTCCATGGTGAGGCCCATCGCCTGGGTGAACTCGCCGTTGCCGTCGCCCAGCATCAAGACCTTGTCGCCGGCCTTCTGCTCCTTGCCCCAGGCTCCCATCACAAAAGCGTCATTGACGGAGATGCAGGCGATGGTGTCGACGCCCTTCTTCTTGATCGCTTCGGCTTCGGCCACGAACCCGGGCACGTGCTTTGCTGAACAAGTCGGAGTGAAGGCGCCCGGCAGCGCGAAGGCCACCACCTTCTTGCCAGGCGCAAAAAGCTCCTCGGTACTGATCGCTTTGGGTCCTTCCGGGCCCAGCATGCGCAACGTGGCGCTGGGCACCTTGTCGCCGACTTTCGCCATTATCCGCTCCTTAGAATTAGCAACCCGCCGTCGGGCCGGCCCACAAACCGCCGGACCCTAGGCGAGGGGTCGAGATTTGTCCATCGGCCAGGTCCAGTGAGTTGGTCGCCCAATGGGTTGCCAGCCCTTGATCTTCGGTCGGACAATCCCCATGGATTTGGAGGATCATCGCACCATGTCCGGATCTGGCTCCCCCGCTGCCACCTTGGCCGGCCGCTTTCTGGTCGCCACACCGTCCATGCCGGACGAGCGCTTCCAGAAGAGCGTCGTCTTCATTTGCAAGCACGATGACGACGGCGCGCTCGGCATCATCGTCAACAACAAGGTCGAGGACCTGCCGCTGGCGCAGGTCTACAAGCAGCTCGGCATCGAAGTGCCGAACGCCGCCACCGAACGGCCGGTCCTCTTCGGCGGCCCGGTCGAGACCTCGCGCGGCCTGGTGCTGCACTCGGCCGATTACCACCGCGAGGAGACCCTCATCATCGACGGCGAGATGGCGCTCACCGCCTCGCTCGAGATCCTGAAGGACATGGCCGGCGGCAAGGGCCCGCGGCACGCGTGGCTGGCGCTGGGCCATTCCGGCTGGGCGCCGGGCCAGCTCGACCGCGAGATGCAGGACAACGCCTGGCTGGTGGTCGACGGCGACCCCACGCTGGTGTTCGATCCCGACTTCCCCGCCAAGTGGCAGCGCGCCCTCGATCGCCTCGGCGGCAAGGCGAGTTCCGGCGGCAAGTTCGACCCGGCCTACTTCTCGCACCAGGCGGGGCGGGCCTAGGGCTTTCCCCCTCGTCATCCCGAGCGGAGCGAAGCGTAGTCGAGGGACCTTTCTTGCTCCCGGCGACGACAAGAAAGGTCCCTCCACTACGCGCTTCGCGCTCCGGTCAGGATGACGGAGCTGAGAGTTACTCAGCGGCGACGGACTGCGCCGCCGGGCTCTTGTAGGCGGCGAGCAGGCTTGTTTCGCGCTCCTTGGCCATCTTCACGTTCTTTTCCTTGACATGGCCGAAGCCGCGCATCGTCTCGGGCAGCGAGGCGATCTGCACCGCCATCGCGTGGTTGTCCTGGCCGAGCGTCGCCAGCAGCGTCGCGACCGTTGCGCGGTACTCGTCGATCAGGCGCCGCTCCATGCGGCGCTCCTCGCTGCGGCCGAAGATGTCGAAGCGGGTGCCGCGCAGCCGCTTCAACGACGCCAGGAAGCCGAACAAGGTCAGCACCCACGGACCGTACTCGCGCTTCTTGAGATGGCCGGTCTGCGGGTCGCGCTCGGCGAACAGCGGCGGCGCGAGATGGAAGCTCAGCGTGTAGTTGCCCTCGAACTGGCCGCCGAGCTTCTTTAAAAACTCGCCGTCGCTGTAGAGCCGCGCCACCTCGTACTCGTCCTTGTAGGCCATCAGCTTGCAGAGCGACTTGGCGACCGCCTCGGCGAGGCCCTTGCGGCCCGGCGCCTTGGCCTTCTCGGCCGCCGCGACCTGGTCGACGAACGCGCGATAGCGCTCGGCGTAGGTGCGGTCCTGATAGGCGGTCAGCAGCTCGACGCGCTTGGCCACGATCTCGCCGAGCGTGCGCGCCACCGGCTTCTCGACGCGCAAGGTCGGCTTGGCCGCGGCCTCGACCGCCGCGAGGTTGTGTGCCGCGAGACGGCCCCAGCTGAAGGTGCGCTTGCTGGTCTCGACGGCGACGCCGTTCAGCTCAATGGCGCGTTCCAGCGCCTGCAGCGACAAGGGCACCAGGCCCTTCTGCCAGGCGTAGCCCAGCATGAAGAGGTTGGTGGCGATCGAATCGCCTAGTATCGCCGTGGCGAGCCCGGTGCCGTCGACGAACGACGTCGCCTCG
>JAFAKN010000646.1 GCA_019235415.1 Alphaproteobacteria bacterium
ACTTCTACGGCTTTCCCGAGGCCCTTTATCGTCTGCGCTACGACGCCCGGGGCGCCCCGGAGCTTGCCGAGCGCGTAGCCAAGCTCACCGGTGCCGCCCGCGATCTGCACCGGGGACTCGATCACGGCGCCTGGGTGCCCGCGCTGCTGGGATGGCCCGAGGCCGACGTGCCGATCTTCCAGCTGTCAGTGCAGCCGAACGAGAACCCGGCCCACCACATTGCGCTCGGCCGCAAGCTCAGCGCACTGCGCGAGGAGGGCGTGCTGGTAATGGGCTCGGGCAGCGCCACGCACAATTTGCGCGCGTTGGTGCGGGGCGGTCGGGAGGCCGAGCCGGAGCCCTGGGTGAAGGCGTTCGACGACTGGTTGGCGGAAACTGTGGCGAAAGGCGACGCGGCGGCGCTGGCGGACTACCGCAGCCGCGCTCCCTACGCGCGAGAGGCCCATCCGACCGACGAGCACTTCCTGCCGCTGCATGTGGCGTTTGGCGCGGCTGGAGAAGGTGCGCGTGGCCGGCCGCTGCATCGCAGCTTCACGTTGGGCAACCTCTCGATGGCGTCGTACGCGTTTGGGTGAAGAGCAGCCCACGTGTCATCCCGAGCGAAGCGAGGGACCTTTGAGGCCGCAGGAAAGGTCCCTCGCTGCGCTCGGGATGACAGCGAGGGCGCCGCTTTAGACGGCTCAGCCCTACGCCGCGTGGGCCAGGGTGACGCCCTTGTCCTTCAGGAGCTGCTCGAGCTCGCCGGTCTCGAACATCTCGCGGATGATGTCGCAGCCGCCGACGAACTCGCCCTTCACGTAGAGCTGGGGGATCGTCGGCCACTGGCTGAATTCCTTGATGCCCTGGCGCAGGTCCGGGTCGACCAGGATGTTGACGCCGTGGAACTTGACGCCGAGCTCGCTCAGCATCTCGACGACGGCGGCCGAGAAGCCGCACTGCGGGAACACCGGCGTGCCCTTCATGAACAGAAGTACGTCGTGCTTGCCGATCTCGTCGCGGATGCGCTCGAACACCTGGGGCTCGCTCATATCGATCTCCTGGAAGCGTCCAAGCGGACGCAGGGTTTCTTGCAATATAGGCCGGTCACGGCCGCTGCGCCATGGTGGTCAATTTAAGGGCATGCAGGACGCCGCCCATGCGGCCTCCCAACGCACCGTAGACCATCTGATGCTGCTGCACCTTGGACTTGCCGGCAAAGACCGGCGAAACGACGGTCGCGGCATAATGGTCGCCGTCGCCGGCCAAGTCCTCGATCTCGACCTCGGCGTCGGGAATGCCTTCCTTGATCAGGCGGACGATGTCTTGCGCGGCCATCGGCATGCGTGGTTCCTCGAGGTTGATTTTCCTAGGCTATTCAGCTGCCGACATGTACTGCGGCAGCCACGATTCGTGTGCGGTCTTGATGTCGCCGAGCGGCAGCGAGAGCAGGTCTTTCACCACGAGCAGCGGTCCGCCGGAATAGCCCAGCAGCACTGCCGGCACGCAGGCGGCGTGGGCCGCCTCGATCACATCGTCGGCCGAACCGCTGGCGATGAGATAGCGGGCTTGATCCTCGCCATAGAAAAATGCGTGCGAAGGAACGGCGTTCCCGGCGGGCTGGGCGACCTCCGCGCCAGTGCCGCCGGAGATGCACATCTCGGCGAGCGCCACCAAGAGGCCGCCGTCGCTCAGGTCGTGGCAGGCGGCGACCCGTCCCATGGCGATCTGGCTGCGGACGAAATCGCCGTTGGTCCGCTCAGCGGCGAGATCGACCGGCGGCGGCGCTCCTTCCTCCCGGCCATGCAGCTCGCGCAGGAACAGGGACTGGCCGAGCCAGCCTCTGGTTTCGCCGATCAACACGACGCCGAGCCCGGCCTGGGTGATGCGCGAGCCAACGCTATGAGCGATGTTGTCGATGACGCCGACGGCGCCGATGGTCGGGGTGGGCAGGATCGGCCGGCCCTCGGTCTCGTTGTAGAGCGATACGTTGCCCGAGACGACCGGGAAGTCGAGGGCGTTGCAGGCGTCCGCCATGCCCATGATGGCGCCGGCGAACTGGCCCATGATCTCGGGCTTCTGTGGATTGCCGAAGTTCATGTTGTCGGTGACGGCAAGCGGCCGCGCGCCGACGGCAGTGATGTTGCGCCAGGCTTCGGCAACCGCCTGCCGGCCGCCGGTCTCGGGATGGGCCTGGACGTAGCGCGGCGTGCAGTCCGACGTCATGGCCAGGCCCTTGTGGCCGCCGCCCGGGACGCGCATCACGGCGGCGTCGCCGTCCTGCGGCCGGATCGCCGTGTTGCCCATGATCAGATGGTCGTACTGCCGCCAGATCCAGGCCTTGCTCGCGAGATCGGGGCAGCTCATCAAGGCGATCAGCGAGGCGCGCCAATCGCGCGGCAACGGCACCGAGCGCGGATCGAGCGCGGGCGGCAGCGGCGTCAATGTCCAGGGCCGCTCGTAGACCGGCGCTTCGGTGACCAGCGGCGGGATCGGGATGTCGCCCACCACGTCGCCGTGCCAGCGCAGCACCATGCGCTGGCTGTCGGTCAGATGGCCGATGACGGCGAAGTCGAGCTCCCATTTCTCGAAGATGGCGCGCGCCTGCTCCTCGCGGCCCGGCTTGAGCACGATCAGCATGCGCTCCTGGCTCTCCGACAGCATGAGCTCGTAGGGAGTCATGCCGCTCTCGCGCATCGGCACACGGTCGAGCTCGACCTCGACGCCGAGGCCGCCCTTGGCCGCCATCTCGAAGGACGAAGAGGTGAGGCCGGCGGCGCCCATGTCCTGGATGGCCACGATGGCGTCCGTGGCCATCAGCTCAAGGCAGGCTTCGAGCAGCAGCTTCTCGACGAACGGGTCGCCGACCTGCACGGTCGGACGTTTCTCCTCGCTGTCGTCGGAGAACTCGGCCGAGGCCATGGTGGCGCCGTGGATGCCGTCGCGCCCGGTCTTGGAGCCGACATAGACCAGCGGATTTCCGACGCCCGCCGCGGCCGCATAGAAGATCCGGTCCGTCCGGGCAATGCCCACGGTCATGGCGTTGACCAGGATATTGCCGTTGTAGGCGGCGTGGAAGTTGGTCTCGCCGCCTACTGTCGGGATGCCCATGCAGTTGCCGTAGCCGCCAATGCCCGCGACCACGCCGGAGACGAGGTGACGGGTCTTGGGATGCGACGGCTCGCCGAAGCGCAGGGCATTGAGGTTGGCGATCGGCCGCGCGCCCATGGTGAAGACGTCGCGCAGGATGCCGCCGACCCCCGTCGCCGCGCCCTGATAGGGCTCGATGTAAGAGGGATGGTTGTGGCTCTCCATCTTGAAGATGGCCGCCTGGCCGTCGCCGATGTCGATCACGCCGGCGTTCTCGCCTGGCCCCTGGATCACCCACGGCGCCTTGGTCGGGAGCTTCCTGAGCCAGACCTTGGACGACTTGTAGGAGCAGTGCTCGCTCCACATGGCCGAGAAGAGGCCGAGCTCGACCAAAGTGGGTTCACGGCCCATGATGGCGAGCACGCGCTGGTATTCCTCCTCCGACAGCCCGTGCTCGGCGATGATCTGCGGGCTGAGGTTGGGCTCGTTGGGCAGCTTGACGGGAATGCGGGTCATGTGAGCGCGTCGACCAGACCTTCGAACAGCGCCCGGCCATCGCAGCCACCGAACATCGGCTCGACGGCGTTCTCGGGATGCGGCATCAGCCCCATCACGGTCTTGGCCTCGTTGAAGATGCCGGCGATGTTGTCGATCGAGCCGTTGGGGTTGCCGGAGCCGTCGACTGTGCCGTCCGGAGCGCAGTAGCGGAACGCGACCTGGCCGCGATCTTCGAGGCGCTTCAGCGTATCGGCGTCGGCGAAATAGTTGCCCTCGGCATGCGCCACCGGGACGCGGATCACCTGGCCCGTCTGGTAGCGGTTGGTGAACAGGCTCTGGCTGGTCTCGACCTTGAGATGCACGTCGTGGCACACGAACTTGAGCTGCGCGTTGCGCATCAGCACGCCAGGCAGCAGTCCGGCCTCGGTGGCGATCTGGAAACCGTTGCAGATCGCCAGCACGGGCACGCCTTGCTGTGCACGGCGTTTGACCTCGGCCATGACCGGCGACTGTGCCGCCATGGCGCCGCAACGTAGATAGTCGCCGTAGGAGAAGCCGCCCGGCACGACGATCAGGTCGGTCTTCTCGAAGTCGCCGTCGCCATGCCAGACCATCTGCGGCCGGCGGCCGGTCACCAGCTCGATCGCCTGCGCGACGTCGCCCTCGCGATTGGAGCCGGGAAAGACGAGGACCGCGGCTTTCATCTGAGCGCCACGTCGTCTTGCCTCTTCCAAAAGAGCATGAGCGGGCCTGGAGGCCCGCGGTCCGGCAAGAGGGTGGGAGTTGCCATCAGCCGACCAGCTCGATGGAATAATTCTCGATCACGGTGTTGGCCAGGAGCTTGCGGCACATCTCGTCGAGCCGTTCCTTGGCTCGCCCCTTGTCGGTCTCGGCGAGCTCCAGCTCGATGAACTTGCCCTGGCGCACGTCGCCCACCTCGGGGAAGCCCAGCCGGTTGAGGGAATGTCCGATGGCCTTGCCCTGAGGATCGAGCACGCCGTTCTTCAGGGTCACGTGAACTCTGGCTTTCATCTCGCCTCGTTATTGCAGGGTGGCCTACTGCAAGGTTGTTGGGCCGCGGACGTCGCCCGGTCCCTGGTCGATCAGGATGCCGAGCCGCCGGGCAACCTCCTGGTAGGCCTCCTCGACCTTTCCGAGGTCGCGGCGGAAGCGGTCCTTGTCCATCTTCTCGTTGGTCCTGAGGTCCCACAGCCGGCATGAATCGGGGCTGATCTCGTCGGCCAGCACGATGCGGACCATGTCGTCCTCATATAGGCGGCCGAACTCGACTTTGAAGTCGATCAGCTTGATGCCGCAGCCCAGGAAGAGCCCGAACAGGAAGTCGTTGACGCGCAAGGTCAGCGCCACGATGTCGTCGAGGTCCTGGGGCGTGGCCCAGCCGAAGGCGGTGATATGCTCCTCGGTGACCATCGGATCGCTAAGAGCATCGCTCTTGTAGAAGACCTCCATGATCGAGCGCGGCAGCTGGGTGCCTTCCTCGATGCCGAAGCGCTCGGCGAACGAGCCGGCGGCCACGTTGCGCACCACGACCTCGAGCGGGATCATCTCGACCTGCCGGATGAGCTGCTCGCGCATGTTCAGACGGCGAATGAAATGGGTCGGCACGCCGAT
>JAFAKN010000663.1 GCA_019235415.1 Alphaproteobacteria bacterium
CCGACGCCATCTGGCCCGGCGCATCGCCCGTCTTGAGGCTGGAGTAGAACATCAGCTCGTTCATCTCGACGGCGTCGATCTCCATCTCCAGCGCCGCCATCTTCTCGCGCCAATGCGGGTTGGTCGACAGTGGCTCACCGGCGTCGAGTTGGCTCTTGGATAAGGTCTGCAGATGCCGGAAGGCCTTGCGCAGGCGCGGCCCGTGCGCCTGGCCGCCCCGTTCGAACTCCAGCAGGTATTTGGCGTAGGTCCAGCCCTTGTTTTCTTCGCCGACCAGGTTTTCGGCCGGGACCTCAACGTCCGTAAAGAACACCTGGTTGACCTCATGGCGCATCGGCGTCCGTGTCCCGTCGGCCAGGTAGATCGGATCGATGCGGATACCGGGTGACTTCATGTCGATCAGCAGGAACGAGATGCCTTCCTGCCGCTTGCCCTCGGTCGAGGTGCGCACCAGGCAGAAGATCCAGTCGGCGAAGTGCGCGTTGGTGGTCCAGATCTTCTGGCCGTTCACGACATAGTGGTCACCCTCGCGCACCGCCTTGGTACGCAACGATGCGAGATCGGACCCCGAGCCCGGCTCGGAATAGCCCTGGCACCACAGCTCCTCGGCAGCGGCGATCCTGGGCAAGAACCGCTTCTTCTGCCAGTCGCTGCCGTACTTCATCAGCACGGGCGCCACCATCTTGATGCTGAACGACGACAGGTACGGCGAGTCGGCGCGGGCCATCTCCATTTCGAAGATGAATTTCCGGGTCGAGCTCCAGCCCGGTCCGCCAAACTCCGCGGGCCAGTTCGGGCAGAGCCAGCCCTTGCTCGCGAGCTTCTTCTGCCATTGCAGCAGTCGCTCCTTGGAGACATGGCTCGAGCGGCTGCGCCGGCTCTCCTCCGCCACTTCCGGCGGCATGTTGGCCGCGATCCAGTCGCGCACTTCCCTTTGGAAGGCGAGCTCTTCAGAGTTGAAGGCGAGATCCATCTCTTCGCTCCGCCTCCCTGCGCGCAGCGCGGGGAGGTGGCCCGAAGGGCCGGAGGGGTCATGATTCCTCGATCCCTCCGCCCGCTACGCGGGCACCTCCCCAACTTCGTTGGGGAGGAATTAAAGGCCCAACATGACCTTCGACATGATGCCTCGCTGCACTTCCGACGAGCCGCCGTAGATCGTCATCTTGCGGCCGTTGAAGTAGCGCGGCGCCAGCACGTCGACGCCCTCCGGCCCGATCGGCTCGACGTTGGCGTTCCAGGCGCGCTGCTCGGGGAACGGCTGCGCATAGTACCCGGCCGCTTCGACGGCGAACTCCTGCACCTGCTGCATCACCTCGGTGCCGCGCAGCTTGATCATCGACGACATCGGCCCGGGATTCTGTCCCGACGCCAGTCGCGAGTAGAATTCCTGCTCGAACATCTCGAGGCCCGAGATCTCGATGTCCATGCGCGCGAGCTTCTCGCGCCAGGCGTGGTCGGCCAGGATAGAGTCCTCGCCGTCGGGCATCGAGCGGGCGATCCGCTTCAGTCGCTCGAAGGCCGACCGCAGACGCGGGCTGTAGGGATTGCCGCCGCGCTCGAACTCGAGCAGGTACTTGGCGTAGGTCCAGCCCTTGTTTTCCTCGCCGACCCGGTTCTCGACCGGCACCTTGACGTCGGTGAAGAACACCGAGTTGACCTCCTGCGTGCCGGGCCGGTTGCCGTCGGCGGTGATGATCGGCTCGACCGAGATGCCCGGCGTCTTCATGTCGATCAGCAGGAACGAGATGCCCTCCTGCCGTTTGCCCTCGTTGGAGGTGCGCACCAGGCAGAAGATCCAGTCCGCGGTCTGGGCCAGCGTCGTCCAGGTCTTCTGGCCGTTGACGATATAATGGTCGCCTTCGCGCACCGCCTTGGTGCGCAAGGATGCCAGGTCGGAGCCCGAACCTGGTTCGGAGTAGCCCTGGCACCAGATCAGGTCGGAGTTGAGCATCGGCGGCAAGTGCTTGGCCTTCTGCTCCGGTGAGCCGTACTTCATGATCACCGGGGCGCACATCTTGGGGCCGAACGGCGAGGTGCCGGGCGCCCCTGCGCGCGCCATCTCCATCTCGAAGATATACTTCTGGTTGGTGGTGAAGCCCGGTCCGCCGAACTCCTTGGGCCAGCCGGTGCACAGCCAGCCCTTCTTGGCCAGCCGCTTCTGCCAGTCGATCAGCCGCTCCTTCGGCATGTAGGCGTTGCGCGCGACCTTGCTCTCGCCGACGATCTCCGGCGTCAGGTTCTCCTTCAGCCAGTCGCGCACTTCCTGCTGGAAGGCCAGTTCTTCCTTGCCGAACGTCAGGTCCATCGGACTCTCCTGGTAGGGCGCGGAGGGTACCGCGCCCCCTCCCCTGCCCTCAAGCGACCTTCTTGGCGAGGTGCGGGAACATGGCGATGCGGGCGGCCTCGTCCATGTCGGTCTTGAACGCGTGCTTGTCCTTCAGCGCCAGCGCACGCTGGGCAGCGGGACGGGCGCTGATCTCGGCGAGATGGCGCTGCAGGTTGCCGAGCTTCTGCGCCGCTTCGGCCCCCAGCACGTTGGGCAGCAGGCGCGACCAGCCCCACACCGCCATGTCGACGACGCTGTACTCCTCGCCCAGCATGTACCGCTGCTTGCCGAGCCGCGTTTCGAGGATGCCCCAGTGGCGCTGGGCTTCGAAGGCGTAGCGGTTCAGCGCGTAATCCTTGGGTTCGGGGGCGACGTTGCGGAAATGTACCGCCTGGCCCGAGTAGGGTCCGATGCCCGAAGCCACGAACATCAGCCACGACAGCATCTCGCCGCGCGCCTTGGGCGTGTTGGCCGGCAGGAACTTGCCGGTCTTCTCGGCGAGGTAGAGCAGGATGGCGTTGCTGTCGAATACAGTGGCGTCGCCGTCGACGATCGCCGGCACCTTGGCGTTGGGATTGACGGCGAGGAAGGCGGCGCTGTGCTGCTCGGCTTTGCGGGTGTCGACCGGCACCAGCTCGTAGGGCAGCTCCATCTCTTCCAGGCAGAGGGCCACTTTGGTCGGGTTGGGGGCAAGATTGTAATAGAACTTGATCATGGTCTCCTCCGGTGTCTGTGGTGCCGGCTTGCCGGCGGACTTCCAGAGCAGTTTATCGGGCGAAGGAAGGCTCCGCCGCAACCTCGACGATGATGCCGGCGAGCATTGCGGGCCTTCGAAAACGCAGGCCATTTTCCCCCTTGCGTCGCAAATCCCGGTCTATGCTGGCGATCCGGAAACGGGAGGGACGCCATGGCCAAGCGCATCAACCGCGCCATAGAATTGTTGGAAGCCGACCAAGCACTCTATTACGACGGCCCGCACACCGGCCACGTGCTGACCTATGATCAGGGGCGCAAGGACGCCAAGACTTGGGCCGACTATATCAATGTCGGCATGGAGCACGGCGCCTTCGACATGACGGCGCTCGGCGAATACATGCGCGGCCTGGTCGATGGCGGCCCGACCAACTCGGGCCATCGCACGCCCACCATCATCGTCGAGGCGCCGGTCAACGGCATCGACGGGCCGGACGTCGCCTACAACGCCTGGCAGTTCCGCCAGATCCTGGGCCGCGGCGTGCACGGCATTCTGCTCTGCCAGGCCGAATCGGCCGCCGCGGTGCGAGAGTTCGTGCGCGCCTGCCGTTTTCCGCACCACAAGGCGGGCGTCGACGAGCTCGGCATCGGCAGTCGCGGCCGCGGCTCGGAACCCACGTCGGCGCCCGTCTGGGGCATCGACCAGCAGGAGTACTTCGCGCGCTGCGAGCCTTGGCCGCTCAACCCGGCCGGCGAACTTCTGCTCGGCGTCAAGATCGAGAGCCCGCCGGGCGTGGCGCACTGCGAGGAAATCCTGGCGGTGCCCGGATTGGGCTTTGCCGAGCTGGGACCCGGCGATCTCGGCTTGTCGCTGGGCTACACGTCCTTGCAAAGGCGCCCTTACCCACCGGAGATGGAAGAGGCGCGCGCCCGCGTGTTCGCGGCTTGCCGCAAGAACAAGCTCGCTTATCTCGAAGGCGCAACCGCGGACAACATCGCCGCGCGACTCGACGAGGGCGTGCGCGTGATCTCGGGTCACAATCCCGAAGTCGCCAAGCTCGGCCGGGCGCACCAGAAGCGCACCATGCCGGTTTGAGGTTTCAGGATGCCCAAGACTCTGTTCGTCGATTCGACACCCGACATCGACCGCGTGTGGAAGCAGGTCCATCGGCCGGACGACATCGAGATCGCCATCAACATGGGGCCGGTTGCCGAAGCCGACATCCCGCGCGTGGTCACGGGCTACGATACGGTCATCAACGACGCGACGTACTTCAACGAGGCGACGCTGAAGCTCTGTCGCGGGCTCAGGCACATCGTGTTCCTCGGCACCGGTGCTGCGAGCTTCGTCGACCTCGCGGCAACGGCGCGACTCGGCATAAAGGTTTCGACGATCGGCGGCTATGGCGACATCACCGTCGCCGAGCACGCGATGGGTTTGGTGTTCGCCGCGGCCCGCCACATCGCGACCATGCACGGCCAGGTGCGCGGCGGTGCCTGGCGGCCCATGCAGGGCATGGAGCTGCACGGCAAGACCTTGGGCATCGTCGGGCTGGGCGGAATCGGCCGCGAGATGGCGCGCATCGCTTCGGGCGTCGGATTGAAGGTGATCGCCTACAATCGGTCGCCGCGCAGCCTCGCGCCCGTGCCCATGCTGGGCATAGACGAGCTGCTGCAGCGCGCGGATATCGTGAGCCTGCATCTTGGGCTGAACGACGAGACGCGAGGCTTCCTGGACAAGGCCAAGCTCGCAAAGACCAAGCCCGGCGTCATCATCGTGAACACCGCGCGTGCAGCCATTGTCGACGAGGGCGGGCTCATCGAGCTGTTGAAGTCGGGCCACATCGCTCACTACGCCACCGACGTCTTTCTCAAGGAACCGCCCGATCCGCAGGACCCGCTGCTTTCCCTCGACAACGTCACGCTGACCGCCCACGCCGGCTACAACACGCCCGAGGCCGCCATGACCATGTACCGCCGCGCCATCGATTTGGCGAAGGCCGGTTAGCTCCCTCCCCATCGCGGAGCCCGCGATGGGGAGGGAGCGCGGTCATACCGCGACGGAGCTACACCGCGATCACGTTGCCGTCGTGGCCGGGGTCGGCGCCGCCGTCAAGGCCGTCGTGGTGGATTCGGATGGCATGCACCGCAGCGAAGCCGAAAGTGTACGGGCTGCGCACCACAGGATAGTCCAGCGCCTGCAGCTCGCGCTCCACCCGCCGCGGAATGCGATTCGAGACGTCGATGGCGTCCGAGGTCGCGGAGAAGCGCGGCGCACTCACCGCCTCGACCATGGTCATGTCGAAGTCGAGCGCGTTCAGCACGACCTGCAGCACGCCCATGGCGATCTGCGTGGCGCCGGGGGCGCCGATGATGAGATGCGGCTTGCCGTCCTTGAACAGAATCGAAGGCACCACCGAGCTGAAGCGCGCCTTGCCCGGCGCGATCGAGCCGGCGCGGCCCGGCCGCGGGTCGAACACGCCCATGCAGCCGTTGTACATGAAGCCCAGTCCTGGCGTGACCACGCCCGACGGCATGCCGAGCGAATGGGTCATCGAGAAGCAGTTGCCGTCCTGGTCGAGCACCGAGATATGCGTGGTGTCCTTCGAGACGGCGCCCGAGTTGAAGCGCGGCACCTTCGCCTTGATGCCGCGCTCGATCTCGCCCGCCAGGCGCTTGGCATAATCCTTCGAGGTCAGTTGCCCGACCGGCACCTCGACGAACCTGGGATCGCCGACATGGGCGTCCTTGTCGATGGTCGCCCGCTTCATCGCCTCGCTGACCACCCGCAGGTATTCGGTGGAATTGTGTTCCAGGCCACGGAGATCGAAGTTCTCCAGGATGTTCAGCATCTCGAGCAGCATGACGCCGCCGCCCGGCGGCTGGTTGGTCGAGACGCGATAGCCGCGATAGTCGCCCCACAGCGGCGCATTGTGCACCGGTTTCCAAGCTTTGAGATCGTCGAGCGACAGGAGCGCGTCGTTCTTCCTCATGTCTTCGGCGATCGCGTGCGCGACCTCACCGGAATAGAAGACGTCCCCACCCTCCTTGGCGATGGCGCGCAAGGTCTGGGCATAGTCGCGGTTGACGACGCGGTCACCGACCCGCTTGGGCGTGCCGTCCGGCCGGCAATAGAGAGCGCGCGCCGCCGGCGTGAAGCCGGTGCGCTCCCAGTTGGGCGCGCGGCCGAAGGCGCCCTCGTCCGACCACCAGTAGTGGACGTGCGGCCGCACCGTCCATCCGTCGTCGGCCCAGGCGATGGCCGGCTCGACGATGCGCGACCACGGCAGGCTTCCGTGCGCCTTGTGTGCCTCGTGGTACATTTTCAGGTTCGCCGGAGCGCAGATCGACTGGTAGCCGATGTCGTTGACACGGCCCCTCAGGATGAAGCCGTAGCCATCACGCGCCTCGCTCTCGATCAGGTTGGCCCACATATCGGGCCGCGCGGCAAGCGGCGCCGGCGCATGCGCGTCGATGTAGCCATGGAAATTCTTGGCCGGCATATAGATGCCGCAGCTGCCGAACCCCGCGATGCCGCACATCATCGGGTCGACGACGCCCTGCACCAGCGCGCAGGCGATGCCGGCATCGACCGCATTGCCACCCTCGCGCAACATCTCGGCGCCCGCCTCGGTCGCCTCCGGCTGCGGCGCCACGATCATCGCCTTCTTCTTGTACCGCACGTCGTTTCCTCCCTGGGCTCAATTCCAGCCATTCCGCTTGCGCATGGCGGCGGTGGCCGGGGCCAGCGCCAGCCCCTTGCCCTGCACCGTCGGCAGCCATTCCGACAGCGCCTGCAAGGTCGCCTCGTGCGGATGGCCGATCGCGATCACGAATCCCTGCCTGCGCGCCAGCGCCTCCGCCTCGGCGAGCTTGCGGTGCACCGCGTCGATCGACTCGTCGTCGTCGAGGAAGACGTGGCGCACGATGCTAGGCACGCCCATCTCCTGCGCCAGCTGATCGCCGACGGACTGCGAGGTCGTGCGCGAATCGAGGAACATAAGCCCACGCGCCTTGAGCTGGCGCAGCACGGTGTCCATGCCGGGACGAAACGCCGTGAAACGGCTGCCCATGTGGTTGTTGACGCCGGCGTAGCCGTCGAAGCTGTCGAGCGCCACTTGCGTACGCAGGCGAAGCTCGGCATCCGGCAGCGAGACCAGCAGCGCGCCAGGCCCGGGATCTTGCCGGCCGTTCGGCTCCATCGGCACATGCAGCATCAGCTCCTTGTTGTGTGCCCGCGCCGCCCGCGCCTGCTCGCCGAGATCCTTGGCGTAGGGCAGAAACGACATCGTGAGCGGACCGGGCAGCTCCCAGGCGCGCTTCGACCGCGGGCGATCAAGCCCGACATCGTCGATCACGATCGCCACCAGCGGCTTGCTGTTGAGGTCGGCGAATGGCAGTGCGTTGCGCCGCCATGTCTGCGGATTGGACGTCGGCAGATTGGTCGTGTCGGCGCTCGACGCGGCCGCCGCCAGCTGCTGCGGCTTGGCCGCCCGCGGCTTGTCCTCAAGCGCGGTGCGTGCCTCGTCGGGCTCGGCTTCCGTATACTTGGGCAGGCCGGGCAAATCTTCTATGCGGGCGTAGCGCGGGGCGCTGTCGCTGCTCGCGGGCGCGCTGCGCTTCATGTCGTCCAGCGTCTCGCGCGCCAGCGTATTGCCCTCCCTGAGGTCCAGGCGCGCGGCGACCCAGTAACCGCCGAGCACGCTCGCCCCGAAGAGGACCAGCAGCCCACCGATCAACGCGTACCAGCGACCTCCGGCCAACCATGCAACGAGACCGTCCCATCGCCGGCGCAGACGTTGACGCCAGTCCGGCGGCTTCTTCGGACTCCTTCCGTTCTGCTTCCTGCTTCTGTTCTTGCGAGGGGCCATCTGAGCTTTCGGTCGCAACCCGTTGGTTACACGCTCTCCGTCAGCTTCACCACACGGATATCGGGCTCCCCGACGCGGCCGGCTTGGCGGGTGAAGCCAAGCCGTTTGGCAAGCTCGAGCATCTTGTAGTTCTCGCGCAGCACTTGCCCGATGACGCGCTTGACGCCGCGCGCCTTGGCGTAGTGCAGCACGTGCTTGAGCAAGAGGCTGCCGTATCCATGCCCCTGCTTGCCGGAAAGGACCGCCAGCGCGAACTCGGCTTGCTCGAAACCCGGCTCGGCGGCCAGCCGGCCGACGCCCAATAGCTCCTGCTTGTCGAGCAGCAGGAACGCCATCTCGCGGTCGTAGTCGATCTGCGTGAGCCGCGCGGCCAGCTCGTGCGAGAGCTCGCGCAGTGGCCCGAAGAAGCGCAGCCGGACGTCCTCCGGCGTCATGTGGCGCACGAAGGCTTGCAGCAAGGCCTCATCGTCGGGACGGATCGGCCGGATGTGCAGATGCTCGCCACGATGCTCGATGTCGGTCTCGAGCTCGACGGGATAGGGTTTTATCGCAAACCGCGCGCCGCGCTCCTGGCCGGCCGGCTGGCGCACCACGATGCGGGCATCCAGTGCCACGACGCCATTCGCATCGGCCAGCAGCGGATTGATGTCGAGCTCGGCGATCTCGCCCACGTCGGCGATCAGGCGTGACAGGCGGATGAGCGCATCGCACACCGCCGCGCGGTCGACGGCGGGGCGATCGCGATAGCCGCGCAGCAGCCGATCGACCCGCGTGCGCCCCAAGGCATACTCCGCCAGCACGGGATCGAGCGGCGGCAGCGCCAGCGCCTTGTCGTCGATCACCTCGGCAGCGACGCCACCGTGACCGATCATCAGGATCGGCCCGAACACCGGGTCTTCGGCGGCGCCCAGGATCAGCTCCACGGCGTGCGGTCGCTTGACCATCGGCTGCACCACGAAGCCGTCGAGCTGGGCGCCGGGCGCTGCCGAGCAGGCCCGGTCGTGGATCGTCCGGCAGGCTTCGCGGACCTCCTGCTCCGAGCCGAGGTCGAGCATGACACCGCCGACGTCGCTCTTGTGGCGGATCTCGCGGGACAGGATCTTGACGGCGACGGGATAGCCGGTACGCGCCGCGGCAGCCGCTGCCTCCGCGGCATCGAGGGCGATCTCGGTGGGCACGACGGGGATGCCGTAGGCGGCCAGCACGCGCTTGGCCTCCGGCTCGGTCAACACGTCGCGCCTGTGCCGCAAGGCGCCCTGAGCGATGGCGCGCACCAGCTCGGCATCGGCGCGCGCCTCGGGCACCGAAGGCGGCGTACGCTGCAAGGCGCGCTGGCCGCGGCGATGCTGCACGATATGCATGAAGCCGCGCACGGCGCGCAGCGGCGTGTCGTAGGCCGGGATGCCGGCCTCGTGCAGGACGCGGCGCCCTTCCTGAGCCTCCGTTCCCCCCACCCAGCAGCCGATGATCGGCGCGACCTTCGCCCCCTTGGCGCCACTCACCGCCCGCGCCGCCTCGACCGAGGAAGTGAGCGCTGTCGGCGCATTCATCGCCAGCACCGCGCCGACGCCGCGGTCGTCGGCCAGCGCATCGATGGCCGCGGCGTAACGGGCGCCGTCGGCGTCACCCACGATGTCGACCGGGTTGCCGCGCGACCAGGCGCGCGGCATCAGCGCATCGAGCTGGGCCAGGGTGCGCGGCTGCAAGGTCGCGAGGTCGCCGCACTCGTCGAGCAGCAGATCCGTGGCGATGACTCCGGCCCCGCCTCCGTTGGTGAGGATGGCCAGGCGCTCGGTGCGCGGCGTCAGGGCGTAACCCAGCGTCTCGGCGGCATCGAACAGCTCGCCGAGGCCGTTGACGCGCACCAGGCCGGCACGCGCGAAGGCCGCTTCATAGACTGCCGCGGAACCCGCCATGGACCCGGTGTGCGAGGCCGCCGCCTGGGCCGCCGCGGCATGCCGGCCGGCCTTGAGCACGATCACCGGCTTCAATCGCGCAACGCTGCGGGCGGCCGACATGAACTTGCGCGCCTGGGTGATGCCCTCGACGTACATCAGCACTGCGCGCGTGTCGTAGTCGCCAGCCAGCATGTCCAGAACGTCGCCGAAATCGACGTCGGACATGTCGCCCATCGAGAACAGGTGGGAGAAGCCGATGCCTTGCGAGGTTCCCCAGTCGACGAGGCCTGCCAGCACGGCACCCGATTGCGCCACCGCAGCCAGGCGCCCGGCTTTGACCCTGGTTGGACCGAAGCTCGCATTCAAGCCGAGGCGCGGAGCCATGTAGCCGACGCAGTTGGGGCCGACGATGCGCAGCAGGGAGGGCTGCGCCGCCTTCAGCAGGCGTTTGCGCCAGCGTTGGTTGTCGTCCTGCGCGGTGGGGCCGATGCCGGGACCGGCGGTGATGATCACCGCGATTTTCGTGCCGTGTTCGCCCAGCTCGACGAGCAGCCGCGGCACCGTCTCCGGCGGCGTCATGATCACCGCGAGTTCGGCCGGACGCGGCAGCTCGCCAAGGCTCTTGAGGACCGCCCGGCCCTCGATCTCGCCGCCCTTGAGGTTGACGAGATGAAGGTCGCCGCTGAACCCGCCGGCCAGCAGGTTGCGCGTGACGGCCGCGCCGACCGAGCCGGGGCGAGCGCTCGCACCGATCGCGACCACGGAGCGCGGCGCCATCAGCTTGTCGAGGTTGCGGGTGGACATCGCTCGAGAAGGTCACCGACAATCGTGGACAAGGCATGACAGTGAACCCGGCCGACGACAAGTCCAAGACCGCCGTAGCTTTCCCGCTGATCATTGTCGATTTCGGCGGATTGACCGAAGCGCAGTTGCTCGGCGCGGCAAAAGTATTGCGCGATGCGCTTGCTCACGTGCCGTCCGGTTATCAGGCGGAAGGCGCTGCGGAGGCTGAAGTTGCGGCGCGGCGCGGCGAGACGGACTGGCTCGGCTTCGCCGCTCTCCACGACGAGCGCCTGGTCGGGTGGATCGGCGCGATCAAGGTCTATGCGCATGGTTGGGAAATCCATCCCCTGGTCGTCGCCCCCGACCGGCAGCGCCAGGGCGTTGGCTCGGCCCTGTTGGCGGCGCTCGAGGCGCATGCCCACTGCGAAGGCGCCGCCACCCTGTTCCTGGGCACCGATGATGACTACGGTGGGACAACCCTGTTCGACGTCGATTTGTGGCCGGACGTGTTGTCACATGCAAGGTCAGCCGAGGTGACCGAACGCGGACACGCACTCGCCTTCTATCGCTGCCACGGTTATGCCGTCGTTGGCGTGCTGCCCGACGTCAATGGGCTTGGCCGGCACGATGTCCTGATGGCCAAACGCCTCGGATGAGCTGACCACGCGCGCAACAAGGCCCCTCCGCCGGTCGTTGTTTCATGGAAGTTGTGGAGGACCGCCATGCAAGCAACCCCGGTTTCCAGCCGCATAGACGAAATTCTCGTGCGTGACGATCGTCCGTGCGAAGACGTTCTCGACGACGTTTATCGCAAGTACCACGACACCAATCCCTTCATGCCGGTGACGCACTTTGTCGATCACTCGACGATGGGACCGGAGGCACTGGTGGGGTTGGGCATCGGTCATACCGTCACGCGTTGGATCGCGCGTCATCGCGCCCGCCCCTATGAGGCACCCGTCATTGGCATCTCCATTCCCACGGCCTGGCGAGAGGCTGTCGGACGAAAGGACTGCCATGGCGATTGGCTGCGCCACTTCGATCGGGAGCTCAGCGACCGGCCGGCCACCGCCGTTCTGGCCGTGTGGGTCGAACGGTTCGCCCACGACGTGGGGGCGCTGCTGTTCCATGGACTGATCCGCACGGCCCATGCGGCGCGCGCTTTGCAGCAGAAGGATACCGTGGCGCGGCGAGGCGAGCTGGCCCGCGGCCTGGCTCTGTGGGCGATCGGGCTCCGATCGGCGCCGCCGCGGGAAATCTCGCAACACAATGCCAACGTCGACTGGACGGGCGAGATCATGCGCTGCGCCGAGGCCGGGGCCGCCACGTTCGTGCGCAAATCGACCATTCCCAACCTGCATCTGGTCACCGGTCCGATGGCCTACCTGATGATCGCCCCTCAACTGGATGCACCAATGCACCGCATCGCGGCAGCCGCCTTCCGGCAGACGCACGCAAAGGCCTTCGAGACCTTTGACGCCGATCGCCAGCACGCACTGTCGGAGGCCAACCTGTCCCTCGACCGCAATCACCTCGAAGCCCTGGCGGACAAGACCGATGCCCATCCGGCGAAGCTGACCGAGGCTGCGTTGCGCGCCTATCAAGCGACCGGCGACGGTCTTTTCCTCAAAGCCGCCGCGAAGGTGCAGGACTACAGCCTTTGGCGGGCCTTCGTAGGTTGAGAGGTGGCCCTTCAGGACGGGACCGAAAGCGTCTAGTCTCGCGCCATGCTGCTCCTCATCGATAACTACGACAGCTTCACCTACAACCTGGTCCACTTCCTGGGTGATCTCGGCGCGCGCTGCCTCGTGCATCGCAACGACCAGATCACGGTCGACGAGGCATTGGCGCTCAAGACCGGGGGCATCGTGCTGTCGCCCGGGCCTTGCACGCCCAACGAGGCCGGCATCTGCCTCGACCTGATCAAGGCCGCGGCAAAAGCGCAGGTGCCCGTGCTGGGTGTCTGCCTCGGGCATCAGGCCATCGGCCAGGCGTTCGGCGGCAAGGTGGTGCGCGCCCGCGTGCCCATGCACGGCAAACTCTCGGCGGTGGCGCACCAGGGGCAGAGCGTTTTCGAGGACGTGCCCTCGCCCTTCCAGGCGACGCGGTACCATTCGCTGGTCGTCGAGCGCGCGAGCTTGCCCAGCCAGCTCGAGGTCACGGCCGAGACCGGCGACATCGTCATGGGCTTGCGCCACAAGAGCCTGCCGATCCATGGCGTGCAGTTCCATCCCGAGAGCATCGCCTCGCAGCACGGTCACAAGATCCTCGAGAATTTCTTGAAGATCGCCGGCGAGCATCCGTCACAGCAGAATCGCAAGCAGGCGGCGTAGCGAAACGACGCCACTGGCGTAGCGAAACGCCGCCATGACAGTGATGCTGGAACGTCGGTCTCTTCTTATCGCTCTGGCGGGCGGGCTGGCGCTGCCCGCCGCCGCCCAGCAATGGCCGGCCAAGCCGATCCGCCTCGTCGTGCCCTTTCCGCCCGGTCAGACGACCGACATCATGGCCCGCGTCACGGGCGAGCAGCTAGGCAAAGCGCTCGGCCAACAGGTCGTGGTCGACAACAAACCGGGCGCCGGCGGCACGATCGGCGCCGACCTCGCGGCCAAGGCGGCACCCGACGGTTACACGCTGTTGATGGCCACGATCGCTACCCACGGCATCGCCCCGGCCATCTACCCTCGCCTGCCCTACGACGTGCAAAAGGATTTCGCGCCGATCGCCAATCTCGCGCTGACGCCACAGGTCCTGCTGGCCAGCCTCAAGAGCGGTATCGTGTCGATCCCGGATCTGGTCGCCAAGGCCAAAGTGGGTGCCGAGGTCAACTACGGCTCGTCGGGCAACGGATCGGCGAGCCATCTCGCTGTGGAGCTTCTGAAGAGCAAAGCCGGCATCAAGCTCACGCATGTGCCGTTCAAGGGCAATGCCGACGCCACCCTGGCGCTGCAAAACGGCGACATCCAGCTCCTGTCCGACGCCATGCCCGGCGCGGTATCCTCGGTGAGGGCGGGCAAGGCGAGAGCACTCGGCGTGGCCGACCAGCGTCGCTCGCCATTCCTTCCGGAAGTACCGACCATCGCCGAGCAGGGCGTGGAAGGCGTCGTCGCCGTCGGCTGGGTCGGCGTCGCGGCACCCGCGGGCACGCCCGAACCGATCCTCGACCGGCTGAGTGCCGAGCTGATGAAGATCATCAAGGAGCCAGCGGTGCTCGCCAAGCTCAACGACCTCGCTTTCGTGCCGGCCAAGGAATCGCGCCAGGAGTTCGAGGCCTACATCGCCATCGAGAACACCAAGTGGCGCAAGATCGTCCAGGACGTCGGCGTTCGGATCGAGTGACTCGCTGGGCGCGCCACTCCAGTGGCGCCTCATGCTCATGTGGAGTGCGGACCTCCTCATGGCGGAGATTACTCCGCCCGAGTCCGCTCATGTCATCCCGAGCGTAGCGAGGGATCTTTGAGGCGACACGAAGGATCCCTCGGCCTGCGGCCTCGGGATGACAGATGCGGGCCTGGAGGCCCACGGTCCGGCAAGAAACTAAAACTCCAGCAGATTGTCCCTCAGATACCGATGCGCGTACGCCTTGCGCGTCAGCCCGCGGCGTTGCAGCTCGGGCACCAGGCCGTCACAGATCTCGACGATGTACCGGCGATCGAAGTAGCTGTGGAAGAACAGGAAGCCGTCGCCGCCGACCTCCTCCATGATCTCCTGCATCATGCCGGCCACGTGATCGGGCGTGCCGGTGAAGCTTATGCCGGACTTGCGCGCATAGGTCTGCAGGATCGAGCGCGGCGTCTTGCCAACCCACTTGGCGAGCGCCGACTGGTGGCCGTTGGTCTTGAGGTCCGTCGGCAAGGGCTCGTCGAGGTCGAACTTGTCGAAGTCGATGCCGGTAAGCCGCGACATGCCTGACAGATGCAGGTCGAGGTGTTTCTCGGCTTCGGCCTGCTCCATCTTCTCGCGCTCCCGCGCCGCCTCCATCGAGACGTCGATGATCGGATGAGCGAGGAACAGGAGCTTGATGTCGTCGGGATTGCGGCCGTACTCGGCTGCCTGCTGGCGCACGCGGTCGCGATACGCTTTCATGGTCTCAACGCTGCCGCCGCCCTCGGTGATGATGGTGTCGGCCCAGCGGGACGCGAAGCGCTGGCCGCGCGGCGACCCACCAGCCTGGCAGATCGGCACGCGGCCTTGCGGCGAGCGCGGTGCATTGATCGGGCCGCGACAGCGGAAGTACTTGCCGTCGTGGTCGATGGCGTGGACCTTGCTGCCGTCGGCGAACATCGGCTTGTCGCGGTCGAGCACCACGGCGTCGGGCTCCCAAGCCTCCCAGAGCCGCGTCACGACGTCGGCGAATTCGTCGGCGATGTCGTAACGCTCGTCGTGGGGATAGTGCTTGTCGCGGCCGTAGTTCTGCGCTGCGCCATCGTTGCTGCCGGTGACGCAGTTCCAGCCGATGCGCCCCTCCGTGACATGGTCGAGCGAGTTCACCAGGCGCGCCAGCAGGTACGGCGGATACTCCGACACCGAGAGCGTCGGCACCAGGCCGAGATGCGTCGTTGCCTGCGCGAGGTAGGGCACCAGCACCGCCGGATCGAGCTTGGGCGCGCTCGCGGCGTACTGCAGATAGGTGTCGTGGCTGCCCTTGTAGGTGTAGGGCACGTTCGAGGAGTCCTCGATGATGATGTAGTCCATGCAGGCGCGCTCCATGCCGCGCGCCAGGTCCTGGAACAGGTCGGGCATCATCCAGCGATGGAGGTCGGCGCCGGGAAAGTCGCTGCGCCAGCTCTTGGGCCCGTAGCCCTGCGACAGGAACCAGGCCAGGTGGAATTGCTTCTTCATGTGGAGGACCTTACCGCCGAGTCGACGGTCCTTTCCGGCAGACCTACGCAATGGACGGGCCACTTGGTCCCGCTCACGGCCTGCTCATTGCTTTCTGGCGTGTCGCCCAGTCGTCTTCGCTGCCGATCACTTCCGGTTGCCACGGCCGCGTCTCGTAGTATTCGATCTGCGGTCGATACAGATCGAAGATCCGCCGCAGCTCACCGATCGGCTCGTCATGCTCGTCGACCCGGAGATCGACCAGGGGATATTCCTGCAGCCGATAGACGACGAGCGCCGCCGAATGCTGCCCGCCATGCTGGCCGCCGGCATCGCGACCTGCCTCCAGGGCCGTCATCAACCGCGCCTCGAGCTCATCTCCTTTGGTCTTGCGGAAGCTTTCGGCCATGGCGCTCGCCGTACGTTCCGAGACAAGCGCATTGCCCATCGCCACCATGCCGTCCGCGCAGAAATGCCCGGACCAGTCGCGATTGCGCTTTCCCGTGCGCGCCACCGCATTGCCGTCGCGATCGATCACTGCAATCTGGCGGTATTCGATGTTCGGGTCGCTGGCGGCGATCTCATCCAGCACCCGCGGGGCAGAGTAGCCCAGTCCGAGCAGCCGCAGTCCGAACGGTCCCAGCCGCGGGTCCGTGAATGCCATGGTGACGACGGCACCGAGGTTGGGTCGTAGGAACGGACAACGCGATCCGACCGCCAGCGGCCGCGTGGAGATCGCCACGCCGAACTTGCCGCTGTCCGGACACCTTGCCGCGATCGCGAAGGTCATGGCATCTCCAAATTTGTCGTTAGGAGCGCAGCTTCTGTCATCCCGAGCGCAGCGAGGGACCTTTCTCGTTGCCTCAAAGGTCCCTCGCTTGCGCTCGGGAGGACAGAGTTGAACGCTTCGCCTGTAGCTGCGCGACGAACTCGCCCTGCGTGATGGCCGTGCTCGGATCGCGCCCGCGGCTGCGATAGAAGTCCTCGTAGAGCTTGAACTCATCGAGGATACGCCGCAGCTGGACGATAGCGTCGTCGTGCAGGTCGACGCGTACGTCGATGTCGGGATAGTCCGGATCGGCATCGACGCGGATCGCCGCCGACCGCTCGGTCAGATGACCACTGCCGCCGACCTGGCCGCCCGAGTTGCGGGCGCCTTCGAGCGCGCCCAGCAGGCGGTACTCGAGCGGATCCTCGGGCTTCTCCAGGAAGCCGGACGCGATGGCTTCCACGACCTGCGGTCCAGCCAGGACGTTGCCGAACGCCACAAAGCCTTCGCCGATCTTGTGTCCCGACCACGGCCGGGTGCCCGAGCCGGTATGTGCGGCGGCATTGCCTTCGCGATCGAGGATCGCGATCTGGCGATAGGCGTGCTCGGGATCGTTGGCCTCCAGCATCTGCATGACATGTGTCGGCGAATGCCCCTGCTGCAGCAGCTCTAGCGCCAAAAGATCGTTGCCGCGATTGATGAAGGCCTGCGTCTTGCAGATGCCGACGCCGGCCAGGATGCCTTCGCAGCGGCCGCCCGAGGCGATGGAGAAGGTGGCGATCCCAAGCCCGAGGCGGCCGGTGCGCGGACAGCGCGCGATGATCGAGAAGGTCATTGGGCGGCCCTCGATGTCAGCGCGGCCATGAACTGCTCCTGAGGCAGCGCGCCGCGCGGATTGCGCTCGCGCTCGCGATAGTAGGCCTCGTAGGGCTTGTATTCGCTGTACACGCGCCGCAGCTCCTCGACGGCCGTCGGATGAAGGTCGACCCTGAGGTCGATGTCGGGATAGGGATGCTGCGAGTAGACCAGCAGCGCCGCCGAGCGCTCGGGCTTGTGATCGTCGATCGTTCCCTGGCCGCCCGCGTCACGGCCAGCCTCGATCCCCATGAGCAGGCGCTCCTCGAGATCGGCGTCGGGCTTGGCGAGGAAGCCGGCGGCGATCGCTTCCGCCACCTTGCTTCCCACCAGGCCGTTGCCAAAAGCGACATGGTTGTCGCCGACGACGTGGCCCGAGTAGCCGCGGGTGCGCGGGCCGCTGTACGCCACCGCGGTTCCGTCGCGATCGATCACGCCGATCTGCCGGTATTCGAAGTAGCGGTCGTTCTTCAGAAGCTGATCCAGCACCGACTGGGCGGCAAACCCTTGACCCAAGAGCCGCAGCGCCAGCTTGTTGTTGCGCTCGTTGGCAAAGGCCTGGCTGATGGTGACGCCGGTCATCGCCTTAACGCCGCGGCAGTACCGTCCCACGGTAATCGAGAAGGTCGCAATGCCGATCCCCATGCGCCCCGTGCGCGGGCAGCGGCCGAGAATGGTGTAGGTCATGGTTTGCTCCCTCTCCTGAGGCACCTGCGCGGACGCGACAAGACTGTCATCCCGAGCGCCATCTTTGTCATCCCGAGCGAAGCGAGGGATCCTTCCCGTTGCCGCAAGGATTCCTCGCTACGCTCGGGATGACAGGGCGGCCCGCCTCGCCTGCAGCTGTGCCACGAAGGCGTCCTGCGGGATCGCCTTGCTCGGGTTTCTCCCGCGCTCGCGATAGAACTGCTCGTAGAGCTTGAACTCCTCCAGCACGCGCCGCAGCTCCTCGACGGCGGTCGGATGCACATCGACGCGAACGTCGATGTCGGGATAGTCCAGCCGGTCAACGACCTTGATCGCGGCCGACCGTTCCGGCCGGTGACTCTGCGCGTCGCCCTGCCCGCCTGCATCGCGGCCGCCTTCGAGCGCGCGCATCAAGCGGTATTCCAGCGCCTCGCCGGGCTTTGCCGTGAAGCCCGCGATCAGGCCCGACAGCACCTGGGGTCCCACCAGGCCGTTGCCGAACGCCACGCAATCCGCGCCGATCTCGTGCCCCGACCAGCCACGCGTGCCGGAGCCGGTATGCGCGGCGACGCGACCCTCGCGGTCCATGATGGCGATTTGCCGATAATCGTGCTCGCTGTCGTTGTCGGCGAACATCTCCATGATGCGCGACGGCAGGTAGCCTTCGGCTAAAAGCTTGATGCCGAGCGGATCGTTGGTGCGGTTGGGGAAGGCCTGCGTCTTGCAGATGCCGACGTTAGCTAAAATGCCTTCGCAGCGGCCGCCGACGGCCAAGGAGAAGGTCGTGATGCCGAGCCCCAGCCGGCCCGTACGTGCACAGCGTCCGATGATCGAATAGGTCATTGCGCGGCCTCCTTCCGCGCCAGCCGCGCCACGAACTCGGCCTGCGAGATGGCGTTTCGCGGATCCTTGCCGCGATCGCGGTAGTAGCCGCGATAGAGCTCGTACTCCTCGAAGGCGCGACGCAGTTCGTCGACCGCCCTGTCGTGCAGGTCGACCCTGAGGTCGAGCTCCGCATGATCGTGTTCCCCGAACACGCGCACCGCTGCCGAGCGCTCCGTGAGATGGCCCTCGTTGCCGACTTGCCCGCCGGCATCGCGGCCCGCTTCGATCGCGCCGAGCAGCCGCCGGTCGAACGACTCGGCCGATGCGGCTTCGTATGCCCTGGCCATCGCCTCGACGACATGCTTTCCGGCGAGCACATTGCCCATCGAGACATAGCCATCGCCCACGACATGCCCCGACCAGGCGCGTGTCTTGGCGCCGCTGTAACCCACCGCCTGGCCGTCGTGGCCGATGATCGCGATCTGGCGGTACTCCGCATCGGGATCGTTGGCCTTGAGCTCGTCGAGCACGTGCGCGGGAGAAAAACCCTGGGCTAAAAGATTGAGCGCCAGCGTGTTGTTGCCCTGATTGACGAAGGCCTGCGTCATGGCGGCACCGACATTGCCGCGCAGGCCGTTGCAATAAAGCCCGACGCAGATCGAATAAGTGGCGATACCGATGCCGACCTCCCCGGTCTTCGGGCAGCGCGCCAAAAGCGTGTACGTCATTCCGATCCCCCTTCCCTTTCCCAGTATGAACCGCCGTTGCCACACCGAGCACACTCAAGTTCGACGACCCTTCCCTGCGCCATTCGTGGTGCTCGCAGCCTTCGCCGGTCGGTAGGCCATATCGTGCAGGGCCTGAAACTCGGCCTGCAGGACGCGTAGGAACTCCTCGGCCGCCAGCGGCAATTGCCGTCCCGCATGGATGATCGCATCGATCGAAGCGTTGTTGACCAGCCGCTCGCGAATTGGCACGGCGGCCAGTTCGCCGCTCTGCAGGCTGTCCCAGGCCGACAGCCGCGACAGAAAGGTGATGCCGTGGTTCACGCGCACGAACTCCACGCGCAGCGGGATGGAATTGCTCTCCAGCATCGGCACGATGTGGATGTTGGCCGCCTTGCAGGCGACGTCGATCAGGATACGGCTGCCGGTGTTTCTCATCGGAGCGGCAATGGGATAGCGCGCGCAATCGCTGAGCGACACGCGCTTCTGATCGGCCAACGGATGGCTGGCCGACAGGACCGCGACCATCGGCTCGCGCATCTTGAACAAGGTGACGAGGTCGCGATCGGCTGGCGGGTAGAAGGCAAGCCCGATGTCGGTGCGGCCTTCGCGCACCGCGGCAATCACCTGGTCCGACCCGTCGATCACGATCTCGAAGCGGATGCCGGGATGGCGGGCGCTGAAGCGGGCCACCGCCTGCGGCAACAAATGCGGCGCCAGCGCCTCGATCGAGCGCACGTTCACCGTGCCGCGCCGTAGGCCCTTCAGCGCATCGAGCTCCGAGCGCACCCGGTCGACTTGGCGGAGGTTCGACTGAGCGTGGCGCAGGAAGATGTCGCCGGCCGAGGTGAGCCGCACGCCGCGCGCGTGGCGCTCGAACAGGGCGATGCCGAATTCGTCCTCTAGCTTCTGCACCTGGCGACTCAGCGCCGACTGGGCGATATGCAGCTCCTCCGCGGCCTCACGGAACGAGCCGTGGCGCGCGACCGCCGTGAAATAGCGCAGGCTGGCGTTGATCATCCTGGTCCGCCACGCAAAACTTCGATGCCGAATCGGCATCAGATTAGCGCCAAAATTATACTTGTGCGATCACGCCACGAGGCGCCCAATTCCTTTCGAGAATACTATGGGGGTTGCCATGCTCGATATGGTCGGGGAAGCCGTCGACCGCTTGATCACCATTGAGGCCAAGAATCCCGGCATGCCGCACGGCGTGCTGTTGCCGATGTACCTGGCCGCGCGCAAGGCCAATGACGACAAGCCGGTGACGATGGCAGCGGCCGAAGGACTGAAGAAGCATCTCGGCAAGGGCGATGTCGTGTTCATCATGACCGGCGCTGGCTACGAGCCGACCATGCCCAAGGGCGAAAGCGACGGCCCACCGGGCGCCGCCTCGCTGGCGCGCATCCTCTACCGCGGCCTAGGCGCCATCCCGGTGTACGTCAACGAGCCCTGCCATGCCGATCCGATCATCGCTTCGAGCCACGCGGCGGGCCTGATGGTGAAGCCGTTCGAGCAGGCGCGCGATCGCCGTCTCGGCGCGGCGATGGCCTGCTCGCCCATCCAACAGTCCAACGTGAAGGCGTGGATCGACGAGATCTACAAGGAGTACAAGCCCAAGGCCGTCGTCAGCACGGAGCGCCTCGGCGCCGGCGCCAACGGCATCGTCCATTCGGCGACCGCGCTGCCGCTCACCGGCCCTGACTCGAAGTTCCAGGGCTGCATCGACATCGGCGAGGTCGTTACCGAGGCCAACAAGCGCGGCATCTTCTCGGTCGGCATCGGCGATCACGGCAATGAGCTGGGCTTCGGCACGATCTACGACGCCGTCGCCGCCACCATGCCCAAGGGCAAGATCCTCGCGACCGTGGTGAAGACCGACATCGTCGTGCCGGCGATGATGTCGAACTGGGGCTGCTACGGCATCGAGGCGTGCCTCGCTTATCTCCTGCGCAAGCCCGAGCTGATCCACACGCCGCAGGCCGAGGAGCGCATCGTGCGCGCCTGCCTCGATGCCGGCGGTCTGGAGGCGATGTACTGCACCACCGATTTCGTCGTCGATGGACTGGATGGCGAGACCTCGATGGCCTGCATGCAGTTTTTGTCCAACATCGTGCGCAAGAACCTCGAGCCGCCCGACGCCGGCCTCACGCACTAGTGTCCTCCCCAGCGAAGCCGGGGAGGTGTCGCCGTCTCCGCGCTTGTAATCAAGCGCGCGAGGCGACGGAGGGGTCGGACGGTCATGACCCATGACCCCTCCGTCGGCGTAAGACGCCGACACCTCCCCGAGCGTTGCTCG